>PXRP01000024.1 GCA_003021655.1 Halobacteriales archaeon QS_4_69_31
ACACCCCTCGTGGGGGCTCACGTACCGAGCACGAACCGGAGTACGCCCCTGGGGCGGAATCTTGCCACCGTTGGTGTCGGGACCGCCCGGCCCCGAGCGCGTGGAAACCTCGGCGTTCACGCCGAGGAGGATGTCATCGCGGCCGGGACGTCGGTTCCGATCGCGACCGGCGAACGGCTCTTCTCCCGGTGGGATTTCAAGGAGGTGCTCGCGTCGGGTGCTATCGACGTCGCTCAACCGGACGTCTCCCACGCCGGAGGCATCACCGAGACGAAAAAAATCGCGGACATGGCGGCGGCCTACGACGTCGCGCTGGCGCCACACTGCCCGCTCGGGCCCGTCTCGCTGGCGGCCTGTCTGCAGGTCGACGCCTGCGCCCCCAACGCGCTCGTCCAGGAGCAGGTCGTCCACCGGGGCGACGGCGTCCCGGTGTGGGTCGAGAACCCGGAGCTGTTCGACTACAGCGACGACGGCGCCTACGTGTCACTCCCCGAGAAGCCGGGGCTCGGCGTCGCGGTCGACGAGGACGCGCTGGCGGAGGTCGATGCGGACTCGGCGAACTGGAGCGCGCCCCGGTGGCACCACGACGACGGCTCTGTCGCGGAGTGGTAGGCGACGGCCGGCGTGGAACGGGGGTCGGCACTGTCCTCTACCGACCGGGAGCAGTCGTCCCCGTTTCCTGCCCGCTCGGGGGGTATTTTGTAGCTGGTCTCGCTACGTGGGCTATGCGCGTCCTGCTTCTCGACGTCGACTCGCTGCGACCCGACAGACTGGGCTGTTACGGCTACGAACGCGAGACGTCGCCGACCATCGACGACCTGGCGTCGTCCGGCGTCGTCTTCGACCGGTGTTTCGCCTCGGACACACCGTGCCTCCCCTCCCGGACCGCGCTCGCGACCGGCCGGTTCGGCCTCAAGACCGGCGTCGTCACTCACCACGGCACCGGCCAGGACCACGAGGAACCCGGGGAGGGCCACAGCGGGGACCCCGACCGGCCACTCACGTTCCGGCAACTCTCGGAGGCCGGCGTCCACACGGCGTCTATCTCGTCGTTCTCGAAGCGCCACCTCGCGTACCACTTCAGCGCCGGCTTCCGGGAGTCGATCCAGCCGACGACCAGTTGCGGGATGGAACACGCTGACGACGTGACGCCAGTCGCCGTCGACTGGCTGGACCGCCACGCCGCCGACGACGACTGGCTGCTTCACGTCAACTACTGGGACGTCCACCAGCCCTACAGGGGGATCAGCGACGAGACGATGGAGACGGTCCGTGAGTCCGGGCCGGCGGCGCCCTGGCCCGACGAGGCGGCCATCGCCGCCCAGCAGCCCGCGGATCCGGGCGCCCCGACCGAGACCGACTCCTGGCGCGGCGAAGAACTCGACGTCCCCGGCAGTATCGAGTCCCGCGCGGACGCCGAGCGGATCATCGACTGCTACGACGCCGCCATCCGGAAGGTCGACGACGCCGTCGCCGAGTTGCTCGGCGCGCTGGAGCGGGCCGGCGTCCGGGAGGAGACGACAGTCGTCGTCACGGCCGACCACGGCGAGGCGCTGGGCGAACACGTCCGCTACTGCGGGCACGGCTTCCCGCATCCCCCGTGCCAGCAGGTGCCGATGATAGTCTCCGGGCCGATGGCCGGGGCGACCGGCTACGTCGACGCGCAGGTCTACCAGTTCGACCTGTCCGCGACACTGCTTGACCGGGCGGGGCTGGACGTGCCGGCCCGCTGGGACGCCGCGCCGTTTTCGGCCGCCCTGGACGGTCGGGACTTCGACGGGCGGGAGTATCTCGTCTGTGGCCAGGGCATCGCGTCGTTCGGCCGCGCGGTCTATCGCGACCAGTGGGTGTACATCCGCCTGCTCCACCCCGGAAAGAAGTCGATGCCCGGGCAGTTCGACGACCCCGACATGCCGGGGCGGAGTCACGAACTCCTCCACAACCTCGACGAGGACCCCCACATGACCGAGAACGTCATCTCGGAGTACCCGGCGGTGGCCGACGAACTCGCGCTGGAACTGGGCGACTGGCACCAGCGCGCGCTGACCAGTCCGGACGCGGCGGGACGGGACCCGCTCGCGGAGATGGCGGTGACGCGGGGACCGTTCCTCTACACCGACGAAGCGTCGGCGTCCGTCGAAACCGATTTCGAGCGAGCGTTCGGCGCCTACCGGCGGGAGTGACGACTCGCCCGGCGGCTACATGTCCGACCAGGCGCTGATGGCCCGGCGGACGCCGGCGATGTCGGCGATCCAGCGGGCGGCGATGCCTTTCTTGAGGATCTCGGCGGGCGTGCCGCCGAACGTCGAGAGCGGCACGTACAGCACGTCGTGTGCGACGGCCTTCTCGCCGATGGAGACGACCGTCCCCTTGTCCTTGTGGGTCCATTCGGTGAGCGGCTGGCCGTTGACGCGGCGCGCGAGGTTGGTGCCGGCGACCTCGGCGGCCTGCCAGGCGGCCTGGGCGGTGGGGGGCGCGGGCTCCTCGCCCGGCTGGTCGATGAGCGCGCTGTCACCCATCGCGAACACGCGGTCGTCGGTGGTTTCGAAGGTGCGCTCGGCGTAGATGCGGTGGCTGCGGTCGTCCTTGTCGACGTTGGCGTCCCGGACGGCCTCGCGGCCGGTGATGCCGCCGGCCCAGACCAGCACGTCGTACGCGAGTTCGTCGTCGTCGCCGACGTAGACCCGGTCCTCGTCGACCTTCCCGATGAACTCGCCGGTCCGGACGTCGACGTCGGCCGCTTCGAGACGTTTCCGGAGTGCACCCTGGAGTTGCGGGTCGCTGCCGGGCAGGATCCGCTCTAGCCCCTCGACCAGGTGGATGTCGATGTCGGCGTTGTGGTCGTCGCGGAACCCGGCGACCTCGCCGGCGGTCTGGATACCAGAGAGGCCGGCGCCCCCGATGACCACCTGCGCCGGGTCCCCGTGGCTCGCGGCCGCGGCCGCCTCCGAGACGGCGTCGTGGATCGCCAGCGCGTCGTCGAGGCTCTTGAGCGTGCGGGCGTGCTCTTCGAGCCCCTCGATGCCGAAAAAGGCCGTCCGTGACCCGAGCGCGACCAGCAGGTAATCGTACGGGACCGTCCCGCCGCCCGCGAGTTCGACCTCGCGGTCGTCGGTGTCGATGCCGACGACCTCCCCCTGTCGGAACGTCGTCGAGTCGGACCTGATCTCGGTCACCGGGACGGTGATCTTCTCCCGGACGGTCGGGTCGCGGATACAGCGGTGGGACTCGTGTAAGACCAGGTGGTAGTCGACGTCCGAGACCCACGTCAGGTCGGCCTCCGGCCCGAGGCTGGCTTCGAGACTCTGTACGGCGCCAGCCCCCGCGTAGCCGGAGCCCAGCACCACGACCTTCTCTGTCATACGGGTCAGTCAGGAGTGACGTGATACAAAGCCTGCGAAATCCCCCCGAGAATCGCAGACCTCGCCGGGTATCCCTCACGAAAAATAGAGATGGAGGCGGGCGTCCGGTCAGTGCTCCGGCTCCTCCGCCGGGGCTCGCATGTCGTCGATAGTGAGAATGAGCTTGTTGCTCGTGTCGTCTTTGCCCTCGATGGTCCCGATGATCTGGAGCTTCGAGAGCGGCGTCGGACCGACGGTGATGGTGTCCCCCTCGTGGAAGTCCGCGATAGAGCCCTGGAGTTTGATCTCCGCGCGACACTCCTCGGGGTGGTGGACGCTCGTGAGGTCTATCTCCTCGACGTTCGCGTCCTCGACGCTGTCGCCGTTGTGTTTCAGCGGCACGTTGGCCGCCTGGTCCATCTCCTGGATCTGGAGCGCGTCGTAGGCGGTCGCAGTCGGCTTGTATCCCCCCTTGGGCCCCGGCACGCCCTCGACGAGCTGGAGCGCCTTCAGGCTCTGCATCTGGTTGCGGATCGTCCCCGGGTTGCGGTCGACCTTGTCGGCGATGTCCTCGCCTTTGACCGCGCTTTCGGACTCGCGGTAGAGATTTACGAGTTCCTGAAGGATGTTTTTCTGACTGGGCGTCAGTTCGATCGATGACATGGATTGTTCTTCGACGTTGTTTTTCATAAAAGCGACGGTGGTGCGACCGGAACCGGGTGGTTTTCGACGCGGGCGCGCGGCGTCGGGCCCGCCGGACTGACATCGTACCAGTTATGTATGCCCGTCGGGGAGTCAGTAGCATGGAAGGCAAGCGGGTTCTCGTAACGGGCGGGGCGGGCTTTATCGGGTCGAATCTGGCGAACTCGCTCGCGGCGGACAACGACGTGGTCGCGCTCGACGACTGTTATCTCGGCACGCCCGAGAACCTCGCGGACGGCGTAACGTTCGTCGACGGGAGCGTCCTCGACGACGACCTCCCGACGGACGTCGACGTCGTGTTCCACATCGCGGCGCTGTCGTCGTACGCGATGCACGAGGACGACCCCGCCCGCGGCGCCCGCGTCAACGTCGAGGGCTTCGTCAACACCGTCGACCAGGCCCGCCAGGACGGCTGTGACACCGTCGTCTACGCCTCGACGTCCTCTATCTACGGGGACCGGACCGAGCCCTCGCCCGAGGACATGGACGTGACGGTCAACACGGGCTACGAGGCCTCGAAGATGGCCCGCGAGACATACGCCGAGTATTTCCACAACCACTACGGCCTCTCGCTGGCGGGGATGCGGTTTTTCTCGGTCTACCAGGGGATGAAAGAGGGCGCCGAGGGCCACAAGGGCGAGTACGCCAACCTCATCGCGCAGTTCGCCGACGACATCGCCAACGGCCGGCCGCCCGAGATATGGGGCGACGGCACCCAGACCCGGGATTTCACCCACGTCGACGACATCGTCCGCGGGCTGGAACTGGCCGCCGACCACGAACTCGACGGCATCTACAACCTCGGTACCGGCGAGCAGTACAGCCTCAACCACCTCGTCGACGCGCTCAACGAGGAACTCGGGACCGACGTCGAACCGGTCTACGAGGACAACCCCATCCCCGAAGACGTCTACGTCCACGACACCATGGCCGACCCGTCGAAGATGACGGAGGCGACCGGCTGGGAACCCGAAATCGGCTTCGAGGAAGGGCTCGAACGTGTCTGTTCGCAGTACCGGTAACACCCGTTTCCGGCCTCTCGCAGGGCATGACAACTATCGTCGCAGTCCGACACGGCGAGACCACGTGGAACCGGGAGCAACTGATACAGGGCTGGGCGCCCGCCCGCCTCACCGGCCTCGGCCGCGAGGAAGCCGACCACCTCGGCGCGACGCTCACGGAGCGATACGACATCGACCGCATCCTGTCGTCAGACCTCTGTCGTGCGGAGGAGACGGCCGACGTCCTGCTCGACCACGTCGACGCGCCCGTCACGTACGAATCGGCGTGGCGCGAGCGTGACCTCGGCGTCTACCAGGGCCTGCCGGTCGACGAGATGCGGGAGCGGTTCCCCGAGCACGCACTCGAGGAGGCGGGCCAGGAAGCGGCCCACAGACGGGCCGAAAGCGGCGAGAGCCTCGCGGACCTTCGCGACCGCGTCATCGAGCGGTGGGAGGGGACAGTGGCCGAGTGTGACCCGGCGGAGACGGTCCTCGTCGTGACCCACGGTGGCCCCATCCGCCTGCTTCTCGGCCACCTGAAAGACCTCGACATCGTCGAAGCGGTCCTGGAGCAGTCACAGGACTACTGCTCTATCAACGAGTTCGAGTTCGACCACGAGAGCGGTGCGGTGCGGATAGTTCGCGAGAACGACACCGGCCACTGCTGAACCACGCACCCGTGCCGGGACCAACCGATTCGTGAGGCCGCCAGCGATTTTTTGTCAGTCGCCGTGCAACGGTGCCCATGGACCGGCCAGTGCGCGTATTCGGGGTGCCGATGGACCTGGGGGCAGACAGGCGCGGCGTCGACATGGGGCCGTCGGCGATCCGGTACGCGGGCCTCGCTGACGCGGTCGGGACGCTCGGACTCGGCTGCGTCGACGGCGGCGACGTGACGGTCCCGAGCCCGGAACAGACCGACCCCGACGCCGGCAAACCGGCCGAGGGGCGCGCGAAGTACCTCGCGGCCACTGGCGAGGTCTGTGCGGACTTGGCCACAGAGGTCTCGACTGCCGTTGCAGACGACCACCTCCCGCTCGTGCTGGGGGGCGACCACTCCATCGCGGTCGGGACCGTCGGCGGCGTCGCCCGCGACCGCGATATCGGCATCGTCTGGTTCGACGCCCACGGCGATTTCAACACGCCGACGACCACGCCCAGCGGGAACGTCCACGGGATGTCCCTGGCGGCTATCCTGGGGCGGGGGACCTTCGCCGGCCGCGAGTGGGCCGACGCCGGCGTCGACCCCGAGAACGTCGCGCTCGTCGGCACGCGTGACCTCGACGAGCAGGAACGGGTCGAACTCCGCGAGAGCGACGTCTCCGTGTTCACGATGACCGACGTCGACACCCGGGGCATCCACGAGGTGACCCGGGCGGCCGTCGACGCCGCGACCGACGGCACCGACGCCGTCCACGTCAGCCTCGACATGGACCTTCTGGACCCCAACGAGGCCCCGGGCGTCGGCACCCCCGTGCGTGGCGGGGCCACCTACCGCGAGGCCCACACCGCCATGGAGGTGGTCTCACGGCGGGCCGGCGACTGCCTCGCGTCGGTGGAACTCGTCGAGGTGAACCCGATCCTCGACGAACACAACCGCACCGCCGAACTCGCGGTCGAACTGGCCGCGAGCACATTCGGCCGGCGCATCCTGTAGGCGGTGGCCCCGCGGACGGGCCGGTCCGCTCACTCGCCGGTTGCTGGCACGACGTCGACGCTCGCTACCCGGTCGGCTTCCTCCAGGCGCATGACGACGACGCCTTTCGTGTTGCGGCCGACCTCGCTGATGTCGCCGGCGCGGATCCGCATGATCTGGCCGCCCTCGCTCATGATGATGAGGTGGTCGTCCTCGGTGACGGCCTTGGCCGTGCTGACGGGGCCGTTGCGCTCGTCGGTCTTGATGTCGATGAGCCCCTTCCCGTAGCGGGACTGGGAGCGGTACTCCGAGAGGAGCGTCCGCTTGCCGTAGCCGTTCTTGGTGACCGTCAGCAGACACCGGCCGTCGGTCTCGTCGGTGGCGACCATCGCGGCGACCCTGTCGCCGTCCTGGAGGTCGATCCCCCGGACGCCGCGGGCGTTGCGGCCCATCTGTCTGACCTCGTCCTCGTCGAAGCGGATGGTCATCCCCTGCTCGGTCGCAATGACCAGGTCCTGGGAGCCGTCCGTGACCTCGACGTCGACGAGTTCGTCGTCCGCCTCGAGCGAGGCGGCGATGATGCCCGTCGAGAGGATGTTCTCGAAGTCCTCGACGCAGGTCCGCTTGACGTACCCGCCCCGCGTGACCATCGTGATACACTCGTCTGGTTCGAACTCGTCGGTGTTGACGACGGCCGTGATCTCCTCGCCGTCGTCTAAGTCGATGAGGTTCACGGCGGACTTGCCCCGTGCGGTGCGGGACATCTCGGGGACCTCGTAGGTCTTGAGCCGGTAGACCTGTCCCTGGTTGGTGAAACAGAGCAGGTAGTCGTGGGTGTTCGCGCGGAACACCTTCGAGACGCGGTCGCCCTCCTTGGGGTCGGCGCCGATGATCCCCTTGCCGCCCCGGCCCTGCGGGTCGAACCGCTCGACCGGCATCCGCTTGATGTAGTCGTCCTCGGTGACGACCACGACGACGTCCTCCTCGGGGATGAGGTCCTCGTTCGTGATCTCGTCGCTCTCGACGAAGGTCGTCTTCCGCTCGTCGGCGTACTCGTCTCTGACCGCCCGGAGTTCTGTCTTGATCACGTCGAACAGTTCCGACTCGTCCGCCAGGATGGTCGTCAGGCGGTCGATCTCGGCCCGGACCTCCTCGTACTCCGCCTCGATCTCGGCGGCCTCCATCGAGGTGAGCGAGCCCAGTTGCATCCGGACGATGTGGTCGGCCTGGTCGCCCGAGAACTCGAACGTCGCGTCGTCCGGGACCTCGTGGTCGCCGTCGAGGTCGGCGGGGTCGACCTCGCCGCGCAACGCCGCCTTGGCCTGGTCGCGGTCCTCGCTGTTGCGGATCACGGCGACGACGCTGTCGACGTTCTCCAGGGCCTTCAGGCGCCCTTCGAGGATGTGTGCGCGGTCCTCGGCCGCCGCGAGGTCGTACTCAGAGCGGCGGCGGACGACCTCCTTGCGGTGGTCGAGGAAGTGTTCGAGGGTCTCCTTGAGCGTGAGCACGCGGGGCTGGCCGTCGACCAGCGCGAGGTTGATGACGCCGAACGTGGATTCGAGGTGGTGTTTCGTGAGCTGGTTCTCGACGAGGTCGATGTTCGCACCCCGCCTGAGTTCGACGACGACCCGGACGCCGTTGCGGTCGGACTCGTCGCGCAGGTCCGAGACGCCCTCGATTTTCCCCTCGTTGACGTCCTCGGCGATACGCTCGACCATCCGCGCCTTGTTCTCCTGGAAGGGGATCTCCGTGACGACGATCCGGCCCTCGTCCCTGTGGAGTTCGTAGTTCGCGCGGACGGTGACCCGGCCGCGGCCGGTCGCGTACGCCGAGTAGACAGCCTCCTTGCCGACGATGGTGCCGCCGGTCGGGAAGTCCGGCCCTTCGATCGGGCCGTCGGTCCCGTTGCCCCGGTCGTCCCGCGTGTCGACGAGGTCCTCGACGTCGCAGTCGGGGTTGTCGATGAGGTGGACGACGGCGTCTATCACCTCGCCGAGGTTGTGCGGCGGGATGTTCGTCGACATGCCCACGGCGATGCCCGACGAGCCGTTCACGAGGAGGTTGGGCACCTTCGCGGGGAGGACCTCGGGCTGGGTGAGCCGGTCGTCGTAGTTCGGGACGAAGTCGACGGTGTCCTTGCCGATGTCGGCGAGCATCTCCTCGGCGATGGGGGCCATCCGGGCCTCGGTGTAGCGCATCGCCGCGGGCGGGTCGCCGTCCATCGACCCGAAGTTGCCCTGGCCGTCGACCATCCGGTACCGCATCGAGAAGTCCTGGGCCATCCGCACCAGCGCGTCGTAGATCGGCGAGTCGCCGTGTGGGTGGTAGTCACCCATCGTCTCGCCGACGATCGACGAGCACTTCCGGTGTGAGGAGGTGCTCGTCACGCCCATCTCGTGCATCGCGTAGAGGATGCGCCGGTGGACGGGTTTGAGGCCGTCCCGGACGTCCGGGAGCGCCCGACCCGCGATGACGCTCATCGCGTAGTCGATGTAACTCTGCTCCATCTCGTCTTCGACGCGCACCCGGTCGACGTCCGCCGCGGGCGTCGCGTCGGTCTCTGGAATGTCCGAACTCATCGAATCACCCTAGATGTCGACCCACTCCGCCTCGGGGGCGTGTTCCTTGATGAACTCCTTGCGCGGCTCGACGGCATCGCCCATCAGCACCGAGAACATCCTGTCCGCCGCCGCGGCGTCCTCGATTGTGATCTGCTTGAGCCGGCGCCGTTCGGGGTCCATCGTCGTGTCCCACAGTTGCTGGGGGTTCATCTCGCCCAACCCCTTGAACCGCTGGACCTGGGTCGGGTTGCCGTCGCAGGTCTCCGCGACGATGCGGTCGCGCTCGGCCTCGGTCATCGCGTCGTAGGTCTCGCCCCTGTAGCGGATCCGGTACAGCGGCGGCTGGGCCGCGTAGACGTAGCCCGCCTCCAGCAACGGCCGCATGTGCCGGTAGAAGAACGTGAGCAAAAGCGTCCGGATGTGGGCCCCGTCGACGTCCGCGTCCGTCATGAATATGATGTTGTTGTACCGGCACTCGCTGATGTCGAACTCGTCGCCGATGCCGGTGCCGATGGCGGTGATCATCGACCGGATCTCGTTGTTCTCCAGGATCCGGTCGAGCCGGTGTTTCTCGACGTTGAGGATCTTCCCCTTGATCGGGAGGATGGCCTGGAACTCCGGGTTCCGGCCCTGTTTGGCGCTGCCGCCGGCGCTGTCGCCCTCGACGATGAACAGTTCCGCCGCCTGGGGGTCCCGCGTCTGGCAGTCGGCGAGTTTGCCCGGCAGCGCCATCGATTCGAGCGCGGACTTCCGGCGGGTGAGTTCCTTTGCCTTCTTGGCGGCCTGGCGGGCCTTGGCGGCCTCGACGGCCTTCCGGACGACGGCCTCGGCGGTGTCGGGGCTCTCCTCGAAGTAGGTGCCGAGGTGTTCGTGCATCGCGGACTCGACGACGCCGCGGACCTCGCTGTTGCCGAGTTTGGTCTTGGTCTGGCCCTCGAACTGCGGGTCCGGGTGTTTGACCGAGATGACCGCGGTCAGTCCCTCGCGGATGTCCTCGCCCGTGAGCGTGCCGTCGATGTCCCCGAGCAGGCCGTTGTCCTCGGCGTAGTCGTTGACGACGCGTGTCAGCGCCGTCTTGAACCCCGTGAGGTGGGTGCCGCCCTCGCGGGTGTTGATGTTGTTGGCAAAGGCGTGGATAGAGCCCTGGAGTTCCTTGGTCCCCTGCATCGCTACCTCGACGTGGACGTCCTGGGCCTCGTCCTCGAAGTAGATGACCTCGGAGTGGAGCGGTTCCTTTGTCTCGTTGAGGTACTCGACGAACTCACGGATCCCCCCCTCGTAAAGGAACCGTTGCTCGGTGTCGTCGCGCTCGTCGGCGAGCGTGATCTCGACGCCGGAGTTGAGAAAGGCGAGTTCGCGCAGGCGCGATCCGAGCGTCGAGAACTCGAAGTCGGTCGTCTCGAAGATCCCGGTATCGGGCCAGAAACGGATCGTCGTGCCCGTCCCCTCGTCGGGGTCCATCTCGCGGACCCGTTCGAGGTCGTCCACCGGCGCGCCGGCCTCGAACCGCTGGCGGTAGACGGCGCCCTCGCGTTTGACCTCGACGGTCAACCGCTCGGAGAGGGCGTTGACGACGGAGACGCCGACGCCGTGCAGGCCGCCCGAGACCTGGTAGGACTTGTTGTCGAACTTGCCCCCGGCGTGGAGGACGGTCATCACGACCTCGACGGCCGGTTTGTCGTACTTCTCGTGGGTGTCGACGGGGATCCCGCGCCCGTCGTCGGTGACCGAGACGGACCCGTCGTCGTGGACGGTCACTCCGATCGTTTCACAGTGTCCCGCGAGTGCCTCGTCTATCGAGTTGTCGACGACCTCGTAGACGAGGTGGTGTAACCCTCTGTCGTCTGTGGACCCGACGTACATCGCCGGCCGCTTCCGGACGGCCTCCAGCCCCTCCAGGGCCTGGATCTGTTTTGCGCCGTACTCTTCGGACTCCCGTGACATACAATATGACTACCCGTACAGTATCGCGCGACTTAAACCCCTCGCACGCGCGCGAGCGCGGAACCACGGGATTTCACTTTCGCTCCGGCGGCGAACGCCTTTTAAACTGCCCGCCAGTAGGAGTGGGCACGGATGACCTCGTACCAGTCGCAACTCGGCGAGGGTGAGGGGATCGCCCAGGAACTGGCCGAGAGCCAGCGGTCGATCTCCATCGCCGAGTTCTTCGAGAAGAACAAACACATGCTCGGGTTCGACTCGGAGGCCCGGGCACTCGTGACCGCTGTCAAGGAGGCCGTCGACAACTCCCTGGACGCCTGCGAGGAGGCCGGCATCCTGCCCGATATCTACGTCGAGATCCAGGAAGCCGGGGACTACTACAGGCTCATCGTCGAGGACAACGGCCCCGGTATCACGAAAGAACAGATCCCGAAAGTGTTCGGCAAACTGTTGTACGGGTCGCGGTTCCACGTCAGAGAACAGAACCGCGGTCAGCAGGGGATCGGCATCTCCGCGGCGGTGCTGTACTCGCAGTTGACAAGCGGCAAGCCGGCGAAGATCACCTCCCGGACGAAAGGCGGCGTCGAAGCGGAGTACTTCGAACTCATCGTCGACACGGACACCAACGAGCCCGAGATCGACGTCGAGGAGACGACCACCTGGGACCGGCCACACGGCACCCGCATCGAACTGGAGATGGAGGGGAACATGCGGGCCCGGGGTCAACTCCACGATTACGTCCGGCAGACGGCGGTCGTCAACCCCCACGCACGCATCGAATTGCGCGAGCCCGACGCCCACATCAAATCCGAGCGGGCGACCGACCAGCTCCCCGAGGAGACCGAGGAGATCCGCCCCCACCCACACGGCGTCGAACTCGGGACGCTCATCAAGATGCTCGAAGCCACCGACTCCTACTCGGTCTCGGGGTTCCTGCAGGGGGAGTTCACCCGCGTCGGCGCGACCACCGCCGAGAACGTCATCGACAACTTCCGTGACAGGCACTTCGGCCGCGAGATGGCCTGGCGGCCTCCGAAGGCACACGAGGACGCCGACGTCGAGGCGGCGCTGACCGACGCCGTCGCCAACAAGGGCGCCGACGCCACGGCCGCGTTCGCCCGGCGGGTCGCGGACGCTCTGGACGACTCCGAGCGCGTCGCTCACCACGAGTTCGTGGCCATCGTCGACGACGCCGCCGACGACATCGAGGCGGAGTACGACAGGTCCTTCGGGTCCACGGTGCGGGACAACGCCGTCGCGGCCGGCTGGGGCCGGATCACCGGCAGGGACTCCGCGGACGGCGGGGCGGACGACGAGGGGGTCGACCGACTGCGGTCGGACCTGTACGCGCTGGCCGACGAGGCGACGAGCACACGCAAGGACGACGCGACGATAGACGGCCTTGCGGACCGCCTCGCGGCGAAGTTCGACGGCGCAGACGACGAGCGCCACCGGTTCACGCGCGAGCACCTCCGGGAGTTCGTCCGCCGCTCGGCCGAGGCCACAGAGGAGTACGACGACGCGACGTTCGGCGAGACGGCCCGGGAGAACGTCCTCGAGGCCCTGTGGGAGGTCGCCGTGCGGGTGCCAGACGACCCGCCGAAGGTCCGGACTATCGCCGCCGAGCGCGACACGGCCAGCGACCTGCTGGAGGCGATGCGCGAGACGGACATCATCGCGCCGCCGACGGACTGTCTGGCCCCGATCACGGCCGACCTCATCGAGGAGGGGTTGCGCAAGGAGTTCGACGCGGACTTCTACGCGGCCTCGACGCGTGACGCGTCGGTCCACGGCGGCGACCCCTTCATCGTCGAGGCGGGCCTGGCCTACGGCGGCGAACTCGAGAGCGAGAGCGGCGCAGACGTCCTCCGGTTCGCCAACCGCGTCCCGCTGGTCTACCAGCGCGGGGCCTGTGCCACCACGGACGTGGTCAAGCAGATAAACTGGCGCAACTACAACCTGGACCAGCCCGGCGGGTCGGGCATCCCGACCGACGCCGCGGTCGTGATGGTCCACGTCGCCTCGACGAACGTCCCCTTCACCAGCGAGTCCAAGGACGCCGTCGCGAACGTCCCCGAACTCGAATCGGAGATCGAACTGGCCATCCGCGAGGCCGCACGCGAGCTGAAATCCTACCTGAAAAAGCGGCGCTCGATGCAACAGCGCCGGGAGAAACAGGACAAACTCGCCACCATTCTCCCCGAGATGGCCGAGAAACTCTCGGAGGTGACCGGCCGTGACCGGCTGAACATCGACGACTCGCTGGCCCGTATCATGAACAACGTCCTCGTCGAGCGCGAGCGCGACGGCGAGTCCGTCCGCTTGGTCGTCGAGAACAACGCCGACACGGCCGCTGAAATCGAGCTGACAGACATCGTCAGCGGCGGCGAGCCGACGCTGGAGAACGGCGACGCCAGCGTCGTCGAGATGGACGGCGAGTGGTTCGTCAAGTGGTCGGTCTCGGTCGCCAGCGGCGACGAGGCCACCCTGGAGTACGGCGTTGACGGCGAGGCCTCCTTCGAGGTGTCCGTCGACGGCGTCGAGGACGAGAAACTGACGGTCGACGCCTGACAATGAGCACTGACAGCGACACCACGACGGACGCGGACGCACGGCAACAGCTGATCGACCTGGCCGCGGAGTTCTACGACCAGTTCGCGGAGGGGGACGTCCCGCGGATGCAGATCCCGACGCGGACGAAGTCAAACATCGAGTACGACGAGGACAAACACGTCTGGGTCTACGGCGACCGGACGAGCACCCGGAGCGCGAAGACGGTCTCGGGCGCACAGAAACTGCTCAAGGCCACCTACACCATCGACTTCCTCGCAGAGCAACTCGACCAGGACCGCTCGTCGACGCTGCGGGAACTGTACTACCTCAGCGAGTCCTGGGACCTAGACGAGGCGCAGTTCTCCAGCCAGGACGAGTCAAACAGCCTCATCGAGGACCTGGAGATCGTCTCGGCGGTCAAACGCGAGGACTTCCACATGCGCCCCGAGGAGTCGGGCGCGACCATCATGGGCCCCCTGGAGATCCGCGAGCAGACCCGGCGGGGCGAGCGCGAGATCCACTGCCAGGAGGACGTCGGCGAGGGCGGCTACCAGATCCCCAACAACCCCGACACCATCGAGTTCCTGGCGAACGACGCCGAGTTCGTCCTCTGTGTGGAGACCGGTGGGATGCGCGACCGCCTCGTCGAGAACGGCTTCGACGAGGAGTACGACGCCATCGTCGTCCACCTCAAGGGCCAGCCCGCGCGGGCGACCCGGCGGATCACCAAACGGCTCCACGACGGACTCGACCTGCCGGTGACGGTCTTCACTGACGGCGACCCCTGGTCGTACCGGATCTACGGCTCGGTCGCGTACGGCTCTATCAAGAGCGCCCACCTCTCTGAGTACCTGGCGACCCCCCAGGCCCAGTACATCGGCATCCAGCCCGAGGACATCGTCGAGTACGACCTGCCGACGGACCCACTCGGCGACTCCGACGTCAACGCTCTGGAGTCAGAACTGGACGACCCACGGTTCCAGACGGACTACTGGGAGGAACAGATCGAACTGCAACTGGACATCGGGAAGAAGTCCGAACAGCAGAGCCTGGCCTCCTACGGGCTGGACTTCGTCACCGAAACCTACCTGCCCGAACGCCTCGACGAGATGGGCGTCCTCTGACCCGGGACGCCGGCCGTCGCTCGTCACGTCAGAGGGCCAGATACGCCAGCAGCGAGAGGGTCACGTTGTACGCCGCGTGGGCGATGATCGGGACGGCGAGGTTATCAGTCCTCGGTAATCGGACCGAAATTCGTAACTCCGTAGCTGTTGGTTCGAAGGGAATCAAGCCTCACTCGACATGCTGAACCAGCGTGAGTTTCCGAATATATATTGGATTTAATACTTATTTGAAACCGATAGTTGACCGCTCCACTCGTATGCTTCTGACCCTTGACATCGTACTGATCAACAAGGCCTCTCGGCAAATACAGAGTACGGAGTCAGCAAGTATTGATTGGTTCCGTTACGCGACAGTAGCGGTAGACTGACTGGCCAGAATATTTTCGACGTAGCCGACACCGGGATCTTTCGACTACAAATTGTACGTTTCGAAATCCTCGCTGAGTTCATAGCCATCCCGCTCAGCGGCGCGTCGTAATTCGTCAGTCGTCATTCGCTGGAGATGTTCATTCACGTTGAGGAGAATCGTCCGTTCGGCATCGGCGTCTGTGAGTGCTGCGCGGAGATCTGGTTCTTCCCCATGTCCGAACGCCCGAAAAAGTGCAGCCCCCTCTACGAACAGCAGATCAGCGTTTTTGTACTCCGTATCGTCCATAAACTCCCACATATCCGGTGCGTAGACGAGTTTCTTGCCGTTGTGATACACTGCGAATCCGAGCGTATCGAAACGGGATCGAGCGTGATCCACGGGGAAGGGAACAATCCTGAGATCGCCGATGTTCAGCACGTCATCGTGCGTGATCGTGTGGAGTGGGAGCTGCTCAGCGAGGTGTGGTGTTGAATCAGTAAGGTGCCCAAGTGCAGTCTCGGTGAGATAGATGCTGAACTCCGGATCGCGGGGTTTCTCCGCATCTTCGAATGTATCGGCTGGAATGTACTCGTCCTCGATCCCGACGTGAGCATCGAACCCCATCGCCGCGTGATTTAGCTCGTGAAGTCCACCGACGTGATCGTAATGATGATGCGTGAGACAGAACGCGTCAACCTCCGATGTGCCTGTCTCGTGCAACTGCTCTTTGAGTTCCGGACTTGCGTCAAGAACAACAGTACTCTGGTTGGTTTCTATAAGTAGGCTTGGTCGCCGCCGACGCGGGCTTTGCGCACAATATCGACAACCACAGAGTGGTGCCGGAACACCAACGGCTTCACCAGACCCGAGTAGCGTGATGTCCATAAAATTGAATTGATAGGCAATTACAAAATTATTTAGGTCAATCAGAGGATTACGAACCGATCCCCTCTCCTATGCAAGACGCCCACCTGCCTATCGGTTGTTTCAGTACGTTGAGATCTAATCAATCCTGTTTAATAGAATCTCCAAACGGCATTTTAAAGGCATCTACCCGTCATGTGTCCGATAAATGTCGGACGATGGCGGGCTCGATGGTTCATGGGAAATCGCCGACCCGTCCGACGATGAAGACAACTTCGTAGCGGGAAAGAACCTCAAAAAGACTTCTGACGAGAGTGTCCACGGCGACCAGCCGAACGTCAAGGTCGCTACACTCGGTGACCCAATATCGATTGAGGACCAGCTACGCAATGCGCTTCAGCGTGGACTCTCTCCCCACGAAGCCGTCGCCCGCATCGGGATGCTTCGCACCACGCGGTTCGAACTCGACGTTGACGGGCTCGCCCGTGACCTCATCGACGCCGAAGCCCAACGCCTGATTCTCGGCCAGGAACTCACCGACACGCCGTCCTACGTCCTCGAAGAGCAGATGGACGACCACGCGGTCCACGAGGACATGAACGTCTCCGAGCGCGTCAGTGAGCGCACTATCGACAACATCCGAGACCGCATCCCCGAAGAGAAGCTCGCACGCTTCGAAACCGCCGCCGTGAATGTCGCCAAGTGGGCCCAAGACGAGAGTGTCGAGATGGCCGACATCCGCGATGCGCCCGACCCGGAGACCGTGGCTGACGGGATGGACGCGCCGGAGCTCGTGAAGCTCACGCGGGCGATGAAGACGACCGGCTACGCCTGCATCCAACTCGGTCGCACGGACCCGTACTACGACAAGTGGGAGGTGTTCAAGCCGTACGAACTCGCCTCCCACCACAACATCCACCCGAACAGCGCTCGGGACAGCCTCCAGCAGAAACCGTACTACTGGGCACGGAAGACGCCGACCTCGAAGGCGCTCTGGAATCAGGTGCGCGAGTACTCACGCGGCCACTTCCGGGCGATGTTCATCTGCGCCTACGAACAGTACCTGGACCTGCTTGACCGCTACAATCTGCTCCCCTACCGTCCCGATCTCGCCGTAGACCTCACCGGGTGGCCGTGGTTCGGGAAGATCGACAACGAAGACACGCCGGACAACGAACGCGAACAGCCCGGTGCCGTCGAAGGGGCGAAGCCCGGACGGAACTACTCGCACTCGTGGCAGTTCGCTACCGTCTCGCTCGTGGGGACGCCGGTGCCGATGACGTTCGCCGCGCAGTCGGTCGAACGGCGAAACCGGCGGGCCTACCACCTGAACCAGCTACTAAACTACTCGGAAGCGAAGTTCGACATCGGGCGCGTGTTTCTCGACAAAGACTTCTACACCAAGAAGATCAAGGACGAGCTGAAGGAACGCGACCAAGACTTCGTCATCACCGCGCCCCGGAACATGGGCGCGTTCGAGGACCTCATCATGGGCACGGAACTCCGCGAAGACTCGTGGAACTCTCAGCCCTACGAAATTGGCGTCGGTGTGTCCGACGACGCCGACCACTACCTGTTCGTGAACTCGTCTGAGAAACGGCTGAAGCGGGCCGACACCGGTCTCGAAGACCCGAAGAACTGGGAAGCGTTCTACACGAACATCGACCCGAAGACCGTCGATGGTGGTGGCGCGGCACTGGCGGCTGACTACCGTCTCCGCTGGGGTATCGAAACAGCATATCGGATGCTGAAACACGACTTCATGCCGAAATCGGCCACGCCGATGCGGAACCAGCGCGTGTTCCTGTTCAACTGGGCGATCCTCCTGAACAACATGTGGATGGGCGCGAACGTACTTGCGGCGGCGGACGAGCGGGACTACGCCCCGCACGAAGCCGACGAACCGTTGCAAGTGAAGGACGATCAGGGGAACTACGAATACACGGCGAACGAATTCATGACCGCGCTCGTCGATGATCTCCACCCGACCGACATTGGCGAATTGGCCGACCTCTCAGAGAAGAGTGACATTCTGGCGAACGCCGGCGGCCTTGATCTGACCGACTGATTCGACCCTGCGAATCGCCGTTGCGAGTTACGAATTTCGACCGGATTACCGAGGACTGTTATCTGTCAGTTCGTACAGCGTCCCCAGCACCGCGCCGGTGGCGGCGATGAGAAGCGCACCCGCGAGCACCGCCTGTGGCGCGCCGCTGAAGTTCGACAGGTGTATCGACCCGAACAGGCGGCTCGCGCCCGCGACAGCGCCGACCGGCCCGAGGCCCCCCGGAGCGTCGCGACCCGGGGCGGGCCGTGCCCTCGGCCGGTCCCGCTACCGCTCGTCGAGGACGACCGGGACGCCCCGCCCGGCGACGTCGGCGGCGAAGGCCGCGCTGTCGGCCTCCAGGGCCTCGAAGGTGTTGTAGTGGATCGGTACCACGAGGTCGGGGTCCATCCGCTCGGCCAGGTCGGCGGCCTCGTGGCGGTTCATCGTGAACGACTGCGCGATAGACGGGACGAACAGCGACGCGTCCAGTTCCTCGTGACCGTCGAGCACGTCCGTGTCGCCGGTCCAGAAGACCGTCGTCCCGCCGACTTCGACGAGGAAGCCACAGCCGATCCCCTCGGGGTGGATCGGCGTGCCGTCCGCGCGGACGTTCCGGCCGTCCGGGTGGTTGTACGCCGGGACCGTCATCACGGGCACGCCGTCGACGACGCGCTCGTCTTCCCTCCCGACCTCGACGACCTCGTAGGGCAGGTCCGCGACGGGGGTGAGGTCCCGGTCGGAGTCGGTCACGTCGATGCCTTCGAAGGCGACGACGGTCGCGTCCTCGCGGGCGACGCGCTCGATGCCGCCGTCGTCGTAGTGGTGGATGTGGGTGACACAGACCACGTCGCCGTCCTCGGCGCGGTAGTCCCGGGCTGGCGGGTGACCGACGCCGGGGGTGTCCGGTTCCCACTCGCCGGTGAGCGTGCCGTAGCGGCCGGGGTCGAAGTAGACCACGGTGTCCTCGTGTTCGATGCGGAGCGTCGCGTAACCGAGCCAGTCGAGTGTCAGGCCGTCGTGGCGGACTGTCATACCTAGACGGACCGGCCATCGGTCGAAAAGGGTTGGGTTCGCGGCGGGGACGGCCGGCGGTTCGCCCGGGGAGCGGCGGACGGTCGGCGGGGCCAGTTCAGAGGAAAACGAGCGGAACCACGAGAACCACCGCGCCCAGCAACGTGGGGACCGCGCCGGCGTAGCTGCCGAGGTGGATGAAGCCCTTGATGCCGATGTTGCGCGTCGCCCGGTGGAGTTCGGGGTCCCATGGAGGCGGGCGAGCGCCGGGCGAACTCCTCGGAGGTCACCCACTCGGCGTCGGAGAGCTACCCGGAGACGAGGTCGTTTCTCCACGGACTGACCAGCAGCGTCACGAGGGTGATGACGACGACCACCCCCACGGCGACCGGCAGGCTGACCACACCGACGTACAGCACCGGCCCCACGACGACCGCCAGCAGGATGTGTCGAAAAAGGATGTCCATCGACCCCGGCGTTACTGGCGGTCGGCCAGGCGCTCGACGCGCTCGATACTGTCGGCCTCGGTCGGGTCCAGGTCCTCGCGGACGCCCAGGAACCGCGGGAACCGCAGCGCGTACCCCGACGAGTAGGTCGGCGAGGGCTGTATCTCCTCGTAGCCCACCTCGAAGACGACCGCGGGCTCTATGTCCACCTCGGTCCCGTCCTCGCTCCGGACGTGGGGTTCCAGCAGGTCGGTCACCGCCTCGAGTTCCTCGTCGGTGATCCCGGTGGCGACCTTGCCGATGGTCTCGAATCGGGGACTGTTCGCGTCGGCCCCCGCCCCCCCGGCGTTTTCGGCCCGCGCGGCGAGCAGGAAAGTCCCGAGCAGGTTCGCGCGCCGGCCCTCGCCCCACTCGGCGCCGGTCACCACGAGGTCCAGCGTCTCCACGTCGGGTTTGCGCTTGAGCCAGTTTTTCCCGCGGCGCCCGGGGGTGTAGGCCGACTCCGGGTTCTTGAGCATGATCCCCTCGTGACCCGCCGCCAGCGACTCGGACTCGATGGCGGCGATCTCGTCGGGGCCGTCCGACAGGTCGGGCGTCGAGACGACCGCTTCGTCCCCGAGGACCGACCGGAGGCGCTCGTGGCGCTCGACCAGGGGGGCGTCGAGCAGGTCGTCGCCGTCGGCGTGGAGGCAGTCGAACGCGCGGAACTGGACGGCGACGTCCTCGCGGGCGGCGGCCACGTCGTGTTTCCGGCGGAACCGCCGCAGGACCTCCTGGAAGGGCAGCGGCGCGCCGTCGTCGTCGACGGCGACCACCTCGCCGTCGAGGATCGCCGGGACGTCGGCCGCCCGCTCGACGGCCTCGACCACCTCCGGGAGCGGGTCGGTCACGTCCTCCATGTTGCGCGAGAACAGCGACACCTCGCTGCCGTCGTAGTGGACCTGGACGCGCGCGCCGTCGAACTTCCACTCGACGACGGCCTCGCCCCACGCGTCCAGGGCCTCGCGGACGCTGCCGGCCCGGGCGAGCATCGCACCCACCGGCCGGCCGACGACCAGTCCCAGGTCCGCCAGGCCCGCCTCGCCGTCCGTGCGGGCGACCACCGCCACCTCGCCGCAGTCGTTGGTGACCTGTATCGCCCGCTCGACCGTCTCGACGGGGGCGTCGAACGCCGCGGCGATGGCGTCGCGCACGGTCCCCTCGCCGACGCCGATGCGCATCTCCCCGAGGACGAGCCGCGCGAGATAGCGGGCCTCGTCGGGGCTCGCGTCGGTGAACAGCCCGAACAGCAGGTCGCGTTTCCTGTCCTGGCTGCCCGCCCCCTCGGCGGTCGCAAGCTCGCGCAACCGCGCGTCGACCGCCGCGACGGTCAACGTGTCGGTCCCGCCGTCGCCGAACGACGCCAGCCCCCGCTGTGAGCCGAAGTCGTAGGCGGCCGCTACCTCGCCGACGTCGCCGACCTCTGCCACGCGGGCCTCGACGTCCGCCGCCGAGACGTTCCGCCCGGCGGCCTTGGCTATCGCCTCGTAACACAGCGACGGCCCCACGTCGAGTTTCGTGGCGTCGTGGGCGGGGAAGACCCGCCCCTGGACGTAGCGCGTGACGACCGGGAGTTCGTCGCCGGCCGCCCGCAGAAGCTCCGTGACCGCCTCCCGGACCGCCCCGTCGGCGCTCTCGCCCTCTATCGCCCGCGCCCGCTCGGCGAAGGCGGCAAACTCCATCCTACGCCTCGTCGAATAGCGTCTCGCCGTCGACCATGTGCGCTTCGACGGTGTCCATGTCGAGCGTGACGCCGATCCCCGGCTTCTCGGGGACCGTGATGTAGCCGTCCTCGATGACGTCCTCCTCGATGAGGTCGGCCCACCAGTCGAGTTCGTAGGAGTGGTACTCGACGGCCAGGGAGTTCGGCAACGCGGCGCCGACGTGGGCGCTTGCCATCGTCCCGACCGGCGAGGAGACGTTGTGCATGGCGACGGGCACGTAGTACTGGTTTGCGACGTCGCCGATCTTCCGGGTCTCGCGCATGCCGCCGACTTTCGGCATGTCGGGCGCGATGATGTCGACCGCCTGGTTCTCGACGAGGCGGCGTTCCTCCGTGACGCGGTAGCGGTTCTCGCCGGCGCAGATGGGCGTCTTCGTCGAGCGGGTGACTTCCCGCTGGACCTCCAGGTTCTCCGGCGGAACGGGGTCTTCGAGCCACCAGACGTCGTACTCCTCGACCGCGTCGGCGAGTCGCATGGCCGACCCGCCCGAGAACGTCCAGTGGCAGTCGAAGGCCACGTCTGCGCGGTCTCTGACGCGTTCGGTGACCCGCTCGACGATCGCGGCCTTGTGACGGATCTCGCCGGGCCGGAGGTGGCGGTTGGCTCGGTCTTTCTCGTGGCCCGAGGTGACGTCGAGGTCGAACTTCAGGGCGTCGTAGCCCAGTTCCTCGACGACGCGCTCGGCCTCGTCGGCACAGGCCGCGGCGTCGGCCTCCTCTTCGGTGTGACAGTCACAGTAGACGCGCATCTCGTCGCGGTACTTCCCGCCCAGGAGCTGGTAGGCGGGTATCTCCAGGATCTTCCCCGCGAGGTCGTGTAACGCCACCTCGATACCGGCGATAGCCGAGACGGTGACCCCCTCGACCGAGCCCTCGCCGGACATCTTCTGGACGAGGTGTTCGTAGAGCCGGTCGATGTCCAGCGGGTTCTCTCCCCGGACGAACGGAGCCATCCGCTCTATCAGTTCGGGGACGCCGGCCCCCCAGTAGGCCTCGCCGGTCCCCGTGATGCCGGCGTCCGTGTAGACTCGTACCAGCGTCCACGGGAAGTTCCCGTCGACCATCGTACACTGCACGTCCGTTATCTCGACGTCCCGCCCGCCGCCACGTTTGGCCCCCACACCCATCGTCTCCGCGGACAGCTCCCGGTTCGTGTACTCCGCGTTCGGGTCGTGGAGCTCCTCGTAGTTCCGTCCCATGGCGCCGGCTATGCTCTCCAGTACAAAAGTGTGGCCGGATCAGATGTCGACCGGCGGGTCGACCGCGTCGGTGTCGACCTCCTCTTTGAGGTCCCGCAGCCGGTCGAGCAACGCCGCGTACTCCTCGCTGGCTTCGAGTTCGGCCGCGCTCTTCTCGAGCCTGAGCGTCGCCACCTTCGAGGCCAGCGAGAGGTACTCCCGCGTGGCCTCCTCGTGGCTCAGCCGCTCGATGGTCCCCTTGACGACCTGCTCCAGTTGTTCGCGTTCGACCGGCTTGAGCAGGTAGTCGTCGAACCCCATGTCCACGATGTCGAACCCAGGGTCGGCCGCGGTTACCATCACGACGCCACAGGTCAGCCCGCGCTCGCGGGTCGTCTCGAGTACTTCCCGCCCCGAGAGCCGGTGCATCCGCCGGTCGAGCAACACCACGTCGACGTCCTCGGTCACCTTCTCCAGTGCCGTCTCGCCGTCGTAGGCCGTCTCGACCGCGTACCGGTCCGAGAGCTGGCGGGCGTAGACGTCCGCGACCGCCTCGTCGTCGTCGACCACCAGCACCGTCGCCGTCCCCGGGGAGGCCATGTCCCGCACTTGTCGAGTCGTCGATTTATCTCTTTATACGGTAATCTGATAGGTCGGCTCACAGAACACGAGAGGACGGCCCCGCGACCGTCGCCGTCGACGACCCCGACGCGCTGGTCGCGGGTCGGCTCACAGAACACGAGAGGACGGCCCCGCGACGGGAGTCGAGGGCCCTGCGATGTGAGCGGACGGCCACGCGACACGGGGGCGGAGACGGGACGTCCGGCCACACTGGTGCGTCGCGGCGCCGGTCGGTGTGCCCGTTGGCCCCTCAGGCCAGTCGGTCTCCCGGCCAGTCGGTCCGGCAGGCGTCCGAACAGAAGTGTCGCGTCTCGACGGTCCCGTCCTCGACCCAGGTGACCACCCTGTGGTCCGTGTCCTCGGCGAGCGGCGTCCCGCAGGTGGTACACGCCGGCGCTTCGTCCTCCGAGACGTCCTCGTTGAGATCCGATGTCGGGTCGACCATGTACCAGGCGTGCGGACGAACCCACTTAACCGCATACATACGGGACCGTCGGACGCCCCCCGGTGGGCGACCCTACCGGTCGCGGTCGATGCGCTCGCCGGGCGCGCTCGTCGCACCGGGGGAGAGGCGGACCCCCGGGTCGATGCTCGTGTTGATACCCGTCTTGACGCCGGGACCGGCGACGACGCCGAACTTCCGGCGGCCGGTCGAGACGCGTTCGCCCCTGACGGTAAAGGAGATGTCGGCGCCGTCGTGGCGGAGGTTCGCCACCTTCGTGCCGGCGCCGAGGTTGACGCCGGTCCCGAGGACGCTGTCGCCGACGTAGGCGTGGTGGGGGACGTTCGTGTCCCGCATGACGACGCTGTTTTTCACCTCGACGGCGTTGCCGACGTGGGTGTCCTCCGCGAGGAGCGTCGCGCCCCTGACGTAGGCGTTGGGGCCGAGGTCGGCGCCCGAGCGGACGAGTGCCGGCCCCTCGACGACGACGCCGGCGTCGACGGTCGCGCCGGCCTCGACGACGACGTCCCCACGGAGGTCGGCGCCGGGGTGGACCTCGCCGTCGACCCGCCGGTCGAGTTCGCCGAGTTTCCACTCGTTGGCCGCCAGCAGTTCCCAGGGGCGGCCACACCCCAGCCAGCGGTCGACGGTCACCGTCCTGACCGACCGGTCCTCGATGACGCGGGCGAGGACGTCCGTGATCTCGTGTTCGCCGCGGTCGCTCAGCGGGACGTCGAGCCAGTCGCGGGCCGCCGCGGGGAAGACGTACGCGCCGACGTTGACGAGGTCCGTGCTCGGGTCCGAGGGTTTCTCGACGACGCCCGTGACGACCCCGTCGGAGAGTTCGACGACGCCGTAGCTGGTGGGGTCCTCGACGCGGCAGGTGCCGATGACCGGCCCGTCGCGGCCGGCCGCCAGCAGGTCCGCCAGCGACCCCTCGTCGTAGAGGTCGTCGCCGTTGAGCACGGCGAAGGGCCCGTCGAGGTACTCGCGGGCGCACTGGACGGCGTGTGCGGTCCCGAGCTGCTCGCCCTGGACGGCGTACTCGACGGGGACGCCGCGGTACTCGGAGTCGAAGTATTCCCTGACGGCGTCGGCCTCGTAGCCGACGACCACGACGAGTTCGTCGACGCCGGCCTCGACGGCGGCGTCGGCCGTGTGGGCGACCAGCGGTCTGTCGGCGACGGGCAACATCGGCTTGGGCAACGACGCGGTCAGCGGACGCATGCGCGTCCCCTCGCCGGCCGCGAGAAGCACCGCTTGCATACCAGGGGCCAGACCCGCCCCGTTCAAAGAGCTACCGCTGTCGCTCGGTCCTGTGTGACCGCGACACATATTTGAGTCGGCCCGCTGTAGAGCCACGTACAATGATACCGTCTGACAAGGAGGGGACGACGGAGGACACGTCTATGTTGCCCGAGGACGTCATCGAGGACCTGGTGACCGACGAGGGGTGTCGGGCGGTCCTGTCGCATCTGGCCGCTCGCGACGACCCGGTGACCGTCGACGACCTGGCGCGTGCGCTGGCCGCGAGCGAGGCCGGCGTCCCGGAGGACACGGTCGGCGACGAGGCCGTCACGACCCACCGCGAGGCGCTGTTCCAGCGCTACCTGCCGAAACTGACGCCGACGGGCGTCGTCGAGTACGACTCGCTTCTGTGTACCGTGGCGCTGGACACCGACGACGAACGGCTCCGCTCGCGGCTGCCGTCACGGAACTGAGACGGAACGGAACGAAACACACAAGACTGGAACGGACTCACCCATCCGTAGTGACGAACACGCAGGTCACGCACATCCAGATCGACAACTACGGGCCGTGGACGGTGACGCCGGAACCGCGCCGGGAGGTCGACCTCCAGACGCTGCAGTCGCGCCTCTACGCCGACCTCTCGCAGCTGGTGGGCAACCGCGGTGGCTACGTCTTCTTCACGCGGTTCGACAACATGGTCGCGGTGACAAACGGGCTGGACATGGCCGACCACGAACTGATCCAGAAGTCCGTCGGCAACCGCTACCCGGTGACGATGAGCCTGAGCGTCGCCACGGGGACCGACCCCGTCGCCGCCCTGGGGTCGGCCACCGAACAGCTTCAGGCCGCCGGGAGCGCCCAGGACGACACGCGCCGCGAGATCCTCCGCGGGCGGACCATCGACGGGGAGTTCCGGAGCGACGACGACGTCCAGATCGCACACTTCGACGTCAACGACGCCACCGGGAAGTACACCGACCGACTCAACGAGTTCGACACGTTCATCCACATCGAACAGGGGTACGCCGAACTGATGCGCCACATGCGCGAGCGCCACGACTCCCTGTCGTTTTTCGTCGGCGGCGACAACGTCATCGCGGTCTGTCCCGCGCTGGGTCCCGCGGAGTACCGCGAGGTCGTCGAGCACGTCAGCGCCACCGTCGACGTGGACCTGAAGGTCGGCGTCGGCCGCGGCGAACTCGCTCAGGACGCCGGGATGGACGCCAAACACGCCCTCGAGACGTGCCGTGCGACGGGTGCCGACGTGCGCTTCGCCTGGGACCCCTGAGAACTCACCTGCTCGCGCGGCCGGGCCGGGGACCGACCTAGCAACTACGAACGAACGGGGCATAAGCGTGGTGCAAGTACCTTTTAGACCGTGTGCGTGAAACTCACACCCATGGAACCAGATGCGACGGTCAGGGAGGTCATGAACAGGGAGTATCTGGGGGTGAGCGAATCCGACACCGTCGGCGAGACGGCGTCGATGATGCTCGACGACGGCGCCGAGGTCGTCGTGGTAGTCCGGGGGAGCGAGCCGGTGGGGATCATGACGGAGCGCGACGCGCTGGCGGCGGTCGTCGAAGGCTCCCAAGACGCGGCGGTCGCCGACGCGATGACGCCGTCGGTCCCGACGGTTCCGCCGGACGCCTCCGTCCAGGAGGCGGCCGCAGAGATGTCGACCCGCGACACACAACGCCTCGTGGTCAGCGACGGAAACCGGCCGGTCGGCGTCGTCAGCGAACACGACCTCATCACGACCTCGCCCTTCGCCACCCCGCCGGACGCGACCGGCGACCCGGACCTGGCGGTCGCCGGCCACCCCGGCGAGCGAGCCGGCGAGGGGTCCGCCGAACACGCCTTCGAGGACCAGTCTATCTGTGAGGCCTGTGGTTCGTTCGCACGGGACCTGGTCCAGTTCAACGGGCAACTGCTCTGTGGCGACTGCCGGGATATTTAGGGTCGGCCGACCGACTGGACGGCCTCGCTCACGGGGCCACACGCACGACGGGATGGGGATCCGGGAGGCCCGCCCTCCCAGCATTTTTATATAGTGGGGACGAAAAGTGTCGCCTGACATGTCACGCAATGTGCGGCGGCGGCAGGTGATCCGGGGTATCGGTGCTGCAGGCATCGCGGGCCTGGCCGGGTGTGCATCGAACGACGATGGTGGCGACGGTGACGGTGGTGGCGACGGAGACAGTGGTGGCGACGGTAGTGGCGACGGTGGTGGCGACGGCGACGGCGGGATGACGACCACCGGAGACATGGGTGGCGGCGAGGTCGGTCCGGACGTCCTGAACGTCATCGGCTATCCCACGAGCGGGGTCCAGCTGTTCAGGGACTTCTACTCCGAGTACAGCGCCGACGACGTCGACATCGTGGTCCCCGACGGGATGCGCGACGCCGAGATGCAGGCCGAGGTCGGGAACCCGATGGAGAACGTCGTCGGGACGGCGCCGGCCGGTAACGGCCCGAACTACGACACGTTCACGTCGATGTACGAGGACGAGTACGGCGATTCGCCGGGCGTGTTCACCTCCCAGACGTTCGACGCCGTCGCGATCTTGATCCTGGCGAACGCGGCCGCCGGCAAGAACTCGGGGCAGGCGGTCCGCGACCAGATACGCCGGGTCGCCAACCCGGGCGGCATGGAGGTCGGCCCCGACAACCTCGTCGAGGGGGTCAACGCCGCTGCCAACGGCGAGGACGTCGACTACCGCGGCGCCTCCAGCACGACGGACTTCGACCAGCGCGGCGACCCGGCGGCGGCGGCCTACAACGTCTGGGAGTTCGCGCCCGACACCGACGCCGGGACAGAGAACATCGACACGATCAGCTTCCAGGCCGAACCGGGCGGCGACATGGCCGACGAGGCGCCCGGCGGGACCGACCGGACCGTGATGGTCGGGCTCATCCTGCCGGAGTCGGGCGACCTGGCGCCGGTCGGCGCCGCGATGATAAGCGCCGGCGAACTCGCCGCCCAGGTCGTCTCGGAGGGCGACGCCAACGTCGACGTCGACCTGGCCTTCGAGGACACCCAGACCGACCCGCAGGCCGGTATCAGCGCCGCCGAATCGCTCATCAACGAGGGGTACCCCTGTATCGCGGGGCCCGCCTCGTCCGGCGTTAACGTCCCCGTCAGCAAGCAGGTGTTCATCCCCAACGAGGTTGTCGGCTGTTCGCCGTCGAGTACGGCGCTGTCGGTCTCGTTCCTCGAGGACGACGACTACGTCTTCCGGACGGCCCCCAGCGACCTCCTCCAGGGGCAGGTGATGGCACAGGTGGCCGCCGAGCGTGTCGGCGCCGAATCCACCTCGACGATGTACGTCAACAACGACTACGGCCAGCAACTCTCCGACCAGTACACCACGTCGTTCACGGAGGACCACGACGGCGAGGCGCTCCACACCGTCGCCTTCGAGAAACAGCAGTCGTCGTACAGTTCGCGCATCCAGGAAGCGCTCTCGAGTTCGTCGTAACCGGCGGCCGAGCGCTCTGTGGGAATATTTCGGCCGAGTCGGCCGGCCGGAACGGCCGCCCGCGTCCTCACCCGCCGAGGAAGTCCTGTCGGATCTGCTCGTCGTCCAGGAGCTCCTTCCCGGGTCCCTCGTAGCGGTTCTGTCCCTGGACGAGGACGTAGCCGCGGTCACACCGCCGGAGGGCTTCCTTGGCGTTTTGCTCGACCATGAGGATGGCGGTGCCGCTCTCGTTTATCTCGTCTATCTTCTCGAACATCTCGTCGACGAGGTCCGGCGCGAGCCCCGCCGAGGGTTCGTCGAGCAACAGCAGGTCGGGGTCGAGCATCAGCGCCCGTCCCATCGCGAGCATCTGTTGCTGGCCGCCGCTGAGCGTGCCGGCCCGCTGGTCGTCGCGCTCCTCTAGGATCGGGAACCGGTCGAACACCTCCCGGAGCGCCGACTCCGGGACCTCGTCGAGGATGTACGCGCCCATCTCCAGGTTCTCCCGGACCGACAGCGACGAGAAGACGTTGTCGTCCTGGGGGACGTAGCCCAGTCCCTTGTGGATCACCCGCTCGGGCGCGAGCGCGCTGATGTCCTCGCCGGCGAAGATCACGGTCCCGTCCATGTAGGTGGCGATGCCGAAGACCGTCCGCATGACCGTCGACTTGCCCGCGCCGTTGGGGCCGACGATGGCCACGTACTCCCCTTCGTCGACGGTCATGTCGACGTCCTCGAGGATCTGCAGGTCGCCGTACCCCGCGTCGAGGTCGCTGATCCCCAGCAGGTTCACAGGTCATCACCCAGGTACGCGTCGATGACCTCCTCGTTGTCGCGGATGTCGGCGGGCGTCCCTTCCGCGAGGACCCGCCCCTGGTGCATGACGATGACGTGCTCGCAGTGTTGCATGATGACGTCCATGTCGTGCTCGACGATGAGGAACGTGTAACCCAGGTCCGTGAGTTCGTGGAGGTGTTCGAGCAACCGCTTCTCCAGGGATGGGTTGACGCCGGCCAGGGGTTCGTCCAGCAGGACGACCTGCGGGTCCGTCATCAGAACGCGGGCCATCTCCAGCAGTTTGCGCTGGCCGCCCGAGAGGTTGCCCGCGTACTCGTTCCAGAGGTGGTCGAGTTCGAAAAACTCCAGCGTCCGCCAGGTGCGTTCGAGGTTCTCGCTCTCCTGGGCACGGACCCCACCCCGCGTCCACGGGAGCACCGACCGCCAGAGTTGCTCGCCGGACTGGCCCTTGGGCGCGAGCATCATGTTCTCCATGACGGTCATCTCGCTGAGTTCGCGCGCGATCTGGAACGTCCGGACGAGCCCCTTCCGGGCGAGGGTGTGTGGGGAGTCCTCGGTGACGTCGTCGCCGTCGAAGTAGACCGCGCCGGCGTCAGGGCGGTGAAAGCCCGTGATGAGGTTGAACGTCGTCGACTTGCCCGCGCCGTTGGGGCCGATCAGTCCCGTGATGGTCCCGCGTTCGACCTCGAAGGTCGCGCCGTCGACGGCCGTGATCCCGCCGAACTGTTTTTCCAGCCCGTCGACCCGGAGCGGGACTGCCGCGAGGTCGGCCGTCTCGACGCCCAGTTCCAGCGTCGGTTCCTCCTCGGCCCCTTTCTCGACGGCCGCGTCGGCCGAACTCACGGTCGCTCACCTCCCCCGCCGGGTTCGCCGCCGTCGGTCGCCTCGGGCCCCTCGGACCCGGGGGTCAGGCCCCCGGTCGCCGTCGTCTCCGTCGGGACCAGCGGGACCGCGGCCGCCGTCTCCTTGCGGTGGCCCAACAGCCCCTGGGGCCGGCGTTTCATCAGGACGATGAGCACGACGCCCAGGAGGATGATCCGGAGCGAGCCCATGTTGTCGAACAGGAACGCCAGGAACGGCACCGGGTCCAGCGAGAGCAACCCCCCCAGTGCGCCGGCGACCGTGGCCGGCGAGTCCGGGAACGCCACGATGTTCTCGACGGCGTTTTTGACGTAGAGCGGTCCCCGGAAGAGGATCCCGACGAACAGCGCGGCCCCGAGGACGCTACCCGTGTTCGAGCCCGCGCCCCCGAGGATGAGCGCGACCCAGACGAAAAACGTCAGGCGCGGGCGGAAGACCGTCGGGTTCACCGTGTTGCCCAGCTGGAAGTAGACGTACAGCGCGCCGGCGAGCCCCATCAGAGCACACCCGAGCATGAACGACTTCATCTTGAACCGGCCGGTGTCCTTGCCGAGGGCGTTGGCGACGTCCTCGTCCTCGCGGATGGCCTTGAGAACGCGCCCGAACGGCGACCCGCCGGTCCGTTTCAACAGCCAGTAGAAACCCGCGACCACGACCAGCAACACGATGGCGTCGAACAGCGTCTCGATGGGGGGCCCCAGCGTCCCGCTTATCCGGAACGTCTCGTCGAGGAAGTCGACGAGCCCCTCGGACCACCCCGCCTCGTAGACGTAGCGGTCGAACGGTGTCGTGGAGTCGCCGACGAGCCCCGACCCCCCGCCCGTCCCCAGCGACATCCCGAACAGTTCGACCTGCTGAAAGGCGTTGGACTGGTAGAAGTACCGGACGATCTCGGCCATCGCGATGGTCGTGATAGCCAGGTAGTCCGCCCGCAGGCGCAACGACGGCAGGCCGACGACGAACCCGAGGACCGCCGCGGCGACGACGGCACCCGCGAGACCGACCACGAACGGCAGTCCGAGCCCCCCGGCGCTCCGGACACCCGGTTCGGCCACCTGCATCGTCAACATCAAAAACGTGTAGCCACCGACGGCCATGAACCCGACGATGCCGATGTTGAACAGTCCCGTGTACCCCCAGTGGAGGTTCAACGAGAGCGTCAACATCGCGTAGATGGCGATGAGCAGCGTCAGTTGCGTGACCGTCGCGAAGATCCCCCTGGGGCTGAGCCCGGCCACGATGCCGACGAGGACGTACCCGAGATACAGCGCGAGAAAGCCACCGACGATGAGCGAGACGTCCGACTCGCGGACCCGCGTCAGGGGGTCGTCCGCTGAGGCGGGGTCGGCGTCGCTCGGGGGATCCGACTGGGCGTCCCCCCCGGAACTGGCCTCGGAGTCAGGGCCGGAACCGGGGTCGGATCCCCCGCTCATGCTGTCGCCCTCCCTGCGAACAGCCCCTGCGGTCTGACGAGCAGGATGACGATCATGATAACGAACGCGGAGGCCCGCGCGAAGTCTGTGGGGATCCAGATCTGTGACAGCGAGAGCGTGAGTCCGATGATGACGCCGCCGAAGATGGCCCCGTAGATCGACCCGATGCCCCCGAGGATGACGGCCGCGAACACGAGCAACAGCAGGACCCACCCGATGCGGAAGTGTAGCGTCTCGCGCCAGAGCACGAGCAGGTACCCCGCGACCCCCGTGAGGCCGCCACCCAGTACCCAGGTCCAAGTGACGACCCGCTCTGTCGGGATACCCGTGATCCGCGCCAGGTCCTCGTTGTCGGCCATCGCGCGCATGGCCTTGCCGAGTTTCGTCCGCTGGAGCAACAGGTGGACCCCCAGCATCAGCGCGACGCCCGTGACCAGCACGACGAGGTCGTGGGCGTTGATCCCGACGGTGCCGTCGATGGCCGGCAGCGCGAACGAAGGGATGTCCGGGGAGGTCGTCCCCCGGACCGACTCGCCGAAGACGAGCGCGATGACATACCGGAGCGCGAACGCGACCCCGACGCTGGTGATCAGCAGCGGGATCCCGCCGGCGTCGCGCATCGACTTGTAGATCGCGCGGTCGACGGCGAGCGCGGCCGCGGCAGTCGCGACCGCCGCGACGACCAGCCCCAGGATCACGGCGAGGGTTGTCCCCGTGATGCTGATGCCGAGCTGTGCGCCGAAGACGCCGCCGCCCGCCCCCACGAGGATGAGATTCGTCCAGTCGGCCTCGCCGAGGCCGGCCAGCAGGTAGGTCACGCCCCACCCCGTGAACGCGCCGAGCGTAATGTAATCGCCGTGCGAGAAGTTCGCGAAGTTGAGGATGCTGTAGGTCATCGACAGGCCGACGCCGGCCAGCCCGATGACGAGCCCGCGCATCAGGCCGTTCTTGACAAGCCCCCCGACGTCGGCGAACTGGAGACTCCCGGTGATAAGAAGCGCCGTCACCAGGTCGCCGGCTATCAACACCCCGACGACCACCAGGACGGCCTCCAGCGGTTTCTCGGTGGCCATCGTCCACCCGCGTTGCGCTATTGTCCGCCCCCGTGTCAGTGTACTCGCGAGCACCGTTCGTCTCTCCTGTTGGCCATCTCGCACGCTAAGGGATAAAATGGTGTCGTCGTCTCTCGATACTTTCAGTGGTGTCGTCCCACGATACTTTCAGTAGTGTCGTCCCACGATACTTTCAGTAGTGTCGTCCCCGGATACTTTCGACGGTCCCGGGCAGTTTCGCGCTGGTCGTGCGCTCGAACCGGGGACAAGGCGAGTACACGCGGCGCCCTTTCCCGGACCGAACTACTATGCGCGTCGACGACGTTCGGTGCCGGTATGGAGGTGGTTCCGGGAACGACGCGGGACGCCGACGCCGTCGCCGACCTGTGGGTCGACCTGGCGTCCGAACAGACCCAGTACGGTTCGCACGTCCTGCCGGCCGACAACCGCGCGTCGATCCGCGAACAGGCCGCCCGCCACGCGGCGACCGACTGTCTCGTCGTCGCACGCATGGACGACGAGGTGGTCGGGTTCGTCATGTTCGATGTCAGCGACGGCGGGGTCGGCCTCGACGTCGCGAAGGGTCTCGTCGAGAACCTCTATGTCGTCCCGCGGATGCGCGACCAGGGGGTCGGGGCCAGACTCCTCCGGGAGGCCGAGCGCAGACTCGCCGAGCGCGGCGTCGACATCGTCTCGCTCGAAGCGATGGCCGACAACGAGGCCGCACGCCGCTTCTACCGGCGCCACGGCTACGACCGCCACCGCGTCGAACTCGAAAAACCGGTGGAAAGCGATACTCACTCAAAGGAGGACGGGTAAGCCACACCTGCGCCAGGGGAGCTTGGGCGGTTCAAGCACTCGACTTGTAATCGAGACTCCCTGGGTTCAAATCCCAGCCCTGGCTCTCTCACCTGTCGGTCCCTTGTGTCGTCACTCGTCACCCTCGCTCACGCGTCACCTTCGAGGGGGTTGTACGACCCGTTGATGTCCCACTCGTGGAGACAGTGGGCGCTCCCGGTCTGGCGGTTCCCGTCCTCGTCGGTGGCTATCGTCCAGGCCTCGCGGTCGCTGTCCCAGACATCACGGCGACCACAGCGCTCACACTCCCGCTCCTGTGGGGGTACGACGGTGTCCATACCTCACTCTGGGTGACGGCTGGTATTTAGTTCCCCTGCCAGGGAACGGCCCCTTACACTCGTAACTGGCCAGGGGACAGCTCCATACCCTCATAGAGTGCATCCTGAAAGAACGCTTGTCCGCTTTCCTCTTCTATTCCCCTGAACCCAGCAACATCGTTTGCATCACCCACCGTTTCAATAAAGTCCAATTTCAGCAAGTATGATTCGCCGTTCCACCCTATCTTGGCTTCGGAGATGAATTCGGACTGCCGTAGTTCGACGTAATATTGTTTCGGTCCGAATATCCTTTCTCGCCAACCCATACCATGTGATGTTATCCTGGGGGAATATGATACTTTGTATTCAATTACAAACATCCCCACAAAGTGTATGTGTGACTCTTTTGCTGTCGCAACTAGTGTGAGACGAAAGTCCAGACAGGCTTATGAACGGAGTTGGCGAATGGCTAACTATGAGTCTAAATGTAGATCCGCCCGACCCGCCTGAGCTACAGGCAGTTGACCCCAACGAATACGATGATACGCAAGTCGTTGATGATACGGACTACAAACGGGAAGAGATAGAATCGTATCTCCAAGAGGGCGCTTGGCAACGGGCATTTGCTGAGTGGGCTGAAGATACGGATATGACCGCGCGAGAGTTTGAGATTGCCTGTGACCTTGATCTTATCCAGCGGTTTGATTTCTTTTGGGATTCGTATGCAGAGCGTGTGGGCTATCACGCGCCAGGTATTCCGGAGGATTGGAAAGAACGGGACTATCACCCAGATATTGATTCGTGGGGAACAGTTTCAAGTATCAATGCGTCTCTTACGGAATTAGGACAAGCCGTGTGCGACGTATTGAAAGAAGACTACATTGAGTGGGAAACGGAATACGAAGCGCCGGACGATCTACCCGACTTCTAGCCACCAACCGCAAATAACCTGTAAGTCGTTCTGTTAAACTCCCAGAAGTCGAACCGCTCGAAGAGGCCGAGGTCGGTCACGATTGCGAACGTCTCCTCGTCCATGTCGGTGTGCTCGGCCCACTCGCCGAACGCCTGTTCCCAGGCACCCTCCTGGAGGTACGTTTCCAGGTCTTCGCGTCGGTACTCGGAGACGTCGACGTCCACGCCGTCGTACTCGTCGACGTCCATGTCCGGCTGGAGTTCCGGCGGCGGTGGCGTCTCAACGTCGAGGGTCATGACCGCCCGTACGACCGGTCGGGGAATAAGTCCACGCCTCCGGGGAGTGTTGCTGGCCACCCCCGAAACGGCGGGGCTCAGTCGGCCCCGTCGAGGGCCTGGACCCGGAGGTGCTCGCCGCGCTCGGAACCCACCGTCAGGTCGGGGACCGGCGTCGGCTCCCGGTCGTCGTCGATGGCGACGTAGACGGCGTAGGATTCGGTCGTCGGCTCGCGCTCGCCGGTCCGGGGGTTCTCGCGTGCGGCGCGCAGGCGGACCCGGACGCTGGTCCGGCCCGCGTCGAAGACGTAGGCCTCGACGAGAGCAGTCTCACCGACCGGGATGGGGCGCTTGAACTCGACGCTGTCGACGGTCGCGGTGACGCAGTTCTCGCCGGCGAACCGCATCGCCGCCATCACGCCGACCTCGTCCATCCACTTCAGGACGTGCCCGCCGTGGGTCGTCCCGAGGGTGTTGGCGTGGTTGGGCTGGGCGAGCCAGCGGTTCTCGATGTAGGTGTCACACAGGTCGACCATGGGCGTGATTGTGCAACCGGGTGAATAGCTCTGGTCATCGCGGGGCCACGTCCGGGCCGGTCGGCGTTCGACGCGAGGGGTGGTCCTCTTCGGCCACGAACTGAATGCAAGGGGATTTATACTCGGGCGGGGCAGGTGAGAGCGTATGGAGAGCGTCGACGTGGCCATCGTGGGCGGGGGACCCGCCGGCACGTCGGCGGCGTGGGCGGCCGCCCGGGAGGGTGCCGACGCGCTCGTCGTCGAGAAGGGCGTCCCCAGGGCCGACCGCGACAGCCTGGGGCCGGACTCGACCGACGCCGCCGGCATGCTCGACTACTGGGTCGACATCATGGACATCGACCCCGCGGACCTGCCCGACGACGTCGTTCTCAGCGTCCTCGACGGGGCCGAGTTCATCGGCCCGAACGAGGCCCTTACCCTCGAAGACACGGGCATCGACTCCTCGTACGACCACTTCGGGTTCGCCTTCCACCGCGCGCGGTTCGACGACTGGCTGCGCGACCGCGCCGAGACGGCCGGCGCCCGCTACCGTGTCGGGACCAGCGTCAGGGGCGTCGAAACCGACCCCGACGAGTACACGCACACGCTCGAACTCGCGGACGGCGAGCGACTCCGGGCCGACCACCTGGTTCTGGCCGACGGCCCACAGCGGACGGTCACCGTCGACACCCTCGACCAGTTCATGCCCGAGGGCGAGAGCGTCTCGGCGGCACTCGCGCCGGACGAGGCCAACCACATCGCCTACCAGGAGCACCGCCGCATGCCTGAGGAACTGTTCGACCCCGGCTACCTCAAGTTCTGGTGGGGTCTCATCCCCGGCCACACCGCCTATCCGTGGGTCTTCCCGAACGACGACAACGTCGCCCGCATCGGCCTGACGATGCCCATCGGGGTCGACCTCGACGACGTCGAGGACCGCGACTCCTACGCGCTCCTCCGGGACGACGACGAGCAGGTGCCCGCCGGGGCGGTCTACCTCCGTCGCCTCCTCGAACGCGAGTACCCCGAGTACGACCTGGCGGACTTCCCGCCGGTCGAGGACCGCGGGAAGCGCGGCGGGACCGAGGCCTACCCCATCTCCTCGACGCGCCCGATCGAGTCGCCGGTCCGGGCGAACGTCGCCGTCGTCGGCGGCGCGATGGGCGGGACCTCCGCCTTCCACGAGGGCGGCGACCACATCGCCGTCCGCACCGGCCGCATCGCCGGCCGACTCGCCGCACAGGGGCGACTGGAGCGGTACAACCACGAGTGGAAACGGGCTGTCAACGACGAAGTCCTGCGCAACGTCACGTTCGCGGAACTGGTCCGCGGGTGGGGACCACGCGAGTGGGACCGCGCGTTCGCGGCCGCCAGCGCCATGCAGAGCAAGGGCGGCTACGAGTGGGGCAGCGCCCTCGCGAGCGGGTGGACGGCGCTCGAGACCGTCGCGCGCTACAAGTGGATCAAACGCGGCTTCGCCGACGGCTACGTCCAGTTGCGCGAGAACGATTATGCCATCTGAACTGTTTTACCCCTCGACTGCGTAGTCGCGCCTGCGTGCCCCTAGTCCCCGCCCGAGCACCCACACGGGGTCGATGACCCGCGGAGAACCCGGGCACGTGACAGGGTGGTGACCGACCACCGACGCCGTGACGGCACGCGCCGCTTCGGCACCCAGAGGCCCTTCAGGCCCTAGAGGCCCTTCGGGCCTCCCGCCCGGCACGAGGGTTTCCCGGCTGACCTGGCACGCCGCCTGGTGTGATGCCGGACGTTAGTGTTCCGGGCGCACATCTCGACGCGCCCATTCGCCCGAACGGCCACAGCAGGGCCGACAGAGCCCGGAGGGCCGACCCTGGCTGACGGGTGCGAACCGGTTCAGAAACCGACCGGGACCCCAACCGCCCCGCCGGCTACTCTCGGGGATCGGCGTCGGGCGGTCAGTCGCTTTCCCCGCGGTCCATCCCGCGTTCCATTCCGGCGCTGATGAACTGCCCGAGGATCCGACCGATGTCCGAATCGGCCGTCCAGAGGGCGGTCTCCTCGGTGCCGCCGGCGTCGTCGGGGATCACCGACAGCAGGACCGTCCCCTCGTCGACGAGCAGCGTCCGCCCGGTGAACTCCGCCATTTCGCCGTCCATCGTGACCACGCGGACCGGGTCGCCGGCGAACCGCTCGTCGAGGGCGTCGTCAGCCGTCGCGACCAGGACGTTGACGCCCTCCGCGGCCCGGTCCCGGAGCGATTCCGCCACCGCGCCCGTCGCCTGGTCGGCGGTCGGCGAGACGTACATCACGCGCTCGTCGGCCCCCTCGACCAGTGTCGCGACGCGTTCCTGGGCGGGATGGCGCCCCCGGAGCGTCGTGACGCCCTCGTCGCCGACGTCGCTGGCCGCCCCCCGGACCGCCTCCAGGTTCTCGAACGCGCGGTCCTGCTCGCGTTCCAGGCGCTGTTCGAGCTGGCCGTGCGCGGCCTCCAGGCTCACCGGCCGGTAGCGCTTGGGCGAGGATTCGACGAGTTCGACCAGCCCCCGCTCGGCCAGGTCGTCGGCCACGCCGTAGACCTGCGACCGCGGCACGTCGGCCGTCTCCGCCACGTCCCGGGCCGTCCCCTCGCCGCGTTGCTGGAGCGCGACGAAGACGCTCGCCTCGTAACTCGACAGCCCTAGCCGCTGGAGAGCCTCGACGGCGTCGTCGGCACTCATCCTCGTGCCTCCGACGCTGCCCGCCGGCCACGCGGCTGGCGGCCGCACTTCCGCGTCGTCACTCTGTCTCCCGGTTCCGTCCGGACCCTCATATGCGTTGTCGAACCTCCTGTGTCGCCCCGCGGAAACGGATTACTAATTTAGTAGGATTCTACAACATTTATATCCCTCGGTCGAGAACCGCCGCTCAACGGGATGACGCCGATAGAACGGTACGCGGAGTGGCTCACGGGACACGCGAGGCTGGTCATACTGGTCCTGGTGGTGGCGACGCTGGCCGTCGGGAGCGCGGCCGGCGACGTCGACTCGGGGCTGTCGATCGCCTCGTTCAGCAGCGACTCGGCGGAGGCCCAGAAGCTCGACTACGTTGAGCGCAACTTCACTACCGGGGGCGAAAACAGGACCGCGCTCCAGGTGATTTACAGGGGCGGCGACGCGCTCTCGAAGGAGTCGCTGCTCGCCGAACTCCGACTCCAGGAGGCGATCTACGAGAACGAGACTGTCTCGGCGACACTCGCCGGCGAGCGCTCGGCCGTCGGTCTCTCGAACCTGGTCGCTATCGCCGCCATCCAGGCAGAACGGGGGGGTGGTCCGCCGGGGGACGGAGCGACGGACGGCCAAGCCCCGTCGAGTGATGGAGAGACAGACAGCGAGTCTTCGGGTAGCGAGGCCCGGCCGTCCCTCGACGAGCAACGCACGCAACTGGAGTCGATGTCCCAGGCGGAGATAGAGGGGGTGCTCGAACGCCTGCTCGCCGGCGAGAGGCGGGCCGCCGCACCCGTCGACCCGTACGTCCTCCTGCCGACGTCGTTCGACAGGGAGTCGATGACAGACGACGCGCGGGTGATGTTCGTCTTCCAGGAAACGCCGGGGTCGAACGCGGACTCACTCCCCGAGAATGTCGCCGCGGGACAGCTCGCCGTCCGTGACCTGGCCGACAGGGACCGCTATGATGGGCCAGGCGAGGCGTTCGTCTTCGGCGCTGGGATCGTCGACGAGAAGGCCGGACAGGCGACCGGCGACAGCTTCGCGCTTATCACGCCGTTCGCGCTCGTTTTCATCGTCGGTATACTGCTGGTCGCGTACCGCGACCTGGTCGACGTGGTTCTCGCGCTCGTCGGGGTCGTGCTCGTGCTCGTGTGGATGGCCGGGGTTATGGGGTGGGTCGGCATCGGCGTCACCCAGATCCTGATCGCCGTCCCGTTCCTGCTCGTCGGTCTCTCTATCGACTACGCGCTCCACGTGGTGATGCGCTACCGCGAGGCGAGGGCCGACGACCCGGCGCTCTCGCCCCGTAGCGGCATGGCCCGCGGGCTGGTCGGGACGACCGTCGCGCTGGCAGCGACGACGTTCACGACCGCCGTGGGCTTTCTGGCCAACATCACGAGCCCGATCCAGTCGATCCAGTCGTTCGGCGCCGTCGCGGCCGCGGGGATCGTCTCGGCATTTCTGGTCTTCGCGGTGCTCCTGCCCGCGGTCAAACTCGAAGTGGACGGCCTGCTCGAACGGGCCGGGCTGGACCGGCGCAAGCGAGCCTTCGGCCGCTCGGGTGCGGCCGCGCGGGCCCTGGGCGTCGGAGCCTCGTTCGCGAAACGTGCGCCGGCCGTGGTCGTGGTGGTCGGTCTCGTCCTCGCAGCGGGTGGCGGCTACGCCGCGACCGACATCGAGACGTCGATCGACCAGGTCGACTTCCTCCCCCGTGACTCGCCGGAGTGGATGGAGTCGCTCCCCGGCCCGTTCGCGCCCGGCGACTACCACGTCCGCGAGCACGCGGTCTACGTCAACGACAACTTCCTTCAGTCGCGGGACCGCGCGCAGGTACAGATACTCGTGGAGGGGTCTGTGACAGACCCGTCGACGCTGGACCGGCTACGGGCCGGCGAACGCGCGGTGGCAAACAGCTCGACGGCGGTCACGCTGGCCGACGGCCGGCCCCGCGTGACGAGTGTCCTGTCCGTCATCGAGGAGACCGCCGCCGACAACGAGAGCTTCGCGGCCCTCGTCCGCGGGGCCGACACCGATGGTGACGGCGTCCCCGACCGGAACCTCCAGGAGGTCTACGACGGCCTCTACGCGGCCGCGCCCGAGGACGCCCGGAGCGTCCTCTACCGTGCCGACGGCGAGTACCGGGCGTTGCGCGTCCAGGTAGCGGTCCGGGGCGGCGCCGACAGCGCGACCGTCACCGCACAGATGCGCGACGTCGCCGGGGTCATCGAGGGCGACGGCGAGACAGAGAGCGCCCGCCGGGCGACGGCGACCGGCCAGCCCGTCATCCAGGAGGTCGTCCAGCAGGGGCTGTTGCGGACGCTCGTCCAGGGGTTCCTGCTGACGCTGGGCGTCATCCTCGCGTTCCTCGTCGTCATCTTCAAGCGCCGCTACGACGCGCCGGCGCTCGGGGTCGTCACGACGGTCCCGGTCGTGTTCGCGCTCGCGTGGATACTCGGCGCGATGTACCTGTTCGACGTCGCCTTCAACACCGAGACGGCGATCATTACCTCTATCGCCATCGGGCTCGGCGTCGACTACGCCATCCACGTCAGCGAGCGGTTCCTCGACGAGTTCCGCGAGTCCGGCGACGCCGAGGCCGCCCTGGACCGGACCATCGTGGGGACCGGCGGCGCGTTGTTCGCCAGCGCGCTCACCACTGCCTCGGGCTTTGGCGTCCTCGTGCTGGCGCTGGTCCCCTCGCTCCGACGGTTCGGCCTGGTCACCGGAACGACCATCGTTTTCGCGTTCCTGGCGAGCGTGCTCGTCCTCCCGAGCCTGCTGCGCCTGTGGGTCGGCTGGTCCGACGCGGCCGTCGCCGCGCCGGCCCCCGCCAAGGCGGACTAGCTTCCCGCTCCCGGGGACGCTCTCTCTCCCGCAGACGAGGACTCTCGACACTCCGAAGGTCTGGATACGGTCCCACAGCGCGCTACCTGATGGCACGTTATACGCACCGGGCAATAGGAGAGTGTCAGCTACCCACGAGTAAACTCGTGGGCTTGTCGGTGGACTCCCGCACTTCGCGCTCCCACACGAAAGCCCCACGCTCCTTCCTTTCTAAGAAGGGGCCCCTGATGGACGTGTGTTACCGTTCTTCCCGAACTCAAATCAAACTTACGCGCTTCCTCCCACCGCTAAAGCGGGTGGGCTTCCGCGCTGTGACAACTGTGACAACTGCGGGACAGAGCTCTCCCCGTCTGGCGTCACCGCGAGTACGGGGCGAGCGGACTCACTGGCCGATATCGTGGGTCTGTGTCGGCTATCACCCGGGCCTGTCCCCGGTCCGGCGGGTGTCAGGGACGAAAGAGACCGTTGCGGACGGAACGGAGGCCGAGCAGACGGGGTCACTCGACGACGGAGACTGACCCTTCGGCGTCGCCGATGGCCGTCGATTCCCAGTCGTCGCCGAGGCCGGAGACGCTGTCGATGACGGACGTGTTCTCGGTGTCGTCGATGTGGCTGTAGACGAACAGGCCGATGTAGACCTCCTCGCCGAGTTCGATCTCCTGTGAGCCGGTTTCGGTCCAGTTCTCGCCGTCGTTGGAGGCGTAGCCGGTGACGGTCGACCCCTGGCGTTCGATGCGCGCCCAGGCCGGCGGTTCGACCTCCCGGATGGGGTTGTTCCCGTCGGTCTCCTGGCCGTAGTCGTTGGCCCAGAGGAACTGCTGGCCGTTGCGCGGCGTCTGGCCGGTGGCGGCGTGTGGCGAGTCTTCCTCGAGGGCGTCCCGCACCATCACGCCGGCTTTCGCCCAGCCGTCTGTGTTCTCGACGCTGGCGACGCGGGCTTTCATCGAGCCGTCGCCCGAGAGCGTGGTGTAGACGTAGAAGAAGTCGTTCGTGTCGCCGTAGACGTCGGTCCCGCTGCCGGTGATCTGGTACAGCGGCAGCGCGGACTCCTCGGCGACCGTCAGCGATGCACTCGCGGTGGCGGTCGCCCCGTCGTCGTCGGTCACCATCAGCTCGACGTCGTACTGGCCGAACTGCTCGAAGGTGGCCGAGACCTGCTCGCCCTGTGCGCTGCGGTCCGCCCCGAGCAGCCAGTCGTAGAAGGCCACCTTGCCGTCGGGGTCCGAGGAGTCGCTCCCGTCGAAGGTGACCTCCTCGCCGGGCAGCGCCGAGGGCGTACTCATCTCGATACCCGCGGTCGGGTCCTCGTTGCGCTGGCCCGCCGGGATCGGTTTCTCGGCAACTGTCCCGTCGTAGGTCTGTATCGTCCGGACCGTGCTCTCGCGGTCCATCGAGACGTCGTACCGCCCGAGGTCCTCGCTCGCGGGCGTCAGCCCCCTCACCAGCACCGCGTTGGCGTCGTGTTCGTTACAGGCGTCGAACCACCGGCGGAACGCGCGGTCACGCGCCCGGAGGTCCTCACCGTTGTCGCCCAGGCGGCTGACCGACATCCCGAACTCAGCGAGGTAGGCCGGCTTCCCCAGCAGCGATTCGGCCTCCCGGAGGTGTTTCCTGATCCACTCTCGCGCCTCGGCCGGCGTCAGCGAGTGGGTCGACGGGTACAGCTGGAAGGAGGCGACGTCGACGACGTCCGGGGCGTTGTTGCGGACGTAGGACTCGCCGGGCCGGCCGTTCCACAGCGGCTCCGACCAGTCGTAGGGTGATTTCTCCAGGCGCGACCCCTCGATGGCCTCGCGGCCCTCCATCCCCGTCGCGACCAGGTGGGCGTCGTCGATGCTGTTGACGAACTCGGCGGTCGACTCGATCCACGTCTGGAGCCGACCGACGTTGTCCTCGTCGCCGGGGAGGACCGCCCTGTCCGCGAGCTCCCAGACGGCGATCGTCGGGTCCTCGCGGTACTCCAGGCCCGTCACCGTGTTCTCCCTGGTCAGGAGCGTCTCGACGAACTCCCGGTAGCGTTCGTTGGCGTCGCCGCTCCCGTAGAAGCCGGTCTCGTCGGTCCCGGCCCACTCGGCGTACTGTGGGATGCCGCCGAAGTCGTTCTCGTAGCTGGTCAGCGGACAGACCAGGCGGACGCCGTGCTGACCGGCACTCGCGACCACCCTGTCGAGGTACTCGAAGGCCGTCTCGTTGAACTCGCCGGGCGCGGGCTGGAGCCGTTGGTCGGCCCCCGCCCCGAACGCGCCGGTCCGGACGAGGTCGACCCCCATCTCGGAGACGGCCGCGAAGAAGGCGTCGACGTCCGCCGGACCGGTGTCGGGCTGTGCGAGGCCGAGGTTGCTCGTCCCGGTGTAGTAGGCGGGTTCGCCGTCGACGACGAACTCCGTGCCGTCGGTCTCGACGAACGCGTCGAAGACCGATTCGGGCGCGGGCGTCGCCGTCTCGGTCGCGGTCGCCGTCCCGCCGGGCGTGTCGGCGTCGGTCGACCCCGTCGTGGGGACCATCGTCTCGTCGTCGCCCGAGTCGGCCGGACAGCCCGCCAGCGCCCCCGACGCGATGACTGTACTCGCAAGGAAGGACCGTCGCGTGATGATGTCGTCGTCGCTCATGGTCAGTTGTCCCAGTTCTCCCAGTCGGTGATCGCTTCGTACGGGCCGCCGGCCACCTTCCGCATCGGCCAGGTGTCGTAGAGCCCCGTCGGCCCCCGCTGGAGCGTCCGCTCGTCGGTCGTTGTGTCGATGTACTGGACCGTGAACCGCAACGGGTCGGTGAACACGTGGATGTCGAAATAGCCCGGGTGCGTGCCGGTGTGGGGCGAGCCGCCGTTCAGCGCCAGTGCGACCGACGGGAACTCAGGGTGGTCCGTGTAGTCGAAGTCGGGCTCGTCGTTCCACTTCAGGTACTCCCGCGAGGTCCTGTCGTAGTAGGCGACCTCGTGCTGGTTCCCCGAGAGAACGAAGTCGGCCGTGCCGACGACCTCCCGCTGGCGTTCCAGCGATAGCTGGTCGACGAAGTTCCCGCTCCAGGACTGCGCTGTGGTGATGACGACGTCGTCGTCACCCTTGTCGATGTCCGACACCGTCTCGGCGATGAACCGCTTTGTCTGCTCGGGAAAGCCCGTCGGCGAGACGTCGCCGAACGCCGCGTGGTGACCCAACACGAGGTGGAAGGTGACACCGCCACGCTCGACCTGGGCGTAGTAGTCGGGGGCGTGGCCCGCGAGTTTGTCCTCCTCGGGATAGTCCCCTTCCAGTCCGTCCCACCACTCCCAGTCGACGTCGATCCCCGACAGCCACTCGTCGTACCAGTCGTAGCGCTCGTCGGCGAACTCGACGTTGTCCCTGTCGTAGAGGCCCGCGTCCTCGAGGAACGGCCAGGAGGCACCCCAGTTGTCCTGGCCGGCTTCCGCGTCCGGCCCGGTGTAGTACTGCACGTCGTGGTCGGCGGTGTTGACGTAGAAGTCCTCGCGCCAGAAGTCCGGGCTCCGGTCCGGGTCCGCGATGTACTCGTTGAACTGGTCGGTGTAGCCGTCCCGCGGGGCCGTGAGGTGGTCCCCCGAGGTGACGGCGAACTCGCTGCCGCTCTCGAGTATCCAGTCTTCGACCCGCTTTACCATCGGGTTGCTCTCGACGGGCTTGAGCCCCCAGATGTCCGTGAAGTACGTGAAATGGAAGTCGGCCTCGCTGTCGAGCTGGTCGATGCTGGAGACGCCCGGCGCCGACCCGGACGACTCCGCTGTCGATACCCCTGCATCTTGTTCCATGCCTGTGACGACTCCTTTCGACCCTATAAACTCGTCGTTATTTCTGACATTCAGCTTCGTTGAAACGGGGGACGGCGTCGGGGTGGGTAGTTCCTCGGCCGGAATTCCAGCCACTGAGCGGCCGAGGTCTGAAACGGGCGTTCGTCAGAGTGGAACACCACTCCCGCAACGTTCGAAACGAGAGCCGTCGGCCCCACGGCTCACGTTCCGTTCGGACGTCGGGTTGTAGGTAGTGAGGGATTTCGTCTGCGGGAACCCCTCTCGTTCGGTTTCTGCCGGGAGTAGGAACATATAGAGCGCGGCGGAACAGCCGTCAATCAGGTGGGGTGAATGCCAGAGACGTTCTACAGCGCCCTTGGGGCGGGGCCGGAGGCGTCAGCCCCGGCCATCAGGGAGGCTTACCGCGAGCGGGTCCGGGAGGTTCACCCGGACGTCAACGGCGCGCCCGACGCCGACGAGCAGTTCAAGCGCCTGACCGCCGCCAAGGAGACGCTGGTAGACGAGAAGGAGCGCGCCCGCTACGACCGACTCGGGCACACCTCCTACGTCAGGCACCACGTCGACTGTTCGGCATGGGACGGCCACGTCCGCTCGGGATCCGCTTCCGGCGGGACGGAACCAGCCCGGATAACGAAAAGTCGCTCCGGCAGGGACGGTCCCGGAGCGAGCCACGGGGACCGGTCGCTCGGCGGGACGGCCCGGACCGATAGCACGACCACGGACGACCGGCGGACTCGGGCCGAGACCGACCGCGGGGGGCCACGCTCGCACTCCGCCGGGAGCACCACCGGCGGCCGGTCCCGGGCCGGGACCCGTCGCAGGTCGACCGCGGGACGGGATTCTCGGTCCGACACCCCCCCGGAGTCCGACCACTCTCGTGAGTCCGACTCCTCGGACCAGCCGTCTGGCTTGGCGGGTCCGTCGGCGTCCGACCAGTCCGGGTCCTGGGCAGACAGGGATGCGTGGTCCGTGTCGGGCTTCGAGGCCGCTGGCTCCGCCAGGGGCTCGTCCGCTACTGGCCGGCCCGTGTCGCCGCTGAGCCGACTGTTCAGGGCCGCCAGGGCGCTTGGCCCCTGGTTGCTGGTCCACCTGGTCTTTCTGGCGACGGCGGTCGGTACCTGCTGGTACGTCTACGCGGTCGTCCTGGAGGCGGTCGCCGTCTCGGTGCCGGTCCTCGTCGCGCTCATCGGAATCGCGGGGTTCGCACTCATGGTCTCGACGCTGGACGTGGCCATGCGGCTCAGCAGATACTAGGTCAACGAACCGTTTCATCCTGTCCGACCGTCCATCAAACAGCTCTTTAAGTTTCGAGAAGGGTCTTTACGTCCGGCCAAGAACGTGTAGTCAATGAGCAGGTTGCTGCCGTTCAAATCGGAGGCCACGCGGAAGCCGGACGGCGCTCGCGTGCTCTCGCTCGAGGACGACGCCACGGAGGATGCGCTTTCGGCGCTGTCCTCGGAGACCGCGCGCGAGATCCTGTCACTGGTCTACGAGGAGCCCCGGACGCCGCCGGAGCTCCGCGACGAGGTCGGCAGTTCGCTCCAGAACGTCCACTACCACCTGGAGAACCTCGAAGACGCGGGCCTCATCCAGCCGGCAGGGTCGGGATACTCCGAGAAGGGAACCGAAATGACGGTCTACGCCCCCAGGAACGAGGCGGTGGTCCTGTTCGCGGGCGAGGAACAGGACCGCTCGCGCCTCAAGACCGCGCTGAGCAGACTCGTCGGCGGGATCGGCGTGCTGGCGCTCGCGAGCTACGGGATCGACCGCCTTGCAGAGGCGACCGGGGTCTCGGGACTGGCCTCCCAAGAGACCGGGGGCGCTGACGCCGGGGCGGCGTCGACTGACTCCCCGGCCCCGGCGGCTGATGGCGGCGGCGACGGCGGTGACGGCGGTGATAGTGGAGACGGGGAAGCGGTCTCGGGTGGCGACGGCGGGACGGAGACGTCCGGCGACGGCGGAATGGAGTCCATGGACAGTGAGACCACCACCCCGGACCCCTCCGAGACGGAGACGCTGACCGATACGGGAGTCGACACTTTCACGCCGACAGAACAGCCCCCGGGAACGCCCGAACCAACGCCCACGCCCCAGGAAATGCCGACCCAGACGGCACCCGGGTCCCCTGAACCGACGCCCACGCCCCAGGAAATGCCGACCGAGACGGCACCCGAGTCCCCTGAACCGACGCCCACACCCGAGGGGACGCCGACCCAGACGCCGATGGCGGATACGGGGACGCCGACCGACAGCGCCGTCCCGACAGAGGGCGACACCGTCTTGCAGGCGGCGACTGAGGCGCCGGCCGGGTCGCCGACCCCCGAGGCCGTCGCCGCGAGCGGCGGCGACGGTGGACTGCTCGCGGACCCGGCGGTCGCGTTCTTCCTCGGCGGGACCTTCATGCTCGTGGTCGTCACCGTCTGGTGGTACTACTACGGGTGAGCGTGGCGGCCGGGCGCGCCGGCGGGCGATAGCAAACCGTATGGCGGACTCGCCGCAAGGGAGGGGTATGAACGTTCGACGCGTCGGGTCGCTGGACCCGGATGAACGCGGGGCCCTGTTCGACCGCGGGGCCGGCATCAGCGAGGTACGGGGCGACGTCCGTGAGATATTGGACCGCGTCCGCGACGAGGGCGACGTCGCGTTGCGCGAGTTCGCCAGCGAGTTCGACGGCGTCGAAGTGGGAAACCTCGACGTGACCGGCCGGACCGAGCGCGCGGTCGAGGACGTCGACGACGACGTGCTGGCCGCCATCGAGACGGCCGCCGCGAACATCATCGAGTTCCACGAGCGACAGGTCCCGGAGGACTGGCGGACCGAGGCCGATGGCCGCGAACTCGGCCGGCGGTTCGCGCCGGTCGACAGCGCCGGCGTCTACGCGCCCGGCGGGACGGCCGCCTACCCGTCGAGCGTGCTGATGGGGGTCGTCCCCGCGGTGGTCGCGGGCGTCGACCACGTCGCGGTCGCGACGCCCCCCGCCGAGGACCTGACGGTGACGCTCGCGGCCGCTCACGTCGCCGGTGCCGACGCCGTCTACCAGGTCGGCGGGGCACAGGCCGTCGGGGCGCTGGCCTACGGCACCGAGACGGTCCGGTCCGTCAGGAAGGTGGTCGGCCCCGGCAACGAGTACGTCACCGCCGCCAAGGCCGAGGTCCGCGACGATGTGGCCATCGACTTCCTCGCCGGCCCGAGCGAAGTGCTGGTGGTCGCCGACGAGACGGCAGACCCCCACGCCGTCGCCGCCGACCTCGTCGCACAGGCCGAACACGCCCCCAACGCCGCCGTGGTCGCCGTCACCGACGACGAGAACGTCGCCGCGAGTATCGCCGAGGCCGTCGAGGTTCATGCCAGCGGCCGCGAGCGCGAGGACGTCGTCCGGGAGGCGCTGGACAACGACGCCAGCGGCGTCTTCGCGGCGCGGTCGATGAGCGAGGCCGTCCTCTTCGCCGAACAGTACGCCCCAGAGCACCTCTCGATCCAGGCCGCGGACGCCGAAGACCTGCTCGAGAGGGTCCCCAGCGCCGGCAGCGCCTTCCTTGGCCGGTACAGCCCGGTCGCGGCCGGCGACTACGCGACGGGGACCAACCACGTCCTGCCGACCGGCGGCGGGGCGCGGACCGTCGGCGGCCTCTCGGTCGACTCGTTCCTCCGGTCGACGACCGTCCAGCGTCTCTCGGAGGCGGCACTCGCGGACCTGCGCGAGACCGTGACGACGCTCGCGACCGCCGAGGGGCTCGAAGCCCACGCACACAGCGTCGACGCCCGGTTCGACGACGAGTGAGGTCCCGGACCGACCCGTCTCGGGCGCCCCCGACCGCCGACGGGCGAGGCTGTCCGAGGGCATAAAGGGTATGGGCGTCTCCCGTCTTTGGGCGAGCATGACATCGGAGCTGCTCCTCCGTCGGGCCGAGCCGGCGGACGTCGACGCGATACAGCGCGTCGCCACCGAGAGCTGGCACGCCGCCTACGACGACATCGTCGGCCCGGAGGCCGTCGAAGCGACGCTGGACGAGTGGTACGAGGACGAGGCCATCCAGGCCGGCGTCGACCACGAGGCCCAGGACTTCTTCGTGGCCGCCCGCGACGGGACAGTACTGGGGTTCGCCCACGTCGGTCCGCATCCGCCGCGGTACGTCCACCGCCTCTATCGGCTCTACGTCCACCCCGACGAGTGGCGACAGGGCATCGGCCGCCAGCTGCTGGGCGAAATCGAACAGGCGCTGTACGACCGCGACGTGGACCACTACGAGGCCGAGGTCCTGGCCGACAACGAGCCCGCGGTCGCCTTCTACGAGTCGACCGGCTTCGACCGCGTCGAGGAGTACGAGGGGGAACTCGGGGGCGTCCCGGTCGACCAGGTCATCTTCCGGAAGCGGGTCTGAGGGCCGCCGCGGTCGGTGCTCTTGGGCGCCCGCCGCCGTCGCTGCGGTCATTTTCGGCGCCCGCCAGGGCAATCGGGTGGGCATACACTGGTGCCGTCGGCTCCCGTGGTGTCCCGGACCGGGGCCAACAGGGTTAACACCGACGGCGTTCAATCCACGGATATGAGTTCCACTTCCGAGGCCGACCCCGAGGGCGAGCCCGACCCTGCCGGGGAGGGCATCGAGGTCACCGAGCGGGCCGCCCGGGAGGCCATCTCGCTTCTGGAGGGCGAGGACATGGACACCGACGTCTCCGGGCTGCGCCTGTTCGTCCAGCAGGGCGGGTGTGCCGGCCTCTCCTACGGGATGCGGTTCGACTACGAACCCGACGAGGAGGACACAGTCTACGAACACCACGGGCTGCGCGTGTTCGTCGACCCCGCGAGTATGAACTACGTCGAGGGGTCGGTGCTGGACTACGAGGGGGGCCTCCAGGGCGAGGGGTTCCACGTCGAGAACCCCAACGTGGTCAGCGAGTGTGGCTGTGGCGAGAGTTTCCGCACCTAGTCTTCGAGTTCGAACGCTACCACGACCTCCGCCTGGTACTCGCGGCCCTCGACGCCGGCTATCTCGACGCCCATCTCCTCGACTTCCACCCAGTAGACGTTCTGGAGCGTCTGTTCGGCCCGTTCGACGGCGTCGTCGACCGCCTCGTCGAAACTGTCCGTGCTCGTCCCGATGAGCGTTATCTTCTTGAAGACCATCGCATCCGGGAGCTACGAAGGCGGGGCACAAAAGTTTCGACCGCCAGGGCGCGTGGCATCGTCGAGGCCGCGAGCGGGCGTCAGGCCGACCGCTTCTCGATGAGTTCCTCGATGTAGCCGGAGACGTCCTGGAGGTGGGCACTACCCCACGTCGCGACGACGACCGCGCCGACGGTGTCGAACACCAGGTCTAACAGTGTGTCCTCGAGTCCGTACTGGGTGAGGACGGTCTCGGCGCCGAGGAAGTCGGCCGCCAGTCCGATGCCGAACTCCAGGACCTCCCAGAGGACGCCGAACGCGAGCACGAACAGCAGGATGAACACGAAGACGAACTTCGGGGGGAGGACGACCCCCTCGGCGTGTTCGTCGATGGCACGGACCGTCGCGTAGCCGACACCGGCGACGACCGACGACGAGAGCGCGTGGGTCATGTGGTCCCACCACCCGATAGTCCGGTAGAAGCTGTCAGTCCCGGGCAGTCCGATGGTCCCCAGCGCGTGCAGGAAGACGGCGCTGGTGATCCACAGCGTCAGCCCGGCGTCCAGCGGGACGTTGTAGTCCCGTTCGAGGACGGGGACGACCTGGGCGATAAGCAGGGCGACGCCGGCGTTGACCATGACCGGGACCTCCCAGTTCCAGACCCCGACCAGGAAGACGCCGGCCATCACCAACTCGAAGAGGTACGTGACCTGGCGCTGGCGGCGCGGGCTGATCCCGAGACGGTCCCGGATCCTCACCCGGCCTCACTCCGTTCGAGCCTGGTGTCGACGGCGGCGCGCCGACGGACGTACCACTCGAAGACCAGCCCGGCGACCAGTCCGGCGACGGCAGCACCGACGAACTCCCACATCAGCCCCGTCTCTATCTCATCGTGGGTCAGCGCGGGGTCGAGCAACAGCGTCGTCCCGAACGAGAGGTCGACGACCCACCGGACGACCGCCCAGATACCGGCGGTGGCAAGCGTCGTCACGACGACGAAAAGCACCGCGAACGGGACGTTCATCTCCACGGCGGTAAACAGGTCCAGGTTTGCCGCCACCAGCAACGCCAGGGCCGCGATAGAGATGTAGGTGGCGACGGCGCTGGGCATCCGGAGTGTGGCGACCGCCCGGCCCAGGACCGGCAACCCCGCGAGCATGACGACCTCCCATGGGGGCATCCTGCGGGGGTTGCGCCGCGCTATCGCCGGCAGCGTGGCCGAAAGCCCCACGAACAGGGCGAACGCGCTCCAGAGGAGGTCGCCGGTCAGGACGCCCTCCAGCGCCGTGAACGCGAACAGCGAACAGAGGGCCCACGCGAGGACGGTGTTAACCCTGCCGTTCGTCAGGAGCTGTTCGATCCGGTCGTCGCTCATCGACCTCAAGACTGTACCCGTCGCATGAAAAGCTGGCGCCTCGGGCGGTTCTCGAAGTTCGGCGGCCGGTCAGGTAGCTTCTGGCGCGCGTACGACCTCGTAGTCGCCGTCCTCGACGACGCCGATCACCGCCCACTCGTACTCCGGGTCCTCGCGGCTGAGACGTCGTTCGACCGCCTCGACGTCTTCCTCCCAGGTGACGAAACAGCGATACTTCCCCGACTCCGGCGTGTCGTCGTCCGGTTCGAACGTCGTCACGTGGACGACGCGCCACTTCCGCTCGGCCAGCAGTTCCGACCCGCGGGCGGTAACGTCATACCCCAGGTCCGCGAAAATCGACCGGGCCTGCTCGTCACGAGGCTTGGTAACAGCCCTCATTCACCGCCGTCTTCTCCCGCACGCGTCATAAAGTTTCTCCCCTTCGTGGACGGATGTGGACGGTTTCCGCCGGGACGGTGACGAACGTACGGTCCAGCTACCGTCGGGCTACGTACCACTTGTCTCGGCGGGTCCGGGGACCGGCACTCGGGCGTGGGAGTAGAGCGGATCCGCGAAACCACACCCGGAGTTGACCCGGTCGGCGGGAGCGTACGCTGGCCCCGACGGAGGCGACCTGACGGCCACAGCGGCGCCGTCCCGAGTAGTTAGGCTGAAAGGCACGGGGTCCTAAGCGCAGGCAGATGGACCCAGTGCTCGGCGGGAACGCGTCGGTCGACCCGGAGGGGACGACAGTCGCAACGTGCGGGCGAGTCGTCGCCGACGTCGGCGTCGAGACGGCGCTCGCGGAACTGCCACGGCCGACGGTCGCCTGGTCCGAGGACGGCGGGCGGCTGGCCGCCGGCGGGTCGGCCGCCACCGTGACGGCGACGGGGTCCGACCGCTTCGAGTCGATCCAGGCGGCGGGCGAGGCGCTGTTCGCCGAGCGGTCGGTCGACGGGACGCTCCCGCCGGCCGCACGTCCACGGCTGTTCGGCGGCTTCGCCTTCCACGAGGGGGACAACGCCAACGGCGACTCGCCGTGGCGTGGCTTCCCCGAGGCGCAGTTTTTCCTGCCCGCGATACTGCTCGTGCGGCCGCCCGACGCGGGGGAGACGTGGCTGACAGCCACCGCAACCGGGCCGGACGCACACTCGCGGGCGCGGGGGAGACTCGACCGCTGGGCCGAGCGGCTGGCCGCCTGCGAGCCGCTGACGGTCGCCGAGAGACCCGGCATCCGCTCGCGGACGGTCACGCCCGACGAGGCCGGCTGGCGCGACCAGGTCGAGGCCGCGGTCGAACGTATCAGGAGTGGGTCGCTCAGGAAGGTCGTCCTAGCCCAAGCCCGGACCGTCGAACTGAACGAACCGGTCTCGATCCCGTCGGCGTACGCCCGGCTGACCGGGACCTACCCCGACTGTTTCCGGTTTCTGGTCGCCCCGGCCGGCGGCGGGCAGTTCTTCGGCGCGACGCCGGAACGGCTGGTCACCAGGGACGGCCGGAGCGTCCGGACGGAGGCGCTGGCCGGCTCGACCGGGCGCGGGGACACCCCCACAGAGGACGAGTGGCTCGCCCGCCAGCTCCAGGACAGCGAGAAGGACGGCCACGAGCACGACCTCGTCGTCGAGGCGATCAAAGACCAGCTCGACCCCTACGCCACCGCCATCTCGACCGGCGACCGGACGGTGAGGCGGCTGGCGACCGTCCAGCACCTCCAGACGCCGATCACGGCCGACCTCGCCGAGGACGACCACGTCCTCTCGCTGGTCGAGGCGCTCCACCCCACGCCCGCGGTCGGCGGCCTCCCACCCGACGAGGCCCTGAAGACGATACAGGAGACCGAAGCCTTCGAGCGTGGGTGGTACGCGTCGCCGGTCGGCTGGTTCGACGCCGCCGGCGACGGCACCTTCACCGTGGGCATCCGGTCGGCCGTCGCGTCGGGCGACCGCGCGACGCTGTTCGCCGGCAACGGCATCGTCGCCGACAGCGACCCCGCCCGCGAGTGGGACGAGGTGCAGCTGAAATACCGGCCGATACTCGACACGCTGGAGGTATGACTGCACCCAACCGGGCGACCCTCTGGGGCGAGACGCTCGTCGAGGAACTCGTCGCGAGCGGCCTCGCCGGGGCCTGCATCTCGCCCGGGAGCCGGTCGACGCCGCTGACTGTCGCCTTCGACGAACACCCGGGGGTCGAGACGTTCTCGGTGCTCGACGAGCGCTCGTCGGCGTACTTCGCGCTCGGCCGGGGCCGCCGGACCGGCCGGCCGACCGCCGCGGTCTGTACCTCCGGGACCGCCGCGGCGAACTTCCACCCCGCGGTCGTCGAGGCCCACCAGTCCCGGGTGCCGATGGTCGTCCTCACCGCCGACCGCCCCGCGGAACTGCACGACAGCGGGGCCAACCAGACGATAGACCAGACGGGGCTGTACGGCGACGCCGTCCGGTTCTCCCGGTCGCTCCCCGAACCGGCCCCCGAACCGCGGCGCCTCCGGTCGCTGCGCGTGACCGCCGACAGGGCCGTCGCGGCCGCGACCGGCCCCGACCCCGGCCCGGTCCACCTGAACGTCCCCGTCGCCAAACCGCTCGAACCGACCGAACGGCCGGGCGACGTGCCGGACTCGCTGGCCGAGGCGGCCCCCCTCGGAGCCGACGGGCGGGACGGCCCCTTCGTCCGGACCACCCGGGGGACGCTGACGCCCGACGCGGCGACCATGGAGGACCTCGCGGGGGCACTCTCGGCGGCCGACCGCGGTCTGCTGGTCGCGGGCCCGACAAATCCGGGACGGCTCGACACGGACGCCGTCGTCGCCTTCCTCGCAGCGACGGGCGTCCCGTTGCTGGCGGACCCGCTGTCGGGCGTGCGCTTCGGCGCGCACGTCGAGGACCACCTCGTCTGTGGCGGCTACGACGCCTACGTCGGCGGTTCCTGGCCCGACCCCGACGTGGTGGTCCGTGTGGGTGCCTCGCCCACCTCGAAACGGCTCCGGAAGTACCTGCGGGACGCCGGGGCCCGCCAGGTCGTCGTCGACCCCGCGGGCGACTGGCCAGAGGCCGAGTTCACGGCCACCGACCGCGTCGGGGCCGACTCCTCGGCGGTGCTGGCGGGCGTCGCCGACCGGCTGGCGGCAAACGGCCCGGCCGCCGCGACCGGGGAGTGGCGCGAGCGGTTCGAGGCCGGCGAGCGGGTCCACTGGGAGGTGAGTGCGGACGCGCGCGACGATTTCTTCGAGGGCGGCGTCGTGGGGACGACCATCGCGGACGCGCCCGACCCGGCGACGGTGTTCGTCTCGAACAGTATGCCGGTCAGGGACTGCGACCGATTCGGCCGGCCGCGGGCCGCCGACCTGACGGTGCTTGGCAACCGCGGGGCCAGCGGTATCGACGGGATCACGAGTTCGGCGCTGGGCGCGGGCAGCGCGACCGACGACCCGCTGGTGCTCGTCACCGGCGACCTGGCGTACTACCACGACATGAACGGCCTGCTGTCGATGACGCGGTGTGGCGTCGAGGCGACGGTGGTCCTCGTCAACAACGACGGCGGCGGCATCTTCCACAAACTCCCCATCGAGTCGTTCGACCCGCCGTTCACCGCGCAGTTCAAGACGCCCCACGGCCTGGATTTCGCGCCGACCGGTGACCTCTACGACCTGGAGTACACCCGCGTCGAGTCGGCCGACGCGTTCGAGCGGGCCTACGCCGACTCGCTGGACAGCGACGGGACAGCGGTCGTCGAGGTGGCCGTCGACGCCGAACGGAGCCACCGTCTGCGCGAGGGCCTGAGCGAACGCGTCAGGGACAGGCTGGCCAGGGGCGGCGAGTAACGAAGCGTTACCGGCCCAGCCCGCTCCGTGACGGCGCCGCTACCGCGGGGTCTCCGAGCGAGCGGCGGGTCCCCGTACCCTGCCGAGCGGTGACTTTATGACGGCTTCGGCTGTCTGTCCGCCCGAACATGGAACCTGACAGACGGCGCTTTCTGAAAGCGCTCGGGGTAACGGGGCTCGCTGGACTGGCGGGCTGTGGCGGTGGTCCCTCTGAATCGACGCCGACCGAGGGTGAAGACGGCGCCGGCGACGGCGACAGCGGCGACGGCGACGGCGGCGACGGCGACGGCGACGGCATGACAGAGACGGACACGCCCGGCGGGACCGAGACGACGGATGCGATGACGCCCGGGGACGTGACCCACGTGGGGATGGTGTACGCGACCGGCGGGCTGGGCGACGGGTCGTTCAACGACCAGGCTCAACAGGGACTGTTACAGGCTGCCGACGAATTCAACGTCGAGTACCGGGAGGCCCAGCCCGACGAGTCCGCCCAGTTCAGCAACTTCCAGCAGCAGTTCGCCGAGTCCTCGGACCCGGACTACGACCTGGTCTGCTGTATCGGCTTCCTGCAGACCGAGGCGCTACAGACCACCTCGGAGAACTACCCGGACCAGAACTTCATGCTCGTCGACAGCGTGGTCCAGGCCGACAACGTGGCGAGCTACACGTTCAAGGAACACGAGGGGTCGTTCCTCGTCGGCCAGCTGGCGGGCCTGTTGACGGCCCGTGACTTCGCGGCCGGCGCGGGCGAGACCGCCGGCGACTCCACCAACGTCGGCTTCGTCGGCGGCGTCGAGTCCGACCTCATCGGGAAGTTCGAGGCCGGCTTTACCGCCGGCGCGAAAGAGGCCGACGAGGACGTCGACGTGATCACCAACTACGTGGGTGACTTCAACGACCCGTCGGGCGGCCGCGAGGCCGCGCTCGCCATGTACGACAGCGGGGCCGACGTCGTCTACCACGCCGCCGGCAACACCGGGACGGGCGTGTTCCGCGCCGCACAGGACCGCGGCCGCTTTGCCATCGGCGTCGACCGCGACCAGTCGGTCACCAAAAGCTCCTTCGGGGACGTCATCCTGGCGAGCATGGTCAAACGCGTCGACACGAGCATCTTCAACTCGGTCGAGTCCGTGGTCAACGACGACTTCCAGGGCGGGTCGATCGTCTCGCTCGGGCTCGAAGGGGACGGCGTCGACATCACGTACGGCCAGCAACTCGGGTCTGAGATCCCACAGGGGGCCAAAGACCAGGTCGGCGAATCGCGGACGGCGATCGTCGACGGCGACATCTCCGTCCCGAGCGACCCCGACAACGTGTGAGGACCTCACGAGCCGTGCGCTCCCGACACCATTCGCGACCGGCCCCGAGAGAGCCTCTGTCCAGCAGCGACCGATGAGCGAACCCGCCGTCGAACTGAAGGCGATCACAAAGCGGTTCCCGGGCGTCGTCGCCAACGACGAGGTGGACCTGACAGTCGAGCGGGGGTCGGTCCACGCCCTGCTCGGCGAGAACGGGGCCGGCAAGACGACGCTGATGAACGTCCTCTATGGCCTGTACGACCCGACCTCGGGGACGGTCGTCGTCGACGGGGAACAACGGTCGTTCGACTCGCCGCGGGGCGCCATCGACGCCGGCGTAGGCATGATCCACCAGCACTTCATGCTGGTCGACCCCATGACGGTCGCCGAGAACATCACGCTGGGCAACGAACCACGCCGGCTTGCGGGGCTGGCGGTCGACCGCGAGCGCGCCCGCCGGGAGGTGGCCGACCTCGCCGACCGGTACGGCTTCGACGTCGACCCCGGGGCACGTGTCGCGGACCTCTCGGTCGGCGCTCAGCAACGCGTCGAGATCCTCAAGGCGCTCTACCGGGGGGCGGACATTCTCGTCCTCGACGAACCGACGGCGGTACTCACCCCCCAGGAGGTCTCGGACCTGTTCGCGGTCTTCGAGGAACTGACCGACGGCGGCAAGACCATCGTCTTCATCACGCACAAACTCGGCGAGGCCATGACGGCCGCCGACTGGATCACCGTCCTCAGGGACGGGCGCAACGTCGGGACCGTCGCGGCCGGCGAGACCACCCGCGAGGAACTCGCGGAACTGATGGTCGGCCGGGAGGTGCTGCTCGACGTCGAGCGGCCGCCGGCCGAACCCGGGGAGGTCGCCCTCGCCGTCGAGGGGGTGTCGGTGACCGATAGCCGCGGCGTCCGGGCCGTCAACGACGTCTCGCTGGCCGTCCGCGAGGGCGAGATATTCGGCGTCGCCGGCGTCGACGGCAACGGCCAGCGGGAACTGGTCGAGAGCATCACGGGGTTACAGCCGCCCGACGAGGGGACGATCACGCTCGCGGGCCGGGAGATCACCGACTGGTCGCGGCGCGAGCGCATCGCGGCCGGGATGTCCTACGTCCCCGAGGACCGCCAGGAGCGGGGGCTAGTCATGGACGTCGACCTCGTCGAGAACGGCCTGCTGGGCAACCAGCACAGCCCGGCGTTCGCCACCCGGGCGCGCATCGACGCCGAACGCGCCCGCGACCACGCCGAGTCGGTCATCGCCGACTACGACGTCCGCCCGCCCGACGCCGACACCGACGCGGAGTCGCTCTCGGGGGGCAACCAGCAGAAGTTCGTCGTCGGGCGCGAACTCGAACGCGACCCGACGGTGCTGGTGGCCGCCCACCCGACGCGGGGCGTTGATGTCGGCTCCATCGAGTTCATCCACGAGCGGTTGCTCTCGATGCGCGCCGAGGGGGCGAGCATCCTGCTCGTCTCCTCGAAACTGGAGGAGGTCACTGCGCTTTCCGACCGGCTGGCCGTCCTCTACGAGGGCGAGGTCGTCGACACGGTCGACCCCGACCGGGTCACCGGGGAGGAACTCGGGCTGTTGATGGCTGGGGAACACCCCGACCGCGAGACGGCCGATGCGACCGTCCTCACGGACAGCCGGGGTGAGGGGGGCGGTCGAGAGTGAACGGGCGCGAGCGGTTCCGGGAGTTCGTCGAGCGGCTCGTGGCCGCCTCGGCGGCCGAGCGGGCGCTCATCAGCCTCGCGTCGCTCGTCCTCGCCGTCGCCATCGGGACAGTGATCATCCTCGTCTCCGGCCGGATGACGACCTGTCGCCGGGCGGCGTTCGTGCTGGCGACCCCGACGGCCGTCGGCGTTCCCGGTCTGTTCGAGGTCGCCCTCCCCGAACTGTTCCGGGTGGGGTTCTGTTTCAACCCCGTGACCGTCTACGACCGGCTGTTTCTGGGGGCGCTCGGCGACCCGTTCAGTCCCGGCTGGGACCCGCTGAACGGCCAGTTCGCCGTCACGCTCCGCGAGACCACGGTGCTGGTGTTCACCGGCCTCTCGGTGGCGCTTGCCTTCCGGGCCGGCATCTTCAACATCGGAACCCAGGGCCAGATGGTCGTCGGCGCGCTGGCGACCGCCCTCTCGGTGCTGTGGGTCGCGCCGTTTTTCTCCGGTGTCGTCGGGACGCTCGTGCTGGTCCCGTTCGGACTGCTCGTCGGCGCCCTCGGGGGCGGTCTCTACGGCGCTATCCCGGGCGCGCTCAAGGCCTACGCCGACGCCAACGAGGTCATCACGACTATCATGCTGAACTTCATCGCCACCGGTGTCGTCCTCTACCTGGTGAGCGAGGTGTTCAAAGACCCCGAGAGCATGGCCAACCAGACGGTTCCGCTGCCCGAGTACGCCCTGTTTCCCGTCTCGCTGTTCGGCGAGCAGTTCGGCTTCTCGCTGGTGGCCGGCCTGCTCGCGCTCGTTGCCGTCGTCGCGGTCTACTACCTGCTCGAACGGACGCCCTTCGGCTACGACCTGCGGGCGAGCGGCCTCCAGCCCGAGGCCGCAGAGTACGGCGGCGTCGACGCCGAACTGACGGTCGTCGCCAGCCTCTCGCTGTCGGGGGCGCTCGGCGGCATCGGCGGCGCCGTCTACGTCCTGATGATCCTGGGGAACTTCCAGACCGGCGTCCCCGCCTACGGCTTCGACGGGATCACCGTCGCCATCCTCGCCGGTAACAACCCCCTGGGGGTGACCTTCGCCGCCTTCCTCTTTGGCGTGCTCAAGAGCGGCACCACCGTCGTCCAGTTCGCGACCGGGGTGCCGCCCGAGCTGGTGGGCATCCTCCGGGGACTGATCATCCTCTTCGTCGCGATGCCGGAGTTCTTCCGCCTGCTGGGCCGCCGTCTGGTTCCGCCCGAGCGCGGCCGGCCGGGCGAGGCGGCCGTCGCCGCCGACGGCGGACGGCCACAGGGTGCCGAGGGTCACGGGAACGACGGCGGCCGCGACGGTAGCTACGGCGGCCGTGGCGACGAAGTGAACGGCGGCGGCCGCGGCGACGGGAACGGCGATGGCTGCGAGCGCCGGAGCGGGGGGTGGGCCGATGAGTGAGCGCGTCCGGCGGGTCGGCGTCGCCGACCTGGGGCGGCGCGGGCTGGTCGGCGCTGTCGCGGTGGGGGCGGTGCTGGCGCTCGCCGTCGCGGGTCTGGTCGCGCCGGGGTCGGCCGCGGGGACGCTCAGCCAGGTCCTCTTCGACTCCGGAACGCTCGCGTCCGCGCTCAGGCTGTCGGTCCCGATCGCGCTGGCCGCGCTCGGCGGCATCTTCGCCGAGAAGAGCGGCGTCATCAACATCGGGCTGGAGGGGTTGCTCATCATCTCGGCGTTCAGCGCCGTCTACGCGATGGACCTGGTCGACAGCCTCTGGGTCGCCTTCGGGGCCGGCGTCCTCGCCAGCACCGTCCTGGCGGGGCTGTTCGCGGTCGTCTGTATCGAGTTCCGCGCCGACCAGATCATCGCCGGCCTCGCCGTCTGGCTCATCGCACTGGGGCTGGCGCCGTTTGCCTCCCAGGTCGTCTACGGCGCACCGAACACCGTGAGCGTCAGGACGCCCCCCTCGGCGGCGGACGTGGTCGGCGGGATACCCGTGGTCGGCGACCTCCAGGGCGCGCTCGCGGCCATCCCGGTCGTCGGCGCGCTGTTCGACGCGAACGTGGTCGTCTACCTCACGCTCCTGGCGGTCGGGCTCTCCTGGCACACGCTGTACCGCACCCGGTTCGGGCAGTGGGTCAGGGCCAGCGGCGAGAACCCCAAGGCGCTGGACACCGCCGGCGTCAGCGTCAGTCGCGTCCGGTACGCCGCCGTGTTGCTGTCGGGCGTCCTCTCCGGGCTCGGCGGGGCCTCCCTCTCGCTGACGCTGGGCCAGTTCACCGGCAACGGCCCGACGATGGTCAACGGCAAGGGTTTCATTGCCATCGTCGCGTACCTCTTTGGCAACTACAACCCCGTGAGCGCCTTCCTCTCGACGCTGCTTTTCGCCGGGCTCGACGCCCTCCAGATCGCGCTCCAGTTGCGGGACGTCGGCGTCCCCAACCAGCTCATCCGTATCACGCCGTTCGTGATGGTCATTGTCGTGCTCGCACTGGTGGGCCGGACCCGCCTCCCCTCGGCCGCCGGCGACCACTACGAATCCGGCGAGGAGTGACTGGCCGGTCGGCCCCCCGTCTACGTGGCGGCACCGACCGGGACCCGCGACCGACCGGCCGGGTTTCGCCCCCGTCAGCAAGCGGTAGCGCGGAGCCCCCGGCCTCAAGGAGCGAGCGAAGCGAGCGAGGAGGCCGGGGAGGAAGCGCGTCACGAACCAAGGCGAACCCCCAAGACTTAGGCCCTTTACGCCCCATGTCTTTGATACTGCCGTCCTCGCACAAGTCGGGGTCGGTAGGAGCCACGAGTAAACTGGCTCCTGTGGCGCGACGGCG
>PXRP01000025.1 GCA_003021655.1 Halobacteriales archaeon QS_4_69_31
CGTTCGCAAATAGTTTTAGCCATGTCACGCTCGAAACAGCACAATCGTGGCTCGAAGCCTTCGCAGTCTACCACAATGCACGCCAAAATTAACGCGACCGACTTTGCCGCTTCGGGGAGTGAATTCATTCGGACATCGGAGTCCTCCAGACCATTGCTGGGATTTCGATACTCAGGGATTCCGAGTCCCCACAACCAGTTACAGCCGGGAATCCATTGCGAGGGAACTGGGGTTCAGTGTCATTCAGAAATATCGGTACCGATCCCGGTTCGCCCCGCCTCGGACAGGGATTGTCCGGTATCGAAGTCAGCAACCCGAAAAGGACACACAACCGTATGACGCAAGTTATAGACCTGAACAAGGTCGAACAGCGGGAGAGCAGGTAGCCCGGGCCGGGTATCGTCCCACGGATCCTGTCGCTGTGGCACAGACGCTCGCAAACGTACAGTACCCGTCCGCGCCGGGCCTCCCGGGACCGGGCGCCACCCCTCAGAGGGTCCACAGCCGTTCGATCCGCGAATCGATCTCCGGGTACCTGCCCTTGAGGGTCTCGACGTCGGTCTCGCCGCCGACGTTGACGACGTGGACCTCGCCGCGCGGGCCGTTGTAGACGTCCTGGAAGTCGTAAACGACCCCGAAGACGTCGACGCTCTCTGGCACCTCGTCGCTGTCGAGGAGGGCCTCGACCTGTCTGTCGACGTTGTACTCGACGAGGCGGTTGATCGCCCCCTCGCGGTCGACGTCGTCGGGCAGCGAGTCGAGTGCAGGTTCGATGAACGGCTCCAGCAGCCCGATACAGTGCTCGATGCCCGGCGGCTCCGAGAGCCCGTTGGTCAGGGAGTCGTAGGTGGCCGTGACGGCGCCACAGCCGGTGTGGCCGACGACGACGGTGGTCTCGGTGCCGGTGTGGGCCAGCGGGTAGAGGACGTCCCCTGAGACGGCGGTTCCCTTCGCGGTCATCTGGACGACGCGGTTGCCGATGTTCCCGCAACTGAACACGCGGCCCGGCTCGTCGTTGCCCCAGAGGTGGTCGTGGAGGACCCGGGAGTCCGAACAGCACACCGAGACGACGGCCGGTTGCTGTCCGTCCTGGACCTCGTCGAACCGGGACTGGAACGCTTCCGCGTGGGCGGCGTTGGCCTCGAGTAACTCCGCGAACGTCTGATTCATGCCCGGGCTTCTCGAAGAGTCGGGAAATATGCTGTGTTTTTCGACGACCGGGGTCTGCTCGGCCCGCTCGATAGCGGTTCCGTGACGCCCGCGTCCCTCTATCCGGACCGCCCGTCGGGGGACTGCGGGGATGGGGACGGTGCCGTGGTCACTCCCGGTAGTCCGCGGCGAGCGCGTCGAGGGTGTCGTGGTGTTCGGTGGTGTGCGGGGCGGTCAGAGGCGAGACGCTGACGTTCCCCTCGACGACGGCACGGCGGTCGGTCCCCTCGGGGTCGGGGATGTCGCCGGTCTTCATCCGCTCCCAGACACGGTCGTGGAGCCGGATGTCCTCGCCCTCCCGCGAGGCCGTCATCATGTAGACGTCCGAGGGGTAGGTGACGGACATCCCGGCACGGCCCCAGTCGGCGACCGGCGCGTTGACGTTGAGGTAGTCGGCGTGTTCGAACACGCCCGCCGCGGGGGCGCGCTCGACCAGGAAGCGTGTCGCCTCGGCGGCCTCCCGGTAGGCGCTCTGGTCGACCTTGACGTCCGTGTAGGCGGTGTCATCGCCGACGGGGACGTACATCGAGACGGCGACCGCGGGCACGTCGAAGAAGGTGGCCTCGACGGCCGCCGAGACCGTTCCCGACCGCCCGAGGACGTAGGCGCCGAGGTTCGCGCCGCGGTTACAGCCCGCGACGACCACGTCGATGTCCGGGACCACCGCCTCCAACCCCGCGACGACGCAGTCGGCGGGCGTCCCCTCGATGGTGTACCCCAACTCGTGCTCGTGGACGGTCACGTCGTGAGAGAGCGACCGACCGACCGCGCTCTGGTCGTCGACGGGCGCCACCACGGTCACGTCGCCCACCGACGTGAGGGTCTCGTAGACGGCGTGCAATCCCCTGCTCTCGATGCCGTCGTCGTTGGTCAACAGGATCGACGGGCCGGCCATACGGTCTCTGGGGGTGGCCACAGCAAAAGCGCACCGCTCGGCCGGGCGGGGACTAGTGCCCCGGTCGGCGGATGTTCGCTACCGAACTTCGTCGGCCACGGGCGTGGTACCGGACCTCCTCGGGCAAGCGGGCGCGCTATCGACCTCCTCGGGCAAGCGGGCGCGCTACCAGACCACGTCAGGAGCGGGCCCGCTTCTGGACCGTTCGTCCGGGTGCGGGCCCGGGCTATCGGACGACGCGGTCGACGACCGTCTCCCCGTCGACGACGAGGTTGTACGCTCCCTCGTCGTCGTTCCAGAGGACGAGAACGTTGCCGAGAGCGAGCAAGTCGCCGTACTCTGCCGTCCGCAGGTCCTCGTTGAGCATCGACTCCTCGGTCAGGACGGCGAAGTGGGCCACCGACTGGCTGCCGTCGCCGACCCGGAAGAGGGGGTTCCCGCCCTCGCTCAGGTCGTGACTGAGTTTGACCGCGTAGCAGTCGACCCGGTTTGTGACGTGGGTCTCCGAGTCGGCGAACCTCGCGACGTTTGAGGCGTCCAGGGCCACGTCGTACCGCCGCTTGCCGTCGGTCCGCAGGAGGCTATAGGCGTACTGGACGTCGACGTTGACGAACTCCCCGGGGCGTTCGTCGGTCCCGTCGGCTCCCTCCCCAGCGTGGTCGGCGAGCGCACGCTGGAAGGCCGGAACCTCGATGTCGGGCCTGACGTCGAACGACCAGCACTCGTCGGTCGGACGGGCGCCGGGCCACAGTCTGGCCGTTGGCGCGTAGACGGTGCAGGGACCGTCGTCGGCGACAGCGCGCTCGACGCGTCGCAGACCGGTCGCGGTTTCCCGGTCGGCGGGCGCGATGGCGACGACGGTTCCCGATGGGCCGAGCGCGTCGGCGTACCGGCGGATGACTGCCGCGGGGTCCTCGAGTTCGCTCAGGACGTTCGAGAACAGGACCAGGTCGAACCCCGCCGGGCGGTCGGCCCCCTCGCGCTCGGGGACGACCCCGGGGTCGAACTCCTCGGCCCGGGACCGGTGGACCGTCGCGTGGACGTTCCGACCGGTGTCCCCGAGGAGGCCCTCGAACACCTCCGCTGTGGCGCTGGGTTCGACGGCGTGGTAGTCGACGAGCGCGTCGCCGGGGACGAACTCGGCCAGGCCGAGCGCCGGCCCGCCTACGCCCGCACCCACGTCGAGCACGCGGAGGTCCCGCCCGAGCAGGCCGTCCGCGGCGAGTTCCGCGAGCACGTACTGGACCGTCGCGTAGTAGTCGGGCAGGTGGTAGACGGCGTAGGCCAGCGCCGTCTCGTAGTCGTACTCGACGGGGCTGCCGTGCAGGTACGCCTCCTTGACCGCCCTGATTCGCTCGCGGATGGCCGCGCCGGATTCGCCGGCTGGCCACTCCGGCCCGTACTCGGCGACCAGCAACTCCTCGAGGGTGTCGCCGTACTCGGCCGGGAAGGCCTCGACGCCGTCGAAGGCCACCTCCACGGGCCCGTCCTCGACGGGGACGAAGGTGCCGTCATCGCGCTCGACGAGCCCCAGCGTGACCGCCGACTCCCGGAGGACCTGACGGACGGCGGCGGGGTGGGGTTCGCCCGCGACGTACTCGTGTATCTCCCCGGGGTCGACCGGGCGGACCGACCGCAGGTACTTGGCGTTGGACCTGACCGCTTCGCGCTGGGACTCGTTCATGACGAGTCCGTGTGGTCCTCCCGCTCTGTGGCGCCGGTCGTCCAGTCGCGGTCCCCGACCGACCGGTAGAGGTCGGCGAACCCCTCGGCGTCGGCGTCGGCCAGTCGCCCGGCGGCCTCGGCGACGTCCTCCGCGCCGCGGAACGTCTCCTGGATGTCTGCGTAGACCCGCGGTTCGTTGTGCGCGACCCGCCCGACGAGGTCGAACAGCGCCTCCGAGACGGGCGTGTGGAACTCCTCGGAGACGTCCTCGGCGGCGAGGCCGAACGCAAGCACGGCCGCGTGGGCGCGTGCCTGGACGGTCTCCATCGCCTCGTCGTGGTCGGCGGCGGACGTCTCGAAGAGGGCGTTCCCGGCGTCGGCCAGTGCCGCCCGGACCCCGTCGGTGGTCGGCCCGGGCGCGTCCGCGACGACGGCCACGTTGCCCGGCGCTCTCGCCGGGGCGAACAGCGGGTGGAAACTGACGCGCTCGCGGTCCGGCGCCGCCGCGGCCATCGCCTGAAGGGCCGGTTCCATCACGCCTGTCACGTCCACGAGGGCGCGGTCGGCGTGGTCGGCCCACGACTCGACGGCCGACTCGACCGCGGGGATCGGCACGGCGAAACAGGCGAGGTCGAACCGTTCGTCGGTCGTCGCCGGGACCGACCGGCCTTCGAGCGCGTCGGCGGCGCGGTCGGCGGCGTCGCTGTCCAGGTCCGTGACCGCCACCGACACGTCGTCGCGCTCGGCGGCCAGCGTCCGCCCGAACCAGGTCCCCATCTCGCCGGCCCCGACGACGAGTACGTCCATCGGCCTGGGCTACTGGAGCGCGTCTCAAAAACGGTTCGGTGCCCGCCAGCGCGGTCTGAAAACGCTTATCCGTCACCGGCGAGTTGACCGCGCCATGAGACGCGTCCGCTTTCGAGACGCCGCCGGCAACGTCCGCGGGGGTCGCTGGACGACTGTCGACGGCGAGGAGGTCGTGACGGCCGCAGCGGGTCCGTACGGGCGCATCGCGTTCGGCGACGAGACGTTCGACCCCGAGGAGGTCGACATTCTCGCGCCGTGTGAACCCACCAAGATCGTCTGTGTCGGCCGCAACTACGCCGACCACGCCGCCGAACACGACGCCGAGGTCCCGGACCGACCGCTCCTCTTTCTGAAACCGCCCAATACCGTCGCCAGCCACGGCAGTACCGTCACCCTCCCCGCCGGCAAGGAGCGGGTCGAGTACGAGGCCGAACTCGGCGTCGTCATCGGCGAACAGTGTCGCCACGTCGACGCCGCCGAGGCCGAGGACGTCGTCGCCGGCTACACCTGCCTGAACGACCTCTCGAACCGCGACGACCAGGAGCGCGAACAGAACTGGGTCCGCGGGAAGGCCTTCGACAACGCCGCCCCCATCGGTCCGGTCATCGCCACCTCCGAACACCTCGACGACGACGCCGCGATCGAGACACGCGTCAACGGCGAGACCAAACAGTCATCGAGCATCGACAAGATGGTCTTCTCCGTGCCCGAACTCGTCGAGGAGATAACGACCTACATGACGCTCGAACCCGGCGACATCATCGCCACCGGTACGCCCGAGGGCGTCGGCTCGCTCGACCAGGGCGACACCGTCGAGATCGAGATCGACGGCGTCGGCACCCTCCGCCACTCCGTCACGTTCCCGGACCGCCGATAGTCACTCCCTGTCGCCACCTCCATTTCCCGTCGTTGGTCGGCTGACCCGGCCCACCATTCGGGAGCCGCGAACCCGCGCCGGGATTGTATCGCTACCCCGCTCTCCGCGCCGCGACTGTATTGTTCCCCCTGCACACCTGCCCTTCGACTCTATCGCTGCCGATGTATCACTGACGAAGTACATAGAACCCCGGACAAATAATAGATTATCCGTTATATATTAAATTTGTTAGGAAATGCGAAGACTGTGGATTTCCGGCTCTCGTGAACTCACTCGAAAATCGTTATATTCCCGAATATCGGGTAGATAGTCGAAGAACGGGGTGTGGGTATCCCGACCTTCACAAATAATCACTCACGAGTGAGTTCCAATCTCCGTAGATGTTTTACGTGTGTGTCCCGTAGAGATAGATACGATGGTAGACACAGTACTACTGGCGGTCGGCGCGGCCGACGAAACGCGGATCGAAGAACTCGTAGAGACGGCCGAGGGCGTCGTCGACGCCGGAGGGACCGTCCACCTCCTGCACGTCTTCGACCGGGACGAATACCAGCGCCTCCTGTCGGACCTGGGGGTCGACCCTGACTCGGAGACGACCGTCGACGACGTCGCGGGTCGACACGACGTCTCCAGGCAGATCGCGGGCCTGCTGGACGACCGCGGGGTCGAGGTCACCATCCGGGGCGCTCTCGGGACGGAGGCCGAGGCCATCGTCCAAACGGCCGAGGAGGTCGACGCCGGCATGGTTCTCGTCGGCGGCCGCAGGCGCTCCCAGACCGGCAAACTCGTCTTCGGGTCGACCGCCCAGAAGGTCCTCCTGGAGGCCGACTGTCCCGTGACGTTCGTCAAGGCCCGCAGGCACAGCGAAACCGCTGCCCCGGCACCGGCCGACGACTGACGGGCCTCCGCAGTGTATTCCTGTTCGCGGATGACAACACATAAGTTTAGGTCTGCCTAATCGCGCGCCAGGATGGAGCTCACCCGGCGGGACGCCCTGGCCGCGCTGGCGGGCGCGGGGATCCTCGGCGGCGGGTCGGCGGCGGCACTCGCGCGCGACGGCTTCGCCGAGGAGAGCGGCCGGGACTCGGACGGGAGCGGGCGGTCCGGCGACCTCACGGCGGAGTCCGAGGCGGTCCTGGCGGCCATGGTCGCGACGGCGGCGGTCGTCTACCCGTCGGCGGTCGGCAACGTCCGGGCGTTCGTCGAGAGCTACGGCGCGACCAAACTCGCGGAGCGGCCGGCGTTCGCGGCGGCCGCCGCCGAGACCCTCACTGCCTTAGACGGCGAGAGCCGGGTCTCCTTCGACGCGGCGTTCGTCGACCTGGCGCCCGGAGACCGCGAGGTCGTACTCGGGCGGGTCGGGGCCGACACCGCCGAACCCGACCCCGACGGGACAGCCGCCGAGCGGGTCCGGTATTACTTCGTCAACGAGACCCTGTTCGCGCTGTACACCTCGCCGACCGGCGGGCGCCTGGTGGGTATCGAGAACCCGCAGGGCCACCCCGGAGGGACCGACAGCTACCAGCGGGGGCCGCCGGGATGACCACGTGCGTAAACTACCCCGCCCTACTCGCTCGCCTTTCGGCTCGCTGCTTGAGGGCGGGGCTTTCTCCGTGGTTGCGGTTTCGGCCTGCCCCCGTGCGTGGACGT
>PXRP01000026.1 GCA_003021655.1 Halobacteriales archaeon QS_4_69_31
GGCAATCCGGTGGAGCATCATTTTGAATCGGCCCGTCTCTTTCCGTCCGACTGCTTGGATGTTCTCGTGGGCGTGGCGGCTTCCACACTGCTGGAGCGAGCCACGCCGTTTCTCGTACTCCCGTCGCCAGTGGTCGAACTCGTGACCGCTCCAGAACACTCCCGTCGAGGTGACCGCGAGGTGGTTCACGCCGAGGTCAACGCCGAGGACTGTACTGTGCCCGGTCGGTGCCTGTTCCGGCGTGTCGGACTCCACTTCCGCCTTTGTGCGAAGATGAAGGAACCACTCGCCGTCTCTGTGGTGCAGTTCCGCGCCCGTCACCTTGTAGTCGTCGTTGTCGAGATACCGACTGTGAGGCGTGTCACGGTCGGGGTGAGGTAGGATGTACTCAGATTCAATGCGCCCGTCCACGGTTGCCAGCGACACGTACTCGTCGTGAAAGGTGGCGCACCGCTTGTCGTAGACAGCGGTCGGATTCGAGAAATGTGGTTTGCCAGCGTACTCGCCCTGTTTCCAGCGAGCGACAACGCTCTGTACGGCGTCAGCGGCCTTGTTGCGGGCGTTCTGGACGAGATTCGCGTGCAACCGTGTCCGGTCACGTACCTCGTCGTAGGTTTCCGCCTGCAACTGTGCCTTGCTGGTGGTCTTGTATTCGCCCTGCCACGCGTGGTCGACGACGTAGTTGGCGGCCCACAGAAACTCGTCGACTGTCTCGTGCAGAAGTGCGGCATCGTCGCTGTCCACGGCGAGTTTGACCGGGACAGTTCGCCGCACCTCCATACGTCAGACGTGTGCCCGGCAGTTTATAAACATTGAGAGAAAAGGGGCGGCAACAGTGCGTGGATAGTGGCGGAGTTGTCGGCTTCTGCGCGCGGGCCATGCGCGGCGCGTAGCGCCGCGAATTCGAGGCGGTGAAACCGCCTCGCAAGGCCCGCTCGCACGGCCCGAGGCGCTACGCGCCTCGCTGTCGTCGGCCTACGGCCGACTGCTTGAGGGATCTTCGATCCCTCTCTGTCCTCCCCGGCCTACTCGCTTGTGCTTCCGCCGGGGCCGGAAGCCCTGCGCTCTCTTCTCACGGGCCGAAGGCCCGTTCGAATGGTCAGAGGGACCAGAGATCCCTCTCGACTTGAGGGCGGGGGCTCCGCCTCGAAACTGCTGACCGCGGACAGGTCGGGACGGGACGCTGATCGTGTTCATCGTGATGGTCCTGGTCGCGGCGACCGCGGCGGGCGTGTTGATCAACACGGCCGGGTTTCTCCGGACAAATCAGAGGAGACCGGCCAGCAGTCGGGCCAGCAGGTCACCAACGGGCTCCAGGTCCCGGCCGCGACCGGCACGAACCTCGCGGGCACGAGCGTCGGCGTGGTGAACGTGACGCTGAAGAAGTCGCCGGGCGCGAGCAACATCGACCTCGAGAACGTGACCGTCCAGTGGGTCGGTCCCTCCGGGACCTACAACTCGTCAACGCCACCGTCGACGCCTCAGGCGCTGACGGCCACTTCGGCATCGTCCCGTTCAGAGGCGACGACGATTCCCACCCCGTGTTGAACGACCCCGACGACCGCATGGTGATGACCTTCGACCTCGGCGAGAGCGACACCAACGTCGACAACTTCTACACGGGGACGTACCCTGATACGACCAATACCGGCGACGGGGTCGGCCACTTCGGGCAGAAGACCCCCGAGGGCGCGTCGGTCAACGTCAAGGTCACGACGAAGTCGGGCGCGACGACCTCCGAACAGCTGACCGTCCCCGAGACGGTGTCGGGGTCCAGTGCCGTCCAGCTGTAAGCGGGCTCTCTTCTCTCGTCGTCCGGGGCCGCCAGCCGGCGGTCCCGACGCGTCGAACGGCCGCGGCGCTGACTGGGCGCGTCGGCAGAGGGCGGTCGCGAGTATCAGGCGTCGGGGAGTTCGTCGACGAGGACGACCGCCTCGCCGTCGATGATGACGTCGCCGTCGTTGACGACGCGGGTCGTCAGGCGGAACTGGTCGTCGCCGAGGTCCTCGACGATCTCACAGACGGCCGTCAGGCGGTCGCCGACCCGGACGGGGTTGTGGAACTCCAGGTCCTGTGAGAGGTAGATCGTCAGCCCGGGGAGCCGCGCCAGCGCGGCGCTTATGAGCCCGCCGACGAGCGTGCCGTGTGCGATGCGTCCCCTGAACCGCGTCCGCGAGGCGAACTCGTCGTCGAGGTGGAGCGGGTTGGTGTCGCCGCTCGCGGCCGCAAAGGCCGCGACGTCGTCGTCGCTTATCGTCTTCGTGAACTCCACCTTGTTCCCCACGCCCAACCGTCCGCGGTCCGCCGCGGTGAGTTCGACGTGCCACTCCGGGAGGTCCTCGTCGGCTTCGATACGCTCGACCGTCTCCAGTCCCCCGTCGCCGTTCGACGGCTGTACCCCGAACGCGGCGAACGCTACCCGGTTTGCCGCGACGACGCTGTTGAACACGTGCGAGGACGTCTCCGTCCACGTGTCCAGCAGCGCGTTCCGGCGGGAATCCGAACTCATCGATGTGTTCGTGTTTCGCCTTGCCACTATTAAAACGTAGTGGTATCCGAGGAATAAAACGGCGCGAGACGCGTTCTCGCCGCCGAGATGTCCAGTTCTACAGTAATTCTCCCCGTACACGCGCCGCCAGCGCGGTTCCTGCCGCTCTCGCTGGACCGCCTCTTGTCGTTGCAACTCCTCCTATGTCATTTGAAGGTATTGAATGTCATTGAGTGGTTTTCAGCGCAACGCTTATGTACGTGAGGGGTGTAGGTGTAGGTGACCGATGACCGACGACGACGGACCGACGTGGCCGCCGACGATGTTCACAGGCTGGCAGGAGGCTAGCGAGCAGGCGATGGAACAACAGCAGGAGCTGCTCAAGCAGATGTTCCAGGCCGGCGCCGGCGGGCTGGACATGAACCAGCTCGGCGCGATGAGCCAGACGGCCACGTTCAAGACCCGCGTCCAGTCCGGCGGTCGAATCTCTATTCCCGACGCCGAGCGCGAGGCGCTCGACATCGAAGAGGGCGATATCGTACAGACCGTCGTCATCCCGGTCAAGCGGAACCGAGAGTGATACACATGGATTACGCAACCCCCGTCACCACGACCTTCGAGGTACAGCGCGCGACCATCAAGCAGAGCCAGCGGGCCTTCGAGCAGGGCGTCGAGTTCCAGAAGCGCCTCAACGAGGCCGTCATCAACAGCTTCGACAGCCAGGAGTCGGCCCAGCGCCGCGGCGTCGAACTGTTCCAGACGGCCATCCACAGCTACCTCGACGCCGTCGAGTCGACGGTGCCCGGCGCCGCCGCGACCGTCGAGGAGATCCGCACGGCCGTCGACGAGCAGTTCGACTTCCTGCTCGAGAACCACGCCGAGACATTCGAGGCCGTCGTCACCGAGTACCAGGACGGCGCCGACGCCTACGACGAGATGACCGCGGACTACCTCGAGGCGCTCGACGAACAGGTCGCCCTGCTCGTCGAGGCCCACGAGGAACTTGAGGCCCAGTCGGTCGAGACCGCCGAGCAGTGGGGCGCCCAGATCGAGGAGCTCCAGGACCAGGTCGAGGAGGTCCAGGAGCAGGTCCGCGACGTCCAAGAGCAGGCCGCCGAGGCCGTCGACATCGACGTCGAGGCGTAGACCACGCGGTTTTCCTTTACAGGAGACACCAGATACACCCATGAGCGACACGAACGACGCCCAGGAAGAGTGGACACAGATGGTCGAACAGATGAACGACGCGGTCGCGGACTCGCTGGAGCAGAACATGAAGGCACAGGCCGCGTTCGCGGAATCCTGGGCCGACGCCGTCGAGGATTCCATCCCCGAAGAGGACGCCATGTCCGAGGGCATCCAGGGGTACAACCGCGCCTACGAGGTGTGGATGGACGCCGCCGAACAGCTGTTCGAGCGGACGACCGACGCCGCGGGCGGCGAGGACGTCGAGCCCTCGGAGCTGCGCGACATCTGGCTCCAGTCGGCCAACGAGGCCTTCAAGGAGGTGATGTCGACCAGCGCCTTCGCCGCCGCGAACGGCCAGCTCGTCGAGCGGATGATGGAGATGCGCCGGGAGGCCGACGACGTCAGCCAGGAGGCGATAGCCCAGCTGGGCTTCCCGACCCGCGACGACGTCGACGAGGTCGGCGAACGGCTCGTCGAACTCGAACGGCGCCAGCACGAGGTCGAACAGAAGCTCGACCGGATACTCGAGGCCCTCGAGGAGTGACCATGGCGACCGACCGCAACCCCGTCAACCCGGTCTCGTTCGCCTTAGACGCACAGCGGACCGCCCTGGAGACGCTCGCCGAGACGTCCGGGACCGGCCAGGAACTGCCCGACGCGCTGGAGACGGCCGAGAGCGTCGAGGTGGGCCAGACCCCCAGCGACGTCGTCTACACCGAGAACAAGCTCGAACTGCTGCACTACCGGCCCGAACAGGCCGGCATCGAACCCGAACAGACCCACGAGACGCCGATCCTCATCGTCTACGCGCTGATCAACAAACCCTACATCCTCGACCTCCAGCCCGACCGCTCGGTCGTCCGGCGGCTGCTCGAGGCCGGCCACGACGTCTACCTGATCGACTGGAACGAGCCCTCGCGGCTCGACCAGCACCTGACGCTGCACGACTACGTCGACCGCTACATCGACAACTGCGTAGACGAGGTCCGCGAGCGCTCGGGCGCGGACGCGATAAACATCCTCGGGTACTGCATGGGCGGGACGATGTCCGCGATGTACGCCGCGCTCCACCCCGAGAAGGTCAACGCGCTGGGCCTGATGGCCGCGGGGCTGTGTTTCGACGGGACCGGCGGCGTCCTCGAACAGTGGGGCAGCGACGACTACTACGACCCCGAGGAGGTCACGGCGACGTTCGGCAACGTCCCCGCCGAGTTCCTCGACGTCGGCTTCGCGCTGATGGACCCCGTCGACAACTACGTCTCCAAGTACATCCGGTTCGCCGAGAACCTGGACAACGAGGAGTTCGTCGAGAACTTCGCCCGCATGGAGCGGTGGATCTCCGAGGGCATTGACGTCGCCGGCGCGGCCTACGACCAGTTTCTCACCGACCTCTACCAGGAGAACAAGCTCTACAGAAACGAACTGTATCTGGACGGCGAGCACGTCGACATCGAGAACATCGACATGCCGGTGATCCAGATCATCGGCGAGTACGACCACCTCATCCCCGCCGACGCCTCGAAACCGTTCAACGGGGTCGTCGGCTCCGAGGACGTGACCACTCTGGAGTACGCGACCGGCCACATCGGCCTGTCGGTCTCGTCGAGTGCCCACGCGGAGGTCTGGCCGACGGTCTCGGAGTGGTACGCCGACCACCAGTACGTCGCACCCGGCGCCGAGGACGTCGAGACCGTCGATGGCATCGGCCCGACCTACGCCGAGCGCCTCCGCGCGGCCGACATCGAGACCATCGACGACCTCCGCGCGGCCGGCGTCGAGCGCGCCGCCGAGGCCACCGAGGCGCCCGAATCCCGCGCCGAAGACTGGTTCGACGCCCTCGAGTGAGACGGCCGTCGCGAGAGGGTCGCCGTCAGTACTTCTTCGGCTCGTGTTCCACGTAGAACCTATGCCCGTCCGGACACGTCGTCGACGTCAGGCTCGATCTCTCCAGGACGTTGTAGACGAACTCGCGGCTCGTGGTCACGTCGGTCACCTCCCGGTCGGCGCCGACTGTCGCCTTCGTGTCCGTCCCGCAGTGCGGGCAGGCGACGGTTGCGGTTGCCCTCATGGTCTGGCCCCGGTCGTGGATCGACGGCGCTGGCTGGTAACGGTTACGCCAGCCCGGTCGGCGGTGTGTAGTGTAGCGAGTCGCGCGAGAACAGCACCGAGACCAGCGTGAAAGCCCCTGGTCGTCGACGGCTAGCTCCGCCCGAGCCGCGACAGCCGCGCCGCCGCTCACTCGTGGAGGCCGCCGACCGACTCGTAGAACGAGGAGGCGAGCTGGTCGGCCATCGCCTCGTCGCGGTCGATGCGGACGTCGATAACGTGGGGGTGGTCGGCGGCCTTCGCAGCCGCGAGCGCGTCGGCCAGCGCGTCCGGCCGGTCGACGCGGGTGCCGACCGCACCGAAGCCTTCGGCCACCGCCGCGAAGTCGGTGTCGTGGAACTCGACGCCCGCAGTGGTCCCCTCCGTCTGTCGGACCATCCCGACGCTGGTGTCGTTGAGGACGACCACCGTCGGCGCGGCGCCGTACTCGACGGCGGTCTCGACGCTGGTCATCGTCATGGCGAAGCCGCCGTCGCCGGTGACCGCGATGGCGTCCCGCTCGGTGGTGATGGCGACGGCGGCGGCCGCGGGCGTCGCCCACCCCATCGCGCCGACGCCGCCGCTCCCGAGGTAGGTGCCGACCGCCGGCGTCTGCAGGTAGTGCAGGAGCCAGAAGCGGTTGTTCCCCGAGTCGGCGGTGACGACCGTCTCCCGGTCGACGACCGCCTCGACCTCCGTGGCGGCGCGCTGGGGCGTGACCGGCGACGCGTCCGAGTCACAGGCCGGCGCGTGGAACGACTCGCGGGCGCGCGCGGCGCGGTCGAGCGCCCAGTCGCCCCCGTTGTCGGGTGCCGCCGCGGCCAGCGCCGCGAGGCTCTCGGCGGCGTCGCCGACGAGGCCGACGTCCGCGGGGTAGACCCACCCGGCGTTGCGCGCGTCCACGTCCGCGTGGACGATGGTCTGCTCGTCGGGCCGGATGAACTCGGGGGCCTGCCAGTTGGTGTCCATGGGGTTGAGGCGTGACCCGACGACCAGCAGCGCGTCGGCCTCGCTGACGACCCGGTTGGCCCCCTCGTGGCCAAAGGAGCCGATGACGCCCGCCGCGCGCTCGTGGGTCTCCGGGAGCGTCGACTTGCCCAGGTAGGTGGTGGTCACGACCGCGTCGTAGCTCGCGGCGACCGCCTGGAGTTCGTCGTAGGCGCCGGCGGCGTGGACGCCGTTGCCGGCGACGACGACGGGCCGGTCGGCCTCAGCCAGCGCCTCGGCGGCGGCGGCCACATCGTCCGCGGTCGGGCGCGCCTCCCAGGTGCGGACCTGCGCGGTCGCGTCCCAGACCGGCGGGACCGGGTCCTCGGGGACTGCCTCGGTGACGGCGTCACCGTCGAGGACGACCGCGGTCGGGCCGGGCCGGCCCGCGGTCGCGTGTTTGAACGCCAGGTGCAGCGCCCGGACCGTCCCGGTCGGCGACCGGGGCGTCCAGTGTTCCTTGGTCCAGGCGTCGAGCGCCTTCGAGAGGTCCAGCCCGCCGTAGTCGCCGCTGGCACACTGGTAGGGCGCCAGCGTCGCGTAGTCGCCGCGCTCGCTGGCCTCGGTTATCGTGACCATCGGCGACGACCCCAGGCGCGCCTCCATCTGGCCGAGCGCGCCGAGGCTGCCGATCCAGGGGCCCTGGCCGACGAGGACGCCGGGCTCGCCCGTCAGCCGGCCGTAACACTCGGCCATGACGCTGGCCTCGCGCTCGTCGCGCGGCCGGACGAACGTCAGCGACGACTCGGCGACGTGCTCCAGGAGTTCGATGGCCCGCCCGCCCGGATAGCCGAAGACGTACTCGACGCCCAGCCGTTCCATGTCCGCGACCAGCCGCTCGGCCGTCTCCATGCCACCAACTCACACGGCGGCCGGGCTTTGTTCTGTCGGTGGCCGCGGTCGGGCCGCGCGGGACGACCGACTAGTCGGCGACGCGTGGCGCGACCGTGATGTGGGCATCCCCCGCGGGGTCCCGGAAGAGCACGGGGTAGGGACCCTCCTCGGGGTGGACGCGGACGTGTGACAGCTCCTCGGTGGGGTCGTACCCGAAGACCCGCCCGACGTCGTCGACGAACGACTGCGCGACCGCCGAGACGTCGCCGTGCTCGTTCTCGTAGCAGTACACCGGCTCGTCGTACCCGCCGTCGCCGGTCGTCACGGCGACGGGTTCGGCGGTGGGCTCGTCGCTGAAGGGGAACTGTCCGGCGTCGGCCCCGCCGAACGTGAAGCGCGCGACGTTGCGCCGGTCGACGACGACGCCCGCCGACCAGTCGACGTCGGAGACCCCGACGGTGTCCGGGTCGACCCCCCCGGGCCCGGTGACGGCGTCGTGGTCCGCGCGCAGAGAGTCGGGGTCGATACCGAACGACCGCACGAACAGCATCCCCGTGCGCTCGTGGGCCTCCATCGGCCGGTCCGCGATCGCCTGCTGGACGCTGCCGGTCTGGCTCTCGCGCGCGTCGACCACGACCAGCTCGACGTCGTGGTCGGCGTACTCGATGCCGAGGCTGACCCGCCCCTGGCTGTCCGCCCGCACCGTCTCGTGTTTCTCCGGATTCTCGACCGTGGTTTCTATCACAGGTTTAAAACACCTACACTAGCCATTCAACACCTACTATCACTTAACTATGACTATCGACTCGGTCAGCACCTGAGCCACCGCCCGTCGGGTCCGGGCACGCGAGCCACCGCTCCTTCGGTTAGCATGCGGGACATCGCCCTCCGGTCAAGGTACGCAAAGAGATACGCAGACCGCCGCCCGTCGGGTCCGGGCACGAGGTGCGCGGCGCGCGGGGCCTCACTTGCCCGACCAGTCGGGCTCGCGGTCCTCGAAGAAGGCGTCGATCCCCTCGTCTTTGTCCTCGGTGCCACAGAGCTGGGCGAACAGTTCGGCCTCGTACTCGATGCCGGCATCCAGGTCCACGCGCGAGGCGGCCTGCACCGCCGTCTTGGCGAACTCCAGGGCGACGGGGCTGTGCTCGGCCATCGACGCCGCCAGGTCGTAGACCGCGTCGTCGAAGGTCTCGTCGCCGTGGACCGCGTCGACGAGGCCGATCTCGGCGGCCTCGGCGGCGTCGACGGGGTCGCCCGACAGTATCAGTCGCATCGCCTGGCCCTCCCCCACGAGGCGGGGGAGCCGCTGGGTCGCGCCGCCGCCGGGCATGATCCCGAGGCCGATCTCCGGCTGGCCGACCGTCGCCCGCTCGTGGGCGATGCGGACGTCACAGGCCAGCGCGAGTTCGCAGCCGCCGCCGAGCGCGTGACCGTTGACCCGGGCGATGACGGGCACCGGCAGGTCGTCGACGCGCTCGTAGACCCGCGGGCGCTTGCTCGCCTCGCGCTGTTCGAGCGCCGTCCGCTCGCGCAACTCGGAGATGTCGGCCCCCGCGACGAACGCGTCCGCCTCCGGGTCCCCCGTCAGGACGACGACACGGACGTCGCTGTCAGGTACCGCCTCCAGGACGGCCGCCAGGTCCGCCCGGAGCTGTGCGTCCAGCGCGTTGCGGGCCGCCGGTCGCGAGAGCTCGACCGTCGCCACGCCCTCGGCGCGGTCCCCAACCGTCGCCGCGACCGTCTCGCGCTCGGCGGCGACCGACTCGACGCTCATCCGTCCCCCCCGGGACGGACGGACTGCTCGCTCGCTCCGGTCTCGACGGTGTCGTGACTCGACAGGGGTCGGTCCATACCCCCCGTCCGACCGGCAGCCCATTAATACGGCGGGTCGCCGCCACACTCAATACGGAGCACCACCTGGACACGAGAGTGACCGCCCCAGGGTCCCCACCCCGGTCCAGGCGCGCGGTTCTCGGGGCCGCCGCCGGGGTCGTCGCCGGACACGCCGCTCCCGTCGCGTCCGCGGAGCCGCCGTCGGCGGCCGCCGAACTGACGGTCGCGACGCGGAACCTCGGGCTGGGCGTCGACCTCGACGCGCTCCTGGCCGTCGAATCCGAGTCGGACCTGCGCCGCGTCGCCGGCGAACTGCTCGAAACCGCCCGGGCGCACCCCTACGACGCGCGGGTCGGGGCGATAGCCGACGAGGTGGCGGCGACAGACCCCGACGTCGTCGCGCTCCAGGAGGCCGCCGTCGTTCGCACCCGGGCGCCCGGCGACGACGGGGAGACGCCCGAACCGGCCGAAACCGTCGTCGACCTGCTCGACCGGCTGAGCGCGGCCCTCGACGAGCGCGACCTCGACTACCGCGTCGCCGGCTCGACCGTCACGACCGACGCCGAACTCCCCGCGGACGGCGAGGACGGCCGGGTCGACGTGCGCGTCAGGGACCGGGACGCGGTACTAGTCCGGGAGGACCACGAGACCGGCCCCGTCCGGACCGGCCGCTACGACACCGGGGTCACGGTCGGGCTCCCCGGCGCCGACCGGCGGGTCACGCTCGCCCGCGGCTACTGTCTCGTCGACGTCAGCCTCGACGCTGGGACGGTGACCGTCGCCTCGACCCACCTCGAATCCACCGCGATACCCGTCCGCCTCGGGCAGGCGCTCGAACTGCGCGACGCGCTGCCGTCGGACGGGCCGGTCGCGCTCGGCGCCGACCTCAACAGCGGCCCGGGCACGACCACGGTTGCGTACGACGCGCTGACCGACCGGTTGGGCGACGCCTACGCGACGCTCCGGCCCGACGCCGACGGCTACACCTGCTGTCAGGCCGAGTCGATGCGAAACGGCGAGTCACTGCTCGAGGAACGCGTCGACGCAGTCCTCTATCGCGCACCCCTCGACCCGACCGCGGTCGAGCGGGTCGGCGCTGACCCCGACGACCGCGTCGACGCGACCGTCGACGGCGACCCCGTCGAGGTCTGGCCCTCCGACCACGCTGGCGTCGTCGCCACGTTCGAACTGCCCCCGCCCGAGCCGACGCCCTCGCCGACGCCGACACCCACCCCGACACCGTCACCGACGCCCGCGCCCGCGCTGACCCCCACGTCGACGCCCGCGGCCACGCAGGACACGGAGACGACCGCGGCCACGCAGGACACGGAGACGACCACGAGCGAGTCCGGCGCGGGGTTCGGCGCGCCCGCGACTCTCGCGGGCGTCCTGGGTGGGCTGTGGTGGCGGTCCCGCGAGTGACGGGGCACGGACGGACTCCCGCCCGCTCGCTCGCCCCTGTCCGGGTACGACGGCGGGTGTGCCTACCGGTTCGTGCCGACTGTCACGCGCACGTCGGTGCCGACCGCCAGGTCCAGCCCCTCGCCGACCAGTTTGACGCCCAGTTCGTCGCGCGCCGGCGCCAGGGCGATCCCCCGGACCGGCTCGCCATCGGCCAGGACTCGCAGGTCCGCCCAGGCCACGTCCCGGCCCTCGACGGTGCCGACGGGCGTGTCGAGCAGGCACACCGGGCCGGTCGGGCCCCGGCTTCTATCCTCGGGCGCGTCCCCGCCGGCACCGTTCCGGAGGAGGCCGCCACCGTCGTAGTGCGGGAGGCCGCCGTCGAGGACGCCCGCGACTGCGCCCGCCGCGTCGGTCGCCGCGAGGCCGGCGAACGCCTCCCCCGGTGCCGGGTGTGCCGGCTCGTCGAGGACGGCGTAGCTTTCGCCGGCGGCGACCACCGTCCCGGTCCCGTCCCAGGCGACCGGTTCGAGCGCGAGCGCGGGGTCGAGTTCCAGCGGGAGCGACCCGGCGGCGCGGTAGGGGTCGGCGTCGGGCGACCGGAACCCCAGGTGGAGGTGGTTGGCGACCCACGGCGCGAAAAACCCCGCGCGGACGAGCGTCCCGAGGTGGTCCCCGACCGCGACGGTCTCACTCGGCTCGACCGCCGGGTCGACGTGCAGGATCCGCGCGACTGGCGCGCCGGACTCCCCCCGGTCGCGACCCGGGACGGCCGACGCCCGCCGCCGGTCCGTTTCGGGTGGATCGGGTCCGCTATCTCCTTCGGGTGCACCGAAGCTATCGTCCGTTTCGGGTGCAGCGGGGGCGCTGTCAGGTTCGGAGTCGGGAGCGGTTCCGGTGTCGACGACGATGAGGTGGTCGTCTTCGGCGGCGTAGGGACGGGAGGGGGCCGTGACCGTCCGGACGTCGAGGACGGTGCCGGCGACCGGCGACGGCGCGGGGACGGGCGGGCCGTCCTCGGGGTCGGGGTGGGTCGCGTCGCCGGGGTACAGGTCGACGGCACAGCCGTGGTCGTGGGCGGCGTACGGGGAGTTGTAGAGCGTGAACCGGCTGTATTCGCGGAGGAGTCCTGCGGGCAACGTGACGGCCATCGGGCGCTCTTGGGAACGGACCGGCATCAGCCTCCCGCTCGTCACCCGGGACAGTCAGGGGGCCAGAGGGGTCACGCCGTCTCGTAGACAGCGGGACCGGCGGGGGGATCGCCCCTCGGTGGGCCGACCGTCGTCGTTCCCCGGTGGGCCGACCGTCGTCGCCTCTTGGTGGGCCGACCCTCGTCGCCTCTTGATGGGCCGACCCTCGTCGTTCCCCGGTGGGCCGACCGTCGGCTTTATTCGAGTCCGCGCGCAACCGCTGTCCAGATGGCCATCGAGCCACTCCACGCCCGGTACCCGTTTCTCGGGGCCGCGAGACGGGCCGTCGACGAGGCGGGCGTCGACCTCGCGCAGGTGGTGGCGTCCGAGGAGGCGGTCGTCGAGCGCGGGCTCGAACGCGTGGAGACGGCCGTCGCGGAGCGGGAGGTCGGCGACCCCCACCGCCGGACGCGCGTCGAGTTGCTCTCCTACCCGGTGGCGCGGGTGCTCGTCTCGCTCGTCGACGAGCGCGTGCTCACGCGGGCCTGCGCCAGGGCGGAGGCCGCGACCGCCCACGAGCGGTTCACCGAGGAGTTCGCGACGACCGCCGAGTACAAGAGCACGGCGTCCGGGCGGCTGACGCTCGCGGACCTGCTCGCGGAGTTCGACCTGACGGCGGCCGTCCGCGAGACCCCCGACGGCTACCGGGTCGAGGTGGGCGCCTACCTCGACCTGGCGGCCGACCAGTGGGGCGACGAGTGGCGGCTGGTCAACCGGGCGCTGGCCGACGGCGAGGTCCGCGTCGGCGACGACGAACTGCTCGAACTGCTCCGCCAGGCCGTCCGCCACCGCGTCGAGGAGGGGCTTCCGCTGTCGGTGCCCGACCCCGTCGCCACCGAACTCGACGACGAGGTCGACCGGATCCGCGAGACGCTCGCGGAGCTGGAGCTCACGCGCGAGATCGACACCGTCGTCCCGGAGCTGTTCCCGCCCTGTATGAAACACCTGCTCGACCGGGTCCAGAAGGGCGACCACCTCGAACACCACTCGCGGTTCGCCATCGCCTCCTTCCTGACGAGCATCGGCATGACGACCGACGATATCGTCGACCTGTTCGAGGTGAACCCGGGTTTCGGCGAGGAGGCCACCCGCTACCAGGTCGACCACATCCGCGGGAAGACCAGCCCGACCGAGTACTCCCCGCCGTCGTGTGCGACGATGCAGTCCTACGGCGACTGTGTCAACATGGACGACATCTGCGAGGACGTCATCGACCAGTCACACCCGCTGAACTACTACGAACACCGGCTCGACGAGAGCGACGAGGACGACCTCGTCGACTGGCGCGAAAGCGAGGACGCGGGCGCCTAGTCGTCGAAGTCCGCCCGGTACATCCCGAAGCCGACGACGGCGATGAAACTGCCGACGAGTACGAACGTGGTTCGTACTACCGCCCATCGGCGACTCTCCTCCTCGTAAACGTCCCCGAGGCTGGACATATGACCGCCGATATGTATGGCCGACGGAAAAGTATACCGGAGTGAATCAACGGTGATAATCTCGTCGTACAGCTGTAGACACAGCTACCATCCTGAGTTGCGACGGATCGAAATCGAACGGATTTGGAACGAAGTCCGACCTCACCATCGCCTCGATCGACCGCCTGTCGAGTAGCGAGCGGTAGACCCTGAACGACGGGTACTGGACGTTCGAGGTCCTGATCGACGCAGACGGAAACCAAGACGCGTCTCACCGCCTATGGCCCGCACACGACACCCCACCCCCGCCAGCAAGACTGCACTCGCACCGGATGTTCGTCGCCTGGACGAACGGGCCGCCCGCGCCTGGACCGAGCGCATGGCCGTCCGCCCGCTCGGCGAAGCGTACGCCGTCGACAGCGAGAGCGGCGCCACCTACGTCGTCGACCCCGAGCGCCGGTCGTGTACCTGCCCCGACCACCGGATCCGTGGCGAGGTCTGCAAACACCTCCGCCGGGTCGCCATCGAGATCTCGACGCGGCGGGTCCCCCCGCCCGGGAAGCGCCGCGCCGACTGTCGGGCCTGCGGCGTCGAGACGTTCGTGGCCGCCGACGCCGACCCGCCGCTGTGTGCGGATTGCGGCCTCGCGGCCGGCGACGTCGTCCGGGACCGCGAGACCGGCGACCGGCTCGTCGTTGTTGGCGTCACGGGCGAGCGCGCCGACGCGGTCCGCGTCGGCCCCGAGGACCGCCCGGTCGCCGACTTCGAGACCAACGCGGACTACCCCGCCGACGACCCCGTCGTCAGGGCCGTCTACCTCGGCGCGTACGCCGACGAGAACCCCCGGCGCTACTCGTTCCCCCGCTCGCGGCTCGAACGGGTCGACGACGCCGCGCTCGTCGACGTCGGACGCGAAGCGGAGAGACCGGGCGAGTTCGAGAAGGCGGACGTCCGGACCGAAGAAGACGTCCGAGGACGCGAGCGTGGCGCGCGCTAGTCGAGCATCTCGGCGGCTTCCTCGCGGGAGAGGTTGCCCCGCTCGAAGGCCGCGAGCACGTCCAGGGTGGCCTGGTCGGGGCCGGCGTCGCCGACTTCCGCCAGCGTGACCTTCTCGGAGTGGCCGACCAGTTCCGCGAAGTCGGTCCCCTCGGCGAGCGCGGTCTCTTTCTTGACGCGGTAGTTCCCGCCGTCGGTGACGTGGACGGCGTCGTCGCCGGGGTGGAAGAAATACCAGTCCTCGCGGTCGAAGCGAACGGCGATGCGGGGGGCCGCCCCGAAGTTCCGCGCGAAAAACAACAGCGCCTCGACCTCCTCGCCGTCGAGGTAGATGGGCTGGCCCGACGAGGACTTGGCCTCGATGGCGTAGAAGTCCTCGCCGTCGCCCGCGAGCACGTCCGGGAGGTCCCGCTCGGTGGCGCTGCCGCTGGCGGGCGCGCGCATCACCGCGAAGCCTGCCTCGTCGAGGGAGTTGACCAGCTCGCGCTCGCGCCGGTCGCCTTTCGCGTTCGAGTCCGCCATCCCGTGGATCGTTGCCGGTCTCGGGCTAAAGCCTGTCGGAGCCGGGGACCCGCGCCGTTTCCCTGCCATCGGCCGGTCCGCCCGCCCCCTGCCGTCGGCCGGCGGTCACGTTGACGGCAGACCCGCCCGGCCTCGCTGTCGACCGGCGACCGTCGTCCGTCCGAGCGGGAGCGTCGGCCAGCGCCCGCTGTCCGAGACCGACCGGGACCACCCCGGACGAGACCGTCCGGGGTCTCGGACGAGGCAACCGTCGAGGATGTCGTGCCCCGCTTGTGTTACTCGGGGCCGTCTCGCCGGCAGAGGCCGGCGAAGTGACGTGTCTCCTACCATTTGGTGAAAACAACTACATGATATGATGGTACACATGTTGGCATGGTCGAGAAACCGAACGGCGACCGATCGGTCGGGATCCGCCGATCACGAGTGAGGGTCGACCGATGACCGACGGGAACGACGACGCCGAGGACGGAGCCACAGAGGATGCGGAGAGCGGCGGCCAGGGACAACCGACTGGTGGCCAGGGCGGCCAGGGACAGCCGACCGGCGGCCAGGGACAGCCGACCGGCGGCCAGGGACAGCCGACCGGCGGCCAGGGTGGTCAGGGACAGCCGACTGGTGGCCAGGGTCAACCGAGTGGCGGTCAGGGACAGCCGACCGGTGGCCAGGGTCAACCGAGTGGCGGTCGGGGACAGCCGACTGGTGGCCAAGGTCAGCCCACCAGTGGTCAGGGCCAACCGACCGGCGGCCAAGGCGGCCAGGGTCAGCCGACTGGTGGCCAGGGACAACCCACCGGTGGCCAGGGCGGCCACAATCAGGCTCAGAGCCAGGGTCAGGGTGGGTACCAGCAACAGGCCCAGGGTCAGGGTGGGTACCAGCAACAGGCCCAGGGCCAGGGAGGGTACCAGCAGGGTGGCCACCAGCAAGGCGCCTACCAGCAGGCTGGCGGTTCGGGTGGGACGGGGCTCGACCCCAACATCGGGGGCGCGATCGCCTACGTCCTGGGCTGGGTGACGGGGCTGGTCATGCTCCTGGTCGAGGACGACCCCTTCGTCGAGTTCCACGCCAAACAGAGCATCGCGCTCAGCGTGGTGCTTGTCGCCCTTTCGATCGGGTTGAGCATCGTGTTCACGATCCTGGGGTTCATCCCCGTCATCGGGGACCTGTTCGGCATCCTCACCGTCCTGCTGTGGCCGCTGCTATCGCTGGGTGGGCTGGCGCTGACCGCGTTCATGATCTACAAGGCCTACGAGGGCGAGTGGTACAAGCTCCCGTACATCGGCGACTTCGTCGCCAGCCAGTGAGCGGGCGCCGTCACTCCTCGGCGAGGTAGTCGTCTTGGACGGCGACCACCTCGGCCGAATCCGCGCAGTCGGCGTACCGGGCCAGCGGTTCCGCGTTGAGTTCGAGGAACGTGTGGCCCCAGGAGAACTTCGAGAGGAGCCGTTCTGCCTGGTCGCGCTCGCCCAGGATGACGAGCGCGCCGGCGAAGGCCTCGACCGTGTTCAGGCGGAACGGCGTCCCGTAATTGACGGGATTCGCCGCCACGAGGAAGGGCAGCGACCGGTGTATCCCGTCGAGTTCGAACGCCTCGCGTTCTGCGGTCTCCCACGAGCAGTCGAGCGCGACCAGGCGGTCGCGGCGGGCGCCACTCCCCTCGCGGTCGGCCGGCGAGAGCGCCCGTTCGGCGAACGGGTCGAGGACGACCCCCGGCGGCGTCGCTCGCGGGGACCGGTGTAGCGCCGCGAGGTCGAACCGGGCGAGTCGCCGGGCCGAGCACTTCTCCGGGTCGTCGTCGCCCTCGTACCGGACGTGCAGGTCCACACCCCTCCGTAGCCCCTGCCCGGGCAAAAGGGTCGCGGCCCGCGCGACGGGTCCCGCTACAGCACGTCCGTGTCGACGAGCGAGACCGGTTCGCCCAGGTCCAGTTCGGCCGCCCGCTCGTAGACAGCGTGGGCGGCCGCGACATCCTGGATCGCCAGCCCGGTCGAGTCGAAGACGGTGACGCCGTCCCCGTCGGTCCGGCCGTCGCGCTGGCCGGCGACGACCGCGCCGAGTTCGGTGTGGACGTCGTCGTCGTCGAGGACGCCCGCCGCCCAGGGGACGTTGACCTCCCCGGAGTGGATACACTGCTCGTAGTCGTCGATGACGAGCTTCGCGGCCAGGAGTATCTCGTCGGCGATCTCGTGTTTGCCGGCGGCGTCGGCCCCGATGGCGTTGACGTGGGTGTGGTCGCCGACGCTGTGGACGATGGGCTCCTCGACCGGCGTCACCGTCGAGAGCACGTCACACCCGGCCGCCTCCTCGATACTGCCGCCACGGACGTCGAAGCGGTCGCCGAAGTGGTCGACGAAGGCCTGGACCTTCGACTCGTTGCGGTCGGCGACGACGACCGTCTCGATGGGGCGGACCTGCGAGACGGCCTCCAGTTGGGTGTACGACTGGACGCCGGCGCCGACGATACCCATCGAACGGGCGTCCGCGACGGCGAGGTACTTCGTCGCGACGGCGGCCGCCGCGCCCGTCCGCAGTCGGGTGATATTCGTCCCGTCGATCAGCGCCAGCGGGAACGCCGTCTCCGGGTCCGAGTAGACGACCGTCCCCATGACTGTCGGCAGGTCGTGGTCCCCGGGGTTGTCGGGGTGGACGTTGACCCACTTGACCGCCGCCGCGTCCCACTCGCCGGCGTCGAGGTAGGCCGGCATCGACCGGAAGTCCCCGTTGTACCGGGGCAACTCGATGTAGGACTTGGCGGGCATCTGGGTGTCGCCGCGCGCGTCGGCCGCGAACGCCGCCTCCACGGCCGACACGATGTCACCAAGGTCCGCAGCCGCCTCGACCGCGTCGGGATCCAGAAGAAGCGTCTGCATACCCGGAGTTCGTCGGCCTGGCACTTAGTGGTGCGACACGCCGGCACCGACGCCGCCCGCGACCGACTCCGTGCGCCCGACGGCCCGGGCGCCCAGTCGGTGGATCCCGGCCGGACAGCAGTCTCATCGGAGCGACCAGTCAACAGCGCCGCGGCGGACGGGTAAGCGCGATAGCGGTGCGAGCGACCGGTAGCGTGGTCGACCCGGTCGTCACATCATGCCGCCCATACCGCCGCCCATGCCGCCGCCCATGCCGCCGCCCATACCGCCGCCGGGGCCGCCGGCGCCCTCCTCTTCGCCGCCGGAGGTCGAGAGGTCGCCGGCGGCGATGATGTCGTCGATCTTGAGGACGAGGTTGGCGGCCTCCGCCGCGGAGGAGACAGCCTGCTGTTTGGCGTGGGCGGGTTCGACGACGCCGGCCTCGAAGGTGTCGACGACGTCGCCGGTGTGGACGTTCAGGCCGGCGTGTTCGTCGCCGTCCTCGTGGGCGGCCCGCAGGTCGACCAGCGTGTCGATCGAGTCGAGCCCGGCGTTCTCGGCGAGCACGCGCGGGACGAGTTCGAGCGAGTCAGCGAACGCCTCGACAGCGAGCTGTTCGCGGCCCTCGACGGAGTCGGCGAAGTCCCGGAGGCGACCGGCGATTTCGACCTCGACGGCGCCGCCGCCGGCGAGGACGCGCCCGTCGGCGACCGTCGAGGCGACGACGTCGAGGGCGTCGTTGACGCCGCGCTCGAGTTCGTCGACGACGTGGTCGGTCGAGCCACGCAACACCAGCGTGGCGCCGTGTCCGTCCTCGCCGGCGACGTAGAACTGCTCGTTCTCGCGGCGGACGCTGCCGCTCGCGACGTCGTCCGCGGTGAGCGAGTCGATGTCGGAGACGATCCGGGTCTCCAGGAGCTCGCTGAGGAATTCGATGTCGGACTTGCGGACCCGCCGGACCGCGAGGAGGCCCTCCTTGGCGAGGTAGTGCTGGGCCATGTCGTCGATGCCCTTCTGACAGAAGACGACGTCGGCGCCGGCGTCGGCGATGGTCTCGACCATCTCCTTGAGCTGCTGTTCTTCCTTCTCGATGAACTCCTGGAGCTGGTCGGGGCTGTCGAGGTTGAGCTGGGCGTCGGTCTCGGTCTCGTCGACCTCGATGGCCGTGTCCAGCAGGAGGATATTCGCGTCCGCGACGTCGTCGGGCATGTCGCCGTGGACGGCCTCCTTGTCGACGATGCCGCCCTCGAGCAGTTCGGAGTCGGAGACCGAGCCGCCCGACTCGGTCTGGATGTTCAGATACTCCAGGTCAGTGACGTGGCCGCCGTCGTCGGTCTCGACGGTGATCTGCTGGATGGCCCGCACGACCAGGTCCGCGAGGACCTCCTTGTTGAGTTCCGCGCCCTTGCCGGTCATCGACGTCTCCGCGACGTTTTTGAGGACCTCCTCGTCCTCGGGGTCGACCTCGGTCGCGACCTCCCCGACCTCCTCGCGGGCCTGCTCGCTCGCGAGGTTGAACCCCTTGATGACCGAGGTGGGGTGGATGTCTTGGTCGAGCAGGTCCTCGGCGTTCTTGAGGAGTTCGCCCGCGATGGCGACGGCCGTGGTCGTGCCGTCGCCGGCCTCGTCCTCCTGGGTCTCGGCGACCTCGACTATCATCTCGGCCGTCGGGTTGTCGATGTCCATCTCGGTGAGAATGGTGACGCCGTCGTTCGTGACGGTCACGTCACCGATAGAGGAGACGAGCATCTTGTCCATCCCCTTTGGCCCGAGTGTCGACCGGACCGACTCGGCTACCGCCCGTGCAGCCGAGATGTTGTGGGACTGTGCGTCCTTGTCTTTCATCCGCTGGGAGTCCTCGCCCAGAATGATCATGGGCTGGCCCTGCATTCGCTGACTCATAGTCACCTGGGAGTATGAATGTGCTTCTATATAAATACACGTGTTTCGTGACACCGCCGGCTGGCGCCCGCCGCACCGACGATCACCGCTGAACCGACTGTATACGACCGTTCGACGACGAAATGTGTGACAGTGTACCAACGGTGTGTCGGGGGCCGAATCCCGGTTTTATATGATTCGGTTCGGCGGCCAGGACACTCTTGACCCGCCGGCCGGAGTCGTCGGTATGGACCTGGCACGCGTCGCGCTCTGGGTCACGAACATGGAGGTGTCGCTGTCGTTTTACACCGAGGGGCTCGGGCTGGAGCGGCCGCGGTCGAGGCCGCCGTCGTCCGCCTGGCCGACCGGCCGGACTGTGCGGTCGTCGAGAACACCCACGTCGTCGCCCCGGCCGATGCCTGTGCCGCGTTCGTCGCCGACCCCGACGACTACACCGTCGAACTCGTCGCTCCCCTGGACTGACAGCGGCGGCGCTCGCCGGGTGAACGCGGTATGAATGGTCCCCACCACGAACGCGGGTACTGCACTGGACGGGAGACGTTGTCACCGGTCCGCACGGCCGCTGACAGCTTTCGGCGGCGTCCGCCGCCCGTTGCCGACTCGCCTGGCTTTACCCGGGGTCCCACCGGGTCTTGCCGATATCGACAGACCGGTGGACTTCGCGCGCCCCCCGCAAGGGGAGCGCCCTCGTCCGCGGCCCTCAGTCGACGGTAGCCGGATCCTCACCGGCGTTGCCGACGCAAACCGGCGTGAGCCGGGTTTTCACCGGCCTGCTGTCGTGTTCGCGAACCCCGCTTGCGCGTGGTCCGGTAGTTGGCCTTCGTCCGCCACCGCCGCGGCGGCGGCGCGCTGGACCGATTCGGTTCTCCTTCGGGACCTGGGCCTCCACGTCCTCCCGGACGTATCGGCGTCGACCCCCATCCCGCGCTATCTCGGCTGTCGCCGATCCGGCACGGGACGTCCATGTGCGCCCACGTCCGCAGTGGGGATTGGTAACTATTGACACCGAGGTATATAAATCTGTCGCCGGTCGGGTGGGTCGTGTTTAAGGAAGATGTCGTTCGTCTCTTTGCCGTACTGTGTTGGTGTTCGACGTTGCTTGAGCATCTCTTTGTCATTGGTTTCGAACTCCGTGACACACGTACAGAGAACGCTACAGCGGCAACTCGTCCTTCGAACGGACCGTTCGGCACACACAGGAATTAAGAGCCCCGGAAACATAGGGGCGCGGAAGGCCCAATGTACGGAAATTCGCCTTTGGGGAACGAGGGGGTAGACGCCGAGTCGCTGTCGCCCGACCAGCGCCGCAGACTGAGACGCGACCTCGCGCAGGTCGCAGAGCGCACGCGCGAGTTCCTCCCGAGCGAGTTCGTCGTCGGCTCAGAACTGTCCGCCGGGACCGACGGTCCGGAGGCGACCGTCGCCGTCCGCCCGCCGGTCGGACACGTCGTCTCGGCCGGCTACTCGCCCGAGGACGCCGCCGAGCGCATCACCGACGACCAGCGCGACAACATCGCACAGGGACTCGCCGCCAGTGCCGCCCTCCAGGTCAAGCAGGCCCTGAACGACCACGGCCACGACAACCGTAGCGCACGGTAACCGTTCGCCGCTCGGTGACCGCTCGCCGCCCGGACGGGACAGCCATCCCCGAGCGGCTGCGCCGTCGCTACAGTTCGTTTACGTCCAGTTCGGTAGCGAGCGACGGCCGCTTCGAGATCCGCCACCGTCTCGCATTGCTGGCTCGTCGTCTCGGCGACGCCGGTGATGCGCTCGCCGTGCCGGGCGTCACTCGCCCGCGACCGGCGGGTCGTAAAACAGCGCGTAGCCAACGGTCCCCGTCGCGGGGATGCTCCCGACCGCCAGGGCCGTCCCGAGCGACACCGGCAGCGCGGCCGCTCCGAACAGCGCTACCAGCAACGACGCCGGGATCAGCGCGAGCACGGCGTCGTCGCTCGACACGCGACCGGTCCGGGGAGAGGTCACTGTACTCGCCACGACGAACGCCTGGTAATTAAATATTATTATTCGGTTCGGTACCCTCGGTGTTGCGCCGGCCGCGGGCCGGCCGACACCCCGCCGACGGCGACGGCCGCGGTCAGCAACCTCGAGGTCCCGGATTTCGTCACGAACGCACAGGGGGAGGACCCGCCCTGGGAGCCGCTGACCTGGGGCGAGTACACCGCCGCTGGCGGGCGGGCCACGGTCGGTGGGGTCAAGCCCGACAACAGCAACGGCGACATTCACGTCCGGAACGAGGGCGGTGACCTGACGGGGATCCCCGGGTTCAAGAGCCCGGCTACCCCTTCGTCGGCGAGGCCGACGACTACGAACAAGGCGAAACGCGCCTCTCGCGGGTCGCAAACGACCTCCGGGAGGAAGACGAGACCCACTTCGTCGGCGCCTACCACTACGACGACCAGGTCTGGGAGGTCTATCCGGGCCCGTGGCACCTCAACCACTTCAGCGCCGTCTTCGCGTTCTCGGAGTAGGGCCCGTCACTTCCCCCAGAAGGGGTCGCGATTCCGGCGCTTTTCGAGGTACATCGAGAGGGTCTCGCGCTCGTCGGCGGGGATCTCCCCGGTGAGTTCCTGTTCGAGGACCTTGGCGTGTTTCTCGGGGATCTCGGTCCAGAGTTCGTCGCCTTCCTCGATCTGGCGGCCGACAGTCGGGCCGTCGATGGAGACGGCGGCCCGTTCGCCGGTCCGGAGTTCGTCGATGTCCTCGCCCTCGTCCTGGATGGACTTGAGCAGGCCGACCCGGTCGGGTTCGGCCCCCTCGAAGCGGGCGACGTGGGAGTTGCGCTTGAGCGTCCCGCCAAGCACCTCGACGCCGACGACCGCGGGGTCGGACTGGCGGAAGACGTGGTCCTCGAGCACCCGGAAGCGGGCGGGCCGGGTGATGTTCTCGAGGATCTGGTCCTGCTGGGCGCTCTCTATCTCCTCGACGTACTCCTCGTAGGCCTCGACGAGGCGGTAGATCACGTCGTGTTCGAAGACACGGACGCCCTCCTGGTCGGCGAGGTCGGCGGCGTCGTCGAGCACGTCGACGCCGAACGCGAGGATCACGCGGTTGGTCGGTTCGTTCGCGGTCTCGGCGACGCGGACGTCCCGCGGGGCGACGTCGCCGACCTCGGCGCGGACGACCGGGATCTCCTGCTCGTCGAGCGTGCCCGCGAGCGCTTCGAGACTGCCCAGCGTGTCGGCCTTGACGACCACCCCCTCCTCGGCGGTCGAGACGGCGATCTCGGCGAGTTCGGCCTCGACCTCGGCGACGACGTCCGCGACGGGGCGGTCGCGGACGACCCGGATCGGCGCGCCCGCCATCGCGTCGTCCAGGTCGGGGGCGGCGATCTTGATCCCGTCGGCCGCGGCGACCGAGTCGACGGTCTCGAACTCCCCTTCGGTGCGGATCTCCGCCAGCGGGCGGGGGCGCAACAGCGCACGCACGTCGGTGGCGATCGAGTCCTCGACGCCCCCGACGACGATGGTGTCGTCGGCGCGGATCGTCCCGTCGTAGATGATGGCGTCGATGGTCTTGCCGAACCCCTGGGTGTCGGTGACTTCGAGGACGGTGCCGGCGGCGGGGCCCGCCGCGTCGACGGCCATCTCGGCTTTCATGTACCGCTGGGAGAGCCCCATCAGCACGGTCAACAGGTCCGGGACGCCCTCGCCGGTCTCGGCGGAGACGGGGACGACGCCGACGTTGTTCTGGAAGTCCTGGACGCGCCAGTACATGTCCGCCGAGAAGTCGGTGTCCGAGAGGTCGCCGATGAGTTCGTAGAGGTTCTCGTTGAGGTCGCGCTCGACGCGGTCGGTCTGGGCGTCGATGGTCTGCTGGGCGGGGGCGTTCTCCGTGGGGTTCCACCCGGGGACGGTGTCGATCTTGTTGGCGGCGACGACGAACGGCGTCTGGGTGCGCGCGAGGATGTCGACTGCCTCCTCGGTCTGGGGCTGGAAGCCGTCGCTGACGTCGACGACGAGGATGGCGATGTCCGCCAGCGCGCCGCCCCGCGAGCGCAGCGTCGAAAAGGAGTGGTGGCCGGGCGTGTCGATAAAGAGGAGTCCGGGCAGGTCGAAGTCGTCGGGGTCGACCAGGTCGCCGGCGATCTCGGAGATCACCTCCAGCGGGACGGCGGTCGCGCCGATGTGCTGGGTGATCGCGCCGGACTCGCCCTCGGTAACCGCCGAGCCGCGGATCCTGTCCAGCAGGCTCGTCTTCCCATGGTCGACGTGGCCGAGCACGGCCACGATCGGCGTCCTGAGCGTCTGGTCGGGCGGGTCGTCCGCATCTGTCGCGTGGGAGTCTGCCATCCTATCACCTCAAAAAGTCAGTTGTTCGTGACAAGCCCGGCGCGGCAGTTAAGTGCATCTATCTCCGCCCGCGGGCGCCCTCCTCCGTCAGTACCGCCCCGCCCGCCGCCGTCACCGGCCCGCCGTCCGTCCGAATGGGGCGGTTCCCCGTCAATCCGAATGGGTCGGCTCGCCGTCGACAGAAGGGGGGCGGCTCGCCCCGCCGGACGTGTCGGTCGGCCGTCGGGCGCGGGGGGCGTCGCCTCGTCCGGCGGGTCGTCATCCGGTGATGGTGAACGAACCTTCCATGCCGAGGCTCCGGTGGGGAGCACAGTAGTACTCGTACTCGCCGGCGACCTCGAAGGTGTGGCTGTACTCGTAGCCCTCGTCGTAGGTGTCGCCGCTGCCGCCCGGCGTCCCCTCCCAGTCGGAGCCACTCGGCGTGGAATCGGGGACGACGTTGTGCCCGCCCCCTTCCCAGACCCACCGGACGGTCTCGCCGGTCGCGACCGCGAAGCTCTCGGGGGCGAACGTGAGGTCGCTGTCGGCGGCGACGCGGACGACCTGCGCGACGTCGCTCTCGGTGGGCGTCGCGGTCGGCGTCGGGGAGTCCGTCGGCGCGGGCGTGGCGCCGTCGGTCGGCGTCGCCGACTCCGTGGGCGTCCCGGCGGTCGTCGTCTCCTCGTCCGGTGACGGCGTCCCGTCGGCTCTGGTCGTCCCGCTCTGGGTGTCGCCGGTCGACGGCGAGGGCGAGGCCCCGTCGGTCCCCGCCGCCCCGTCGGCGTCGGTCGGCGTCCCGTTCCCGTCGCCCTGGCCACAGCCGGCGAGTCCGGCTGCCAGGGCGGCCGCTGTCGTCTGGAGGAGGTGGCGGCGTCGCATACCGGCCGTTGGGAGAGCCGACGTATATGCGTGGCGTCAGCGGCCGAGCGTTCGTCCTGGGCCCTGACTCCGGTCGCCCACCCCGCGACGGCAGCCGGCTGGCGCTCGGCTCGGGGGCGGACCCGGGTCGCCCTCCCGTGGGCTCTGGCCCGCGTTCGCCCGTCGCGCGGGCGTCAGACGCCCCCGTGGCGTTTAATAGGGCGGACTCGGTACTCGGGGTATGGCAGAGATACTCGCGGAGAACCTCTCGGGCAAGTCCGTCACCGGCAGCGACGGCGCGGAACTCGGCATGCTGTACAACATCACGATGGACATCGACTCCGGCCGGCTGGAGCATCTGATCATCGACCCCAACGAACACATCGACAACGCCGACTTCGACACCGACGAGCAGGGGCGGCTCCTCGTCCCCATCGGTCGCGTGCAGGCCGTCAAAGACCACATGATCGTCGAACGCTAGATGTACGTCCTCGACGCGTCCGCGTTTATCAACGAGTACCACACCGACGAACAGATAGCGACGGTGCCGCTCGTCCGCGAGGAACTCGAAGACGAGTCGGCCTACCGGTACGACGCCCTGGAGGGGTCGGGGATGTACATCCACATCCCCGAAGACGCAACCGTCGACCGCATCCGGCGGGCCGCGGGCGAGACCGGCGACCTCGGCGAACTCTCCGAGACCGACGTGTGGCTGCTCGCCGCGTCGTTCGAACTCGACGGGCGGCTGGTCACTGACGACTACGCCATGCAGAACGTCGCCGACAAACTGGAGGTCGCGGTCGAGGTGATCGCACGGGAGGGGATCTCCGAACAACGGGACTGGCGCTTCCAGTGTGCCGGCTGTGGTCGCGAGTTCGAGGACGACCACGACCGCTGTCCGGTCTGTGGGAGCAGCCTCTCCCGGAAGAACCCTTCCAGTGCCTGATCCGCGCCGCCGTCCCCGTTGCCCCCTCAAGCTGCTTCCGTCTCGAGTTTGTCGAGCCCGACGTCGATGAGCTGGCGGAGGACCTCCTCCTCCGTCAGGTCGTACTCCCGGGCGATCTCCTCGATGTCCCGGGCGAGGTCGTCGTCACAGACGACCGTGTAACGGGTCGGCATACACCCGAATGGGTGGTCCGGCCGCTTAAGTACCAGTCAGACAACCGTCCGACAGTGGCGGGGTCCTGTCGGACAGGCCCGCGCCCCAGCGGCGCGTGTCTCCCCCGCTCTTTTCCCCACCTGACCCGCCCGGATCCCGACTGCGACCGGGGCGGGTCACCGTGGTCACACCGCGGTCACGCCTGGGGCGTCGGCGTGGGCGGGCCCGTCTCGGGGCTGGGCCGCGCCGGTCCGTCTCAGGGCTGGACCGCGCCGGTCGCGACCAGATACTGGACGCCGAACAGGAAGGCGTTCCAGGCGCCGTGGATGGCGACCGGGACGACGAGGTTGTCGGTGAGTTCGTAGACGGTCCCGAGCACGATCCCGAGGACGGCGGCGATGGCGACGTACGTGAGCTTGCCGCCGCCGGTGAGCGCGAGCCAGTGGGCGACCCCGAAGAGGGCGCTCGCGAGCACCAGACCGGGGACGACCCCGTAGGCCCGCCGGAACAGCCCCTGGACGACGCCGCGAAAGAGCAGTTCCTCGGCCGGCGCGACGACCAGTATCGTCACGGGGATGAGATACAGGAAAAGTCGCGGGTTCTGCTGGCCGAGTTCGATGACCTCGTTGGTGGCCGTCTCGGCCCCGAGCAACTGGATGAGCGCGGAGACGGCGAAGGCGGCGACGAACAGCCCGACCAGGCCGGCGACCCCCCACGCGAGGTCGGTCAGGTCCGGGACGCCGTACTCGAAGAGGTCGGTCTCGTCGCGCCACGCGAGGTAGGCGACGACGGCCGCGACGAAGCCGCTGAACTGCGCGATGAAGGCGACGATAGCGACCCATCCCGGCAGCGGCACGTCCGGATCGGTGAACACTTCCAGCGAGACGAACCCGAGCCCGACGAGCACGAACGCGACGACGTACGTGAAGAGATACCCCAGCAGGAACGCCGCGACGACGACCCCCATTGAGTGGCCGACGCTCTCTAAACGCGTGCGCCAGTCGGTCACGCGGTAGTACTTTGATGCCATCGTGGCGTACCGGCAGTTGGGCCTCCACTCGTATCACTGCTCCGATGGCTGGCGCCGCGCCGCCCGACCGGGCCGACGCCGGGCGAACGACGCAAGTCTATGCCGTCCGACCGGGCCGACGCCGGGCGAACGACGCAAGTCTATGCCGCCCGACCGGGTCGGTGGCGGGTCGAGCGACGGCTCACTCGACGACGAACTCGGTCTTGTCCCTGACGGCCTCGGCCTCCGCGAAGTCGCCCCCGCCCAGCAGGCCGCGCGCGGCGCGTTTGCCCCACTCGACCGCGGGCTGGGTGAACGTCGAGACCTCCGCGAGTTCGCCCGCGAGGACGCAGGCTGCCTCCATGTCGTAGAGCAGTCGGCCGACGTCCTCCGCGTCGACGCGGTCGAGTTCGACCCGGACCGACGGCCGGCCGGCCGCCGCCAGGCTCGCCTCCGTGGCCGCGAACTCGGCGTCGATGAGCGCGCCCAGGCTCTCGCCGCCCAGGTAGGCGAGGTCATCGACGTCGGTCTCGGGGATCGGCCGGTCCGGGCGCTCGCGCGGGCGGACGAACGTCACCAGCTTGTCCCGGCGGCCGGCCCGGTAGAGCTGGAGCTGGGAGTGCTGGTCGGTCGCGCCCAGCGCCCGCACCGGCGTCTGGCCGCCGCCGTCCTTGCCGAGGCTCTCGGCCCACAGCTGGGCGAACCACTCGGCGAACGGCTCCAGGGACTCGGCGTAGGGCATCACGGCGTTTATCGTCGCCCCCCGCTCGTCCAGCGCCTGTGCGACCGCGCCGTAGGCGTAGGCCGGACACTCGGTGAGCGACCCGGCGAGCGCGTCCGCGCCCGCCTGCCCGCCGGCCAGCAGCGCGTCCAGGTCGACGCCCTGGAGCGCCGCGGGGACGAGCCCGACCGACGAGAGCGCCGAGAACCGCCCGGGGACGCCCGCGGGCGTGTCCAGCGCGGGGAGGCCGTGGCGGTCGGCGAGCGCGCGCAGCGGCCCCTCGTCGCCGGTCGTGACGACCGTCCGCTCGGTCCAGTCGACGCCGGCGTCGGCCATCGCCTCGCGGACGACCAGGAAGTTCGCCAGCGTCTCCGCGGTCGTGCCCGACCGCGAGACGACGTGGACGACCGTCTCCGACAGCGGCAGGGCCCCGAGCAGGCGGTCGGCGTGTGCCGGGTCGACGTTGTCCAGCGCGTAGTGGTCGACCGCCGAGTCCGCGCCCAGCGCCGCCGTGAGCGTCACCGCGCCGAGCGCGCTCCCGCCGATGCCGACCGTCAGTACGACCGCGGGGTCGAACCCCTCGACGGCCCGCCGGACGGCCGCGGGGTCGGTCCGCTCGGGGAGGTTCAGGGCCGCGTAGCCGAACTCGCCGTCCGCGCGGCCGCGTGCGATGCGTTCGTGGGCCCCCGCGACCCGCTCGTCCAGGTCGTCGAGCGCACCCTCCGGGATGCCGGGGTCGGCCTCCGTCGCCAGAGCGTTGCCGATGTCGACTCGCATACCGGCCGGTCGAGAGGCTCGGACAAAGACCTGTCCACTCGCGGGCCGTGATCGGCCCCAAAACCGCCACGATACGGCAATTACCTGACTCGCTACACTACACACCACCGCGTCGACCGGACCAGTCGTCTTATTCGGTCGCGTTCCCTACCGGGTGTGATGACCGACGCCGCAAGCGAGGAGGTGGCCGACGACGATGCCACGGCGACCGACGACGACGCCTACGGCGGGGTCGTGGGCGCGTTCCCGTACGCCTACCGCGCCACCGGGTCGCGGCTCTTCCGGACGTACGTCGTCGCGGGGGGGCTGGTGACCGGAGTCGTCGTCGTGCTGTTCGCGCTCGCGGTCGTGACTCTCATCGGCGCGACCGCCCAGGCCACCGGCGGGACGTTCACCTTCTCGCGTGCCTTCTTCGTCGTGGTGATGTTGCTGGTCGTCGCGCCGCTGGTCGCGCCGGTCCTGGCGGTGGCCCGCCGCCACCGCCGGGGCGGCTCGACCGTCCGCTACGACCGGGCGCTGGCCGCGGCCGGCTACCTCTTTGTCTTCTCGCTGTACGTCGGGCTGGTCGTCTCGGCGCCCGCAAGCCTGACCGAGGGGCCGACCGGTCCCCTCGCGCCGGTGGTCGCGTGGCTGTACAGCCTCCCGCGGGCGGCCGGGGTGGTCCCGCCGGTCCTCGCGGCGGCCGCGGTCTACGCCGTCCACCGCGCCATGCGCTGACGAAACGGGGAAGGGGCGCGACCGATTACGGCTACTCATGACAGACGGCACCTTCCTCGTGACCGAGGCCGACGACGAGACGGCGGTCCTGCGGGACGTGGCCGACGGCCAGGTCCATACGCTCGCGGAGAACCCGGGCGTCGAGGCCGGCCGGGTCGTCGAGGCGACCATCGAGGCCGAACCGCCCATGGAGGTGACCTGGACCGTCACCGAACTGACCCGGACGTTTACCGTCGAGGTCACGGAGAGCCCGGAACCGCCGACCCAGCGCGCCCGCGAGGCGGCCGCCGACCAGTCCGTCGGCGACCTGACCCGCTACGAACGGGCCGGCACCGGCGCGGTCCACGTCCTCACCGTCCCCGAGGACGCCACCGAGGCGGCCGTCGCGGACGCCCTCGAGGACGAGGCGACCGTCGAGCGGGCCGCCCGCCTCGGCGTCGAACGCGTCGAGGTCCGGTCGGACCCGGGCGTGGTCAGCGTGCGCTACCTGCCCTGACCGCGTGGCCCGCCCTGGCTCTGGACGCGCCAGCCACCCTCGAGTCCGCAGGCCTCGCGGACCTCGTACTCGACGGCCGTCTCCTCGGTGACGGTGTCGCCGCCCTCGATCGCCTCGACCCGGAGCGGGACGTCCAGCGTGTCGCCACAGCAGCCCACGCCGACGAACTCCACGAACCCGTCGCCGGCCGCGACGCGCCCGAGCGTCTTCCCGAGGTACGCCCGGAAGGGGTCGTCCTCGACGATGCTCCGCCCCCAGTCGCTCAGGTCCGCCGGGTAGGAGACGACGACTCTGGCCGCCCCGGCGGTCGTCCCGCGCTCCGGTGTGCTCATACCCGCGGGTAGGGGCGACCGGCGGAAAGCCGTTTTGGGGCGACGGGATGGCCTCGGAGCGGAGACGCCCCGCGATGGTCACTCGACGACGACCGTCGAGGCTGCGTCCTCGAACAGCCGTTCGAGGAGGTGTCGTTGCGAGAGCCGGAGGTGGCGGTTGACGGTCGGCTGGGTCACGCCGAGCATCTCCGCGACGTCCTCGCCGGTGGACTCGCGGGGCCACTCGAAAAAGCCCGCGAAGTAGGCGGTCCGGAGCACTTCGAGCTGGCGGTCGGTGAGGCCGGCAAACAGCGAGGCCGCCAGTTCCTGTTTGGTCTGGGCGGTGCGCTCGGTCGTGCGCCGCGCGACGAGTTCGACGCTGGGGAACGCCTCGCGGAACATCTCGACGAACTCGCGGACGTCGGTCGTCGTCGGGATGTCGAGGACGACCTCGGTCTCGCCGTCGGCCACCTCGACCGACCGCGGCGTGGCGCCGTGGCGGACCAGCCGGGAGGGGATCGTCTCGCCGGTGACGGTCACCTCGTACAGCACCGACCTCTCGCTCTCGCTGATCCGCCGGAACGTCGCGACCGAGACCAGATCCTCGAGGACGGCATCGACGGCCTCGGGCGCCGCGCCGGTGGCCCTGAAGAACAGGCGCGCCTCCTCGTCGGAGGAGGCCGCCAGCCCCTCGTAGGAGACCGCGCAGTCGGCCTCGCGTGCGAGCCGGCCCAGGAAGCTGTCGTCGTCGTCGAGCCGGAGCCGGAGTTCCACGAGCGTGTCGGCGTGGAGCGCCTGGTGGGTCTCGACGGCGTTTATCGTATTGGCGATGTTAGTCCCCAGTTCCTCGAAGACGTCGCGTTCGAGGTCGCCGAACGCGGCGGGCTCGTCGGCGTAGACCGTCAGGACGCCGTAGACGTACCCCTCGTAGGTCAGGGGCACGCTCAGCGCCGACTGGAAGTCGGCGGCCAGCGCCTGCTTGCGCCAGGGCTCGCGTTTCAGGTCCGCGAGGACGTTGCTGACGACGGTCGCCTCGCCGGTGTCGGCGGCCGCGACCGCCGGCTCGGGCGCCGGGTCGCCGGTCGACAGCGAGACGGCGTCGAGGTACTCGCCGCCGGTCCCGGCCCACGCCCGCGGTTCGAGCCGCTCGCCCGAGGGGTCGACGCTGCCGACCCAGGCGAACGCGACGTCCTCGGCGTCGACGAGCCCCTCGCAGACCGCCGACTCGACCTCCGCCCGGCTCTCGGCGCGGATCAGCGAGCGGTCGATCCGGCGGATGATGTCGGTGACCTGGATCTGGCGTTTGAGCCGGCGGTTCTGGGACTCGAGTTCGGCGTCGCGCTCCCGGAGCGTCGCCTCGCTCTCGATCCGGTCCAGCGCCGTCTCTGTCGTCGCGACGAGCGTCTCGGCCAGCCGGCGCGTCCGGTCGCTGACCGACTCCCCGCCCGTCGCCACGACGAACACGCCGTGGTTGCCGACCGGGACCACGAGGGCGCTCCGACACGCCTCGCCGAACATCTCGCGGTCCAGGCGGTCGTCGTCGGCGGCCAGGACCGTCCCGGTGACGAACGACTCCCACAGCAGCGAGTCCGACTCGCTGGCCACGACGGGCGTGACTGTCTCACAGAGGGCCTCGAAGCGCTCGGTGTGGGCGGCCGGTTCGAGCCGGTTGGCCCCCTCGTCGAGCAGGAAGACCCCGACCCCCTCGGTGTCGAGGACGCTCGCGGCCGAGCGGACGACCAGGTCGGCCACCGTCTCCTCCGTCTCGGTGCCGAGCAGCCCCTGGGTCGTCCTGTGGAGCGATTCCAGGGCCAGTTCCCGCTCCTTCCGGTCGGTGATGTCCTGGATCGACCCGCGGACTGCGACGGTCTCGTCGTCCTCCGTGACCGGTTCCCCGATGGCGCGCACCCACCGCTTGGCGCCCTCGGCGGTCTGGAGGCGGACCTCCATGTCGTAGGGCTCGCCGGTGGAGACGGCGTGTTCGAACAGCTGCCGGATCTCGTCTCTGTCCTCGGGGTGGTAGCACCTGACCGCGGTCTCGAGGTCGACGTCGGTCCCCGGCGGGAGGTCGTGGAGCCAGTAGAGTTCGTCCGTCCAGGTCATCGCCGGCGGGTCGGTCGTCAGGTCGACCTCCCAGCCGCCCACCGCCGCGACGCGCTGGGTCTGCTGGAGCATCGAACTCGTCCGACGGAGCTCGCGCTCGCGTTCCTTTCGGTCGGTAACGTCCCTGACGACACAGACCATCCCGCCGCTCTCGAGGGCGGTCACCGACACCTCCTGTGGGAACGTCGAGCCGTCCGCGCGCGTCCCGACGGCCTCGCCGCGCCAGCTGCCGGTTTCGTCTAACTCCGCGACGACCTCCGTGCGTATCCGTTCGAGCTCCGCCCCGGTGTAACACAGCTCCCAGGACTCGCCGACGAACACCTCGGGGTCGTCGTAGCCGTAGATGTCCGCGTGGGCCTGGTTGACGAACTTGTAGACGCCGTCCTCGTCGAGGATGGCGACCCCGTCTATCGACCGTTCGACCGCCACGGACCGCTCTTCGAGCTTGCGCTCGCGGGACTTGCGCTCGGTCACGTCCTGGATGTACCCGACGAGTTCGACCACCTCGCCGTCGTCGTCGTAGATCGGGCCGGCCGACAGCGTGATGTCGATGCGCTGGCCGTCCTTGCGCACCCGCTCGAGTTCGACCTGCGAGACCGACTCCCCGGCGAGGACACGCTGGCGGACCGCCGCCTCGCTGTCGTCCGGGACCGCCGGGTACTCCTCGCCGCGGACCTCCTCGCGGGACCAGCCGAAGATCTCCTCCATCCCGTCGTTCCAGAGCGTGACGAGCCCGTCGCGGTCGGTCGCGACGACGCCGACCGGCGATGTCTCGATGAACTGCCCCAGGCGCTCTTTGGTCTCGCGGAGCTGTTTCTCCTGGCGCTTGCGCTCGGAGGTGTCCTCCAGCACGCCCATCTTCCCGACGACCTCGCCCTCGGAGCTGCGCAACGGCGCGATCGACAGTCCCACGTCGATCCTGGTGCCGTCCCGCCGGAGGCGCTCGGTCTCCAGCCCCGTCACGGACTCCCCGCGGCGCAGCGTCTCGTCCAGGTCCTCGAACTCATCGGTCCTGTCCTCGGGAACGAACGGGAGCTGGTCCCCCAGCACTTCCTCGGCGTCCCACCCGAAGATGCGCTCGGCCGCGGGGTTCCAGAGCTCGACGGTCCCGTCGAGGTCGACCGCGACCAGCGCGTCGGGCGAGGCCTCGACGATGGCCTCGAGGCGCTCTTTGGTCTGCCTGAGTTCCCGTTCGCGGGACTTGCGGTCGGTGATGTCCCGGCTGATCCCCATCACCCCCAGCAGCTCGCCGTTCTCGTCGCGGTAGGGGTACTTGTTGTCGAGGAACACGCGCTCCTCGCCGTCTATCGTCGTTACGGTCTCGGCGGTCAGGGATTCGCTGGTCTCGAGGACGCGCCGGTCGCCCGCACGGATGTCCCCGAGCGCGTCGGGGTCGAACAGCTCCGCGTCGGTCCGGCCGACCATCCGCTCGGGGTCCAGCCCGAACAGGTCGGCCGCCGCCTCGTTGACGAACTGGTAGGTGCCGTCGTCGCCTTTGATGTATATCGGGTTGGTCGTGTTCTCGACGATGGCCGCCAGCTGGCGCTCGCGCTCGACGAGGTCGGTGACTCGCTGGGAGATACCGATCAGCCCGCGTATCTCGCCGTCCTCGCCGCGCCAGGGAACTTTCGTCGAGAGCGCCCACGCGTCGATCTCCGGGATGTACACCTGCTTGTTGAGGACCGGCTCGCCCGTCTCGATGACCGACCGGTCGTCGGCGTACGACTCCGCCGCGAGCTCCTCGTCGAAGATCTCCGGGTCCGTCTTCCCGAGGAAGTGCGACTCGTCGACGCCGTAGGCCTGTTCGATGTACGCGCTGCTGACCCTGACGTGGCGCGCCTCCCGGTCTTTCACGAAGAGGTGGACCGGGAGCTGCTCGAAGATCGAGTCGAGCAACGACCGGTCGCGTTCGAGGCGTTCGAGGTGCTGCGTGCGCTCTATGGCGTCAGAGACCCACCGGCTCGCCAGGTCGACGAACAACCGCTCCTCGTGGGTGAACGGCCGCTCGCGGGATTCCTCGTCGACGAAACACAGCGTCCCCCACAGCTCGCCGTCGACCTCGAGTTTCCCCCCGACGTAAGAGCCGATACCCCACTCCCCGTGACTGCCGTCCCGGTCGCCGTCCGCGCTCGCAGCGTCGTTCTCGCCGTCGGTCCCGGGTCCCCTCCCGGCACTCCCCTCGCCACCCCGGTCGACGGGGGCTTCGCCCGCGGCGTCGTAGATACCGAGGACCTCGTCGGCGGTTATCGTCCGCCGGCAGAACGTACTCGACAGGTCCGCGACCGTCCCCGCCGTGTGGAGGTCCCCGCCGGCGACGCGCTCGACCTCGTACCGGCCGCTCTCCTCGTCGATGCGGGTGACCAGCCCGCACGCGAGGCCCAGGCAGTCACAGCCCAGTTCGAGCACCCGGTCTATCTTCTCGTCGTGGTCGAGGTCCTGGGCCGAGGTGATACGGTACAGTTCCCGCCGGTCGCGCTCGCTCTCGCCTTCGTCCTCGACTTCGCTCTCTCTCTCGCGCTCGCCCTCTACCGCCGGCCGGTCGCGTGCCCTATCGGCCAACTCCCCGACCGCCTCGTAGAGGTCGCCGACCGCGTCGTCGCGGTCGCTCCCGAACGCGACGTCCTCGCCGTCGAGAAACGCCGATATTTTCGCCGTCAGTTCCTCGACCGTCTCGTCGCCGACCGCGGCCATCCCGACGAGGACGAACGGGACAACGCCGAGACCGCCCCCGGTCCCGGCCCCGCTCCCGAGCGCGACCTGGAGTCCCCCCAGCACGGTCGCGCTCGCGGCCGCGGCTATGACGGGCCAGTCGGCCGCGCTGTCCGCCGAGCGCCGGGTCGACGGCTCCGTTGTCCTCCTGGTCCCCCCGGAGTGGTGACGTATGGGCATTGCCTGTCATTGGGCGCAGGGCTAAATACATATTGGTATCATTCGAGTGACCTATCACGGAACGTCGACCGACCGGCGGCCAGCGACCGTCCGGTCCCGAAAGGTGCTGCCGGATCGACGCCAGCTACTATCTATAATGTCTCGGTTCGTGGCGGACGCTATACATGTAGTGAGCAATGGAATGTCGGTCCGTATCCTCTCTCGAAATGCGGTGGCAGGCACGGAGCCTTCGGCCGCGGGTCGGATGTCCCCGCGCTCTCCGGGCCGGCTACCGGTTCGGTCTCTCCCTCACGTTTCCCGGTTCGACCCCTACCCCCTCACCCCTCTCCCTCGACCACGTTTTCCCGACTCCCCTCACCCCTCTCCCTCGACCACGTTTTCCCGACTCCCCTCACCCCTCTCCCTCGCTAGGCTCCCCGCTCGGGGTCGTGGTTCTCGCTCCCTTCGGTCGCTCGAACCACGCTAGGTCCCGTGCTCCCAGGAGTCCATATACTCGGCCTGGGCCTCGGTGAGGTCGTCGAACTCGACGCCCTCGGCGGCGAGTTTTATCTCGGCGACCTCGCGGTCGAGTTCGTCGGGCACCTCGTGGACACCGGGGTCGTAGGCGTCGCCGTTCTCGACGAGTTCGCGGACGCAGACGGCCTGGACGCCGAACGACTGGTCCATCACCTCGACGGGGTGGCCCAGCGCGACCGGCGTCGCCAGGTTGACCAGCCGCCCCTCCGCGAGGACGTTCAGCCGCCGGCCGTCGGCCATCTCGTAGGCCCGGACGCCCTCGCGGGCCTCGTAGGTGTCGACGGCCAGCTCCGAGAGCGCGTCGAGGTCGACCTCGATGTCGAAGTGGCCCGCGTTGGCCAGGAGGACGCCGTCCTGCATCGCCTCGAAGTGCTCCTCGACGATGACGTCGCGGTTGCCGGTCGTCGTGATGAACACGTCGCCCTCGCTGGCGGCCTCGGCCATCGGCTTCACGTCGTACCCCTCCATGTGCGCCTCGAGCGCGCGCCGGGGTTCGACCTCCGTGACGACGACGTCGGCGTTCTGTCCCGCGGCCTTCCTGGCGACGCCTTTCCCGCAGTAGCCGTAGCCTGCGACGACGACCGTCCTGCCCGCCCACGAGAGGTTGGTCGTCATCGCGATGCTCGCGAGCGAGGACTCGCCGGTGCCGTGGACGTTGTCGAACAGCCGTTTCATCGGCGTGTCGTTGACCGCGAACACCGGGTAGGCGAGTTCGCCGTCGTCGTCCATCGCGCGCAGGCGGTGGACCCCCGTCGTCGTCTCCTCCGCGCCGCCGACGATGGAGTCGATCAGTTCCGGGTAGTCCTCGTGGATCGCCGCCACGAGGTCCATCCCGTCGTCGACGGTGATGGAGGGGCCGTGGCCGATGACGGCCTCGATGGCCGCGTAGTAGGCCTCCTCGTCGACGCCGCGCTGGGCGTAGGCGGTGACCCCCTCGACTGCGTCCAGTGCCGCGCTCACGTCGTCGTGGGTCGACAGCGGGTTACAGCCGGTGATGGCGACCTCCGCCCCGCCGGCCGCGAGCAGTTCCGCCAGGACGGCGGTCTTGGCCTCGACGTGCATCGCCATCCCGACGACCTCGCCGGCGAACGGCCGGTCGGCCTCGAACTCCCCCCGCAGGGCGTCGAGGATCGGCATGTGCTGGCGCGCCCAGTCCATCTTCCGGCGGCCCTCCCGTCGGGCCGCGTCCGGGTCGTCGAGTCTCGCCGTGATCGGGACTGTCATGCCAGAGCAAAGGGCCAGCGGGGGGAAAAACCCCCTGAAACCGAGGGGCGGCCGCCCCGGGTGGGCCGACTGACGGGCGACGGACCCGTGACCGAGCGGTGACGGGCCGGTGGCGGGGGAGAGACCGACGACGGTCGAGGAAAAGGCCCATTGTGCTCCCACCCTGACTGCGTCGTATGTCCGAACGCACCGACGAGCGAACCGTCGAGAGCGAGGATATCGACCTCGACGGACTCGACGACGGCGGCGACGTCGGCCTCGACGAGGACGAACTCGGGGTCGACGTCGACTCGCTGACCGGCGACCCGGTCGAGGCCGACGCCGGCGGCGCCGACCCCGCCGGCGCCCAGGGGGGCTCGAGCGGTCCGGGACTGCTCTCGCGGCTCCGGCCGTCGCTCGGGCTGCCGAACCCGGCGGCGGCCCTGCCCTCGGCGCGGGAGGCGCTCGCCGCGTTCGCCGTCGTCGTCGTCTCCATGTTCGCCGGGAGCGCGGTCCCGCTGTTGGGGCCGGTCGGGGGTCTCCTCGGCGTGTTCGCCGGCGCGTTCGTGCTCGGGCTCGTCAGCGGGAAGTCCCGGTACCTGGAGCTGGCGGTCGCGGGCGCGGCGGCTGCCGGCCTGGCGGCGTTTCTCTCGACGTTCGCGTTCGCGGTGGCGACCGACAGCGGCGTCCCCATCGCGGCGTTCGGTGCCGGCGGCGGCCTGGTCGCCACAGTACTGGGTCACTACTTCGGCCGCGACCTCCGTAGCGGGCTGACCCGCGGCGTGGAGTGAGCCGCGGTCACTCCGGCAGTCGCCACTCGTCGCCGTCCTCGACGACGACATCCTCCTCGGCGAGCGTCCGGAGCGTCCCGGCGACGACCTCCGGCGGGGCCTCGACCTGGCGGCTCACCTCCTCGACGGTCCCGGGCTCGGCCGCCAGCGTCGAGAGCACGTCGCTGAACAGCCGGCTGTCCTCGCCGTCGAACTTCTCGGTGAGTGCCTCCATGACCTCGGTCAGCCGGCCGTGGACCCACCGCTGGGCCATCGAGAGCTCCGTCTCCAGGTCCCTGAGCTCGTTCAGCTCCCGCGCGAGTTGCCCCGCGTCGGCGCCGTGGTCGAACTCCGTCTCGATCGAGAGGTACCGGCAGGCGGTGACGTCCACCTGGCTCGCCGGGTAGGCGCTTTTCGTCCCGAACTGGTAGGGCGAGACGGTCACCTCCAGGCGGAGATTGCGCGCGATGTGGAAGTACTTCCGCCGCTGGTCGTCGACGCGGCTCTCGACCAACCCCGCCTCCTCCAGCTTATCGAGGTGGTCGATGACCGCCTTCGGACTCACGCTGAGGTACTCGCTGATTTCGGTCACGTAACAGGGTTTGTGGGCCAGCAACCGGAGGATCCGCCGGCGGTTGGCGTTCCCCAGCAGGTCCAGCAACGCGGCGGAGTCCATTCACCTGGGGTTTGCGTTCGCCTCTGATAAGCTTACCCCCCGACTCGCTAAACTACACACCGCCGCCGCCGTCGGACCGGAGATTTAAACCGGGGGACGCCGCTATCTCGTGGCGATGACCGACGGGCCGGTCCCCGACCTCGCCGACCGCGCACACGCCTGCGCCCGCCGACTCCTCGAAGCCGACGGCGTGTTGCTGGCCTCGCACATCGACGCCGACGGGCTGACCAGCGCCGCCATCGCCGCCACGGCCCTGGACCGGGCAGGGCTTCCCTACGAGGTGGTCTTCAAGAAGCAACTCGACGAGACGGAGATCGCCTCGATCGCTGCACGGGAGTACGGGACGGTGCTGTTCACGGACTTCGGGAGCGGCCAGCTTGACGTGATCGGCGCCCACGAGGACGCCGGCGACTTCGACCCCGTCATCGCCGACCACCACCAGCCCGCCGACCGCGACACCGAGTTCCACCTCAACCCCCTCCTTTTCGGGATCGACGGCGCCTCGGAACTGTCGGGCGCCGGGGCGGCGTACGTCCTCGCGCGGGCGCTGGCCGCTGAGTCCGGCCAGCCCGGAGTCGACGGGTCGGCCACCGCGGGCGGAGTCGGTCCGGCCGGCGTCGGCGGTGGGCCGGCCGACGTCGACGGTGCCGACTCGATGCAGACGAACCGCGACCTGGCGGCGCTGGCGGTGGTGGGTGCCGTCGGGGACATGCAGGCCGTCGGGGGCGAACTCGTCGGCGCGAACCGGGGCATCGTCGAGGAGGGCGTCGCGGCGGGCGTCCTCGCGGAGGGGACCGACCTCTCGCTGTACGGCAAGCAGACACGCCCGCTCCCGAAGCTCTTCGAGTACGCCACGGACGTCCAGATCCCCGGGATATCGGGCGACGAGGCCGGCGCGGTCCGGTTCCTGGACGGGCTGGACGTCGACCTGAGGGAGGGGGTCGACGGGGCCTGGCGCACCTGGGCGGACCTGACCGACGACGAGCGCCGGACCGTCGCCAGCGCGCTGGTCACACACGCGGTAAAGCGGGGTGTCCCCGCGAACAAGATCGACTCGCTCGTTGGGACGACCTACGAATTCCCCGCCGAGCCCGAGGGCACCGAGTTGCGCGACGCCAGCGAGTTCTCGACGCTGTTGAACGCCACCGCCCGCTACGAGCGGGCCGACGTGGGGCTGGGCGTCTGCCTGGGCGACCGCGACGGCGCGCTCGACCGGGCGCGGCGGTTGCTGGCGAACCACCGGCGCAACCTCTCGGAGGGCCTGGAGTACGTCCGCGAGCAGGGGGTCACCCACGAGGACCACCTCCAGTGGTTCGACGCCGGCGACGTCATCCGCGAGACCATCGTCGGCATCGTCGCCGGGATGGCGCTGGGCACCGAGGGCGTCGACCCGAACAAGCCCATCGTCGCGTTCGCCAACAAGGACGACGACGAGACCAAGGTCTCCGCGCGCGGGTCGGGGATCCTCGTCCGGCGCGGGCTTGACCTCTCGGCCGTGATGGGGGAGGCCGCGCGCGCCGTCGGCGGCGACGGCGGCGGGCACGACATCGCCGCGGGGGCGACCGTCCCGACCGACCGGAAAGCGGCATTCGTCGCCGCCGCCGACGAGGCCGTCGCCGAACAGCTCGGGTAGTCACGTGACGGCGGCCGTATCGCCAGCGTCGCGGAGGCCGCTCACGGCCGCTCGCGAGAACACAGCCGCGAGCGCGACTGAAAACGATTAACTGCCTCCGTCGGGTACCCTCGGGCAATGGCCGACGACGTCAAGCCCACGCGCAAGGAGTTGATGCAGATCGAGGAGCGCATCGAGCTCTCGGAGCGGGGCCACGACACGCTCGAACAGAAGCGGGACGGCCTCATCATGGAGTTCATGGACATCCTCGACGAGGCCAAGGACGTCCGGTCGGACCTGGACGACAAGTACGAGGAGGCCCAGCGCGCCATCAACATGGCCCGGGCGCTCGACGGCGACGTCGCGGTCCGGGGGGCCGCCGCCGCGCTCAAGGAACACCCCGAGATCACCACCGAGTCCAAGAGCGTCATGGGCGTCTACATCCCCCAGATCGACTCGACGAAGGTACGCAAGAACCTCGACCAGCGCGGCTACGGCGTCCTCGGGACGAGCGCCCGCATCGACGAGGCCGCCGACGCCTACGAGGAACTCGTCGACCAGATCATCCTCGCCGCCGAGGTCGAGACGGCGATGAAGAAGATGATAGAGGAGATAGAAACCACCAACCGCCGCGTCAACGCCCTCGAGTTCAAACTCCTCCCCGAACTCCGCGAGAACAAGGAGTACATCGAGCAGAAACTCGAAGAGCAGGAACGCGAGGAGATCTTCCGCATGAAGAAAGTGAAAGACAAGAAAGAAGCCGAGGAGGACGCCGAGGCCGCGGCCAAAGAGGAAGAGGACGAAGAGGTCGTCCCCGCCGACGACTGACTCTCTCCGGGACCGGCCGTTTTCTCTCTCGATTCCCGACCGTCAGCTCATTTCGGTCGAACCCTGGCCGTCCCGCTTTCCCCGTCGGTTGCCGGCCCTCCCGTCGTTTTCGTCCGGTGGCGGCCCAAGCTATTTGTCGTCGCTGGGCGAGTGCTATGACGTGCGGCTCGTTCAGGTCACGGTCCCGTCGGGCAAACTCGAGACGGTCCGTGCGGCCCTCGACGACGAGGGCGTCGATTTCGTGATCACGGAGGAGACCAGCGACCGCCAGTACGCCGCAATCGCCTACATCCCGCTGCCGACGAACGCCGTCGAGCCGGTGTTAGAACGGTTGCGCGAGGCGGGCGTCGACGAGAGCACGTACACGGTCATCCTGGACGCCCAGACGGTCGTCTCGCGGGACTTCGAGAAGATCGAAGAGCGCTACGCGGAGGCAGAGGACACCGACCGCATCGCCCAGGCGGAACTCGTGGCGACCGCGCTCGACCTGGTGCCGCCGCTCCGGGCGTACCTGGTGATGACGGTCGTCAGCGCAGTCATCGCCACCGCGGGGCTGTTGCTGGATTCGCCGGCGGTCGTCGTCGGGTCGATGGTGATCGCGCCGCTCATCGGCCCGGCGATGACCGCCAGCGTCGGCACCGTCGTCGTCGATGAGGAGATGTTCACACGCGGGGTCAAACTGCAGGTCGTCGGCCTGCTGCTGTCGGTCGCCAGTGCCGCCGTCTTCGCCTGGTTCGTCAGGACGGTCAACCTCGTCCCGCCGATTACCGACGTGACCGCGATCCCGGAGGTCCGCGAGCGGCTCGCCCCGGACTTCCTGTCGCTGGTGGTCGCGATCGGCGCGGGCGTCGCCGGGTCACTGTCGATGACGACCGGCGTCTCCTCCGCGCTAGTGGGCGTGATGATCGCCGTCGCGCTCATCCCGCCGGCCGCGACGGTCGGCATCGGCATCGCCTGGGGGCGGCCGATGGTCTCGCTGGGGTCGGGCGTGCTCGTGCTCGTGAACCTCCTCTCTATCAACCTCGCGGCGCTGGTCGTCCTCAGGTACAGCGGCTACCGGCCGACCCAGTGGTTCCGGCTGAACGAGGCACGCGGGGCGACGGTCCGCCGCGTGGCGGTCCTGGTGGTCGCTATCGTCGTGCTGTCTGGCTTTCTCGGCGGCGTGACCTACGACTCGTTCCAGAGCGCCCAGACGGAAGACCGGATCCGGGCCGCGGCGGCGGACACGCTCGCGGCGACGGCGGAGGCCCGCCTCCTCGACGTCGAGGTCAGGCGGAGCAACGACGTCCTCTTCCGGACCACCGAGTCGGTCGTGGTGACCGTCGGGACCGACGGCGGGACAGCCCCCTCGCTCGCGGGGCCGCTGGACGCGGCCATCGAGAACGCGACCGGCCACCCGGTCGACACCGAGGTCCGGTACGTCCAGGTCGAACGCGCCTAACACTCAAAGAGCCCTTTGAGGCTCCGCCGCGCCTTTTTGAGTGGGGGTTCTCGTGACGAGTGCATGGAATCACGATCCGCACTCGCCGGAGCCGCCGTCCTCGCGGCGGTTCTGGTCACGGCAGGCATCGCCGGCGCGCTCACGACCGGCGCCCCGGTACAGCACGAACAGGCCCCCGCAGGGGCCCAAGCCCAGATGAGCGACACGATCTCCGTCTCCGGCAACGGCCAGGTCCAGGCCACCGCCGACCGCGCGGTCGTCCGGCTGGCGGTCCTGGCGACCGGCGACGACATCGGCGTCGTCCGCGAACAGCTCTCGGAGAACACCTCGCAGATGCGCGACGCGCTCGCCGAGATGGGCATCGAGAGCGGCCAGATCCAGACGGCCTACTACGACATCTCCTCCCAGGAGCGCCACGGCGGCCCCAGCGATGAGCGCCCCGACTACCGCGCGCTCCACGCGTTCGTCGTGACCGTCAACGACACCGACAGCGTCGGTAGCGTCATCGACACCGCGGTCAACAACGGCGCAAGCGAGGTCGACGGCGTCGAGTTCACCCTCTCGGAGGACCGTCGCGAGGAACTCCGCCAGCAGGCCCTCGAAGAGGCCATGGAGAACGCCCGTAGCGAGGCCAGCACCGTCGCCGCCGTCGAGGACCTCTCGATCACCGGCGTCGACCGCATCACCACGACCGACTACAGGAGCACGCCCCACCGCGCCGAGGCGAGCGCACTCGCCGCCGACGGCGGCGGGACATCCATCGACAGCGGCCCCGTCACCGTCAGCGCCAGCGTCAACGTCGTCTACGACACCAGCGGCTGAAGTGCGAAACCGGCGCGGTCGGTACGTCCGCCCGGCGCAATTAGCACCTTCGACCGGCGAGACCGACCGACGCGTCCGACCGGCGCGGCCGGCACGTCCGACCGATCCGCCCGCCACGCCGGACCGGCGTGACCGACGCAACCGACCGGCTGGACTGACCGACGGCGCGCAGGCTCTGTCTCCCGCGACGGACGTGGGATCAGCCGTCGTAGGGCAGGTCGGGTTCGTAGCCGACCGCTTCGACGGCGGCCGCGAGCACCGCGTCGACGCCCTCGTCCTCGGCGACGCTCGTGTAGTAATCGGCGGCGACGTCGCGCGACCGGTCGCTCTTGTTACAGACCGTGAGGACGGGGACGTCGAACTGCTCGGCCAGCGCGTCCCGGAGCGCGAGCTGGTCTTCGAGCGGGTAGCCACACGCGCCGCTGGCGTCGACGAGCACCAGCACGCAGTCCGCGAGGTGTTCGAGCGCGCTGGCGGCCTGTGACTCGACGTCGTTGCGCTCGGCGGGCGGCCGGTCGAGCAGCCCCGGCGTGTCGACCAGTTGGTAGCGGATGTGGTCGACCTCGTAGTGGCCGACACGGACCTCGGTCGTCGTGAACGGGTAGGAGGCGGTCTCGTTACGGGCGTTGGTCACCGCGTTGACAAAGGAGGACTTGCCGACGTTGGGGTAGCCGGCGACGACGATTGTCGGTTCGTCCGGGCGGATATCCGGCAGCGTCTTCAGGGCGTCCCGGGCGGCCCCGACCGCCGCGAGGTCGTCCTCGACCTCCTCGACGACGTCGGCGACCCGCGCGAACGCCTGCTCGCGGAGTTTGCGCGCGGTGTCGGCGTCGCCCGACAGCCGGGGTTCGTACTCGCTTCGGATCTCGGCGGTCTTTCGGGCCGCCCAGCCGACCTCCGAGAGGTGCTGGCGGAGCGTGTCGACGCCGCCGACCCCGACGCCATCGGACTCGACCGTGTGGGAGGCGACGACCGCGTCGGCTATCTCCCGGTAGAACGGGTCCAGCGTGTCGAAGTCCGGCCACTCCGTGACGACGTTCTCCAGGTTGTCCGAGACGATGTTGGTCGCGGTCCGCAGCATCGACGCCTGGGCGTCAGTGCCGTTTTTGGCCCGGCCGGCGCGCGCGGCCCGCGAGAACGCCTTGTCCAGTATCTCCTCGGCCGTCGGCGTCGTCGGCAGGTCCTCGAACGGGTGGCTCATTGGAGCCGTGTAGCCCGCCGGCACTGAAAAGCCCGTCTCCTCGCCGTCGGAGCAGATACCGTCCCCCGCCGGGCGGGCACCGCCCGCACAGGACAGTTCAGTCCGCGTCCCCTACAGCGGATATGACTGGCTGGAGCGCGGTCCTCTGGGGATTCGTCGCGGGAACCGTCGCCGGCTTCGTCGCGGGCTCTCTCGCCGGGGGTGACCTCGCGAGCGGTGCCTGGCACGGCCTGCTCGCGGGCGCGCTGGACGGCATCGTCGCGTGACGGCGGGCGGGAGTGTCGGATACTGCCCCGACTGTTTGCGACCCTCAGCGCCTGTCGCGCAACTCCCGCCGGAGGTCGGCCAGTTCCATGTCGTTCATCGCGAGCAGGACCAGCAGGTGGTAGACGATGTCGGCGGACTCGTGGGCGACCCCGTCGCGGTCGCCGTCCTTGGCCGCCAGGAGGAGTTCGGTCGTCTCCTCGCCGAGTTTCTCCAGGACGGCGTCCTGGCCTTTCTCGTGGGTGAACAGCGAGGCGGTGTAGGAGTCGTCGGGCAGGGTCCCCTTGCGGTCCTCGATGACCGCGAACAGTTCGTCGAGAACGTCGTCGCTCATGTCCGCCCGGTCGGGGCCCGACACCGTAAGTCCACACGGTCCCGGGCCAGACACCGTGAGTCCACGGTCCCGGGCCGGGCACCGGAGTCCACCCGGGCCGGACACCGGAGTCCACCCGGGCCGGACACGCTGGCGGCGGGCGCTGGGCCGCCCGCGGGTCTGGTCCTCGTCGGCACCGAGTATCTCCAGCGCCCGACACGCCGGCGGCGGGCCGCCCGCGCTGCGGAGTCGCGTCCGCGGTCGCGCCGCTCGGGGTCGAGCGACCGGGGAGGACGCGCCGGGGCTGACGCTCAGGGGGCGACGGCGGACTCGAAGAAGGCCAGGTCGTGGATCCGGCAGTCGTCGGTCAACTCGGGGTGAAAGGAGGTGCCGACCACGGGGCCGTCCCGGACGGCGACGGGGCGGCCGTCCCACTCGGCGAGCACCTCGGCGTCGCCGACGCCGTCGATGACGGGTGCGCGGATGAACACGGCGGGGAAGGGGTCGTCCAGGCCGTCGACCTCCAGCGGGGCCTCGAAGCTGTCCTTCTGGCGGCCGAAGGCGTTGCGCTGGATGGTCACGTCCACGATGTCCAGTTCCGTCACGCGGTCGTCGTTGGCGTCGGCCGACGCGACGATGAGCCCCGCACACGTCGCGAGCACGGGCTTGCCCGCGTCGACGTGGGCCCGGATCTCGGCGGCGATCCCCTCGCGCTGGAGGTGCCGGGAGATGGCCGTCGACTCCCCACCCGGGAGCAGGAGCAGGTCACAGTCCTGGACGTGGCCCGCGGTCCGGATCTCGGTGACCGTGGCGTCCTCGCCGTGGCTGCGGGCGGCCCGCCTGACGGCCGCCGCGTGTTCGCTGACGTCGCCCTGCACGGCGACGACTCCCGCCTCGATGCTCATGCTCGCCTCTCCGGGCCGGACGGCGAAAAACCTCCCGCTGTCCAGTCGAGTCACGTCCGGTCGGCCAAACTGTTAGGTGCCGGGGTATCGACCCCTGACGTATGACACGGATACGGGACCCGGTCGAGGCGCGCGACGAGGAGGAGCGCGACCTCTATGAGGTCGCGGACTGGGAGCGGCGGTCGGTGCTGGACTGGATAGCGGTCGTCCTCCACGGGACGCTCATCTCGGGGGCACGGCTCTTCCTCGTTTTGCTGGCGGTCCTGATCCTCGCCAGCCAGATCGCGTTCGGCGCGCTCGTCAGCGAGGCCGTGGCGGTGTTCACGCTGCTGTCGGTCGCGCCCGCGCTGGCGCTGGCCGCGTACCTCTGGCAGGCCGACGTGACCACGAACGAGCCCCTGGACCTGCTGGCGGCCACCTTCGTGCTGGGGCTCCTGTTCGCCGGCTTCGCGGGCGTGCTCAACACGGGGACCGACCTCGCCCTGCGGTCGGTCGGGCTCACGACCGGCATCGTCGGCTTTTTCGTCCAGATCGTGGTGTTTTTCGTCGTCGTCGGCCCGGTCGAGGAGTCGGTCAAACTGCTGGCGGTCCGGCTGTACGCCTTCCGGAGCCGGGACTTCGACGCGGTCATCGACGGCGCGGTCTACGGGGCGGTCGCCGGCCTCGGCTTCGCCACTATCGAGAACGCGACGTTCATCGCCGGACAGACCCAGGGGGTCTCCGACCCGCTGAACCTCGTCGCGACCGGCGGCGCTATCACCGCCGTCCGCGCGCTCGCCGGGCCGGGACACGTCATCTACTCCGCGTTCGCGGGCTACTATCTCGGCCTCGCGAAGTTCAACCCCGACCGCGCCGGCCCCATCGTCGTCAAGGGGCTGCTCATCGCCGCGCTCATCCACGCCGTCTACAACTCGCTTGCCGGGATCGTCCCGGCGGTCGTCGCGACCGTCTCCGGGGTCCCCTGGTTCGTCGCCTTCTTCGGGTTCGTGGTCGTCTACGACGGGGTCTTCGGACTCATCCTCCTCCGGAAACTCTCCCGGTACCGCCGGGCCTACAACGAGACCCACGACGACCCGGACGAGGGCCCCGTCGCGGAACTCACCGAGTTCGAGACCTGAGCCGCTCAGGACTCCCCGTCGAGTGCTCCCCGGACCGGTGTGGTGCGCTCGCCGTCGTCCGTCACCATCCGCTCGACGTACTTGGCGACGACGTCGACCTCGACGTGGACCTCGTCGCCCGGCGACCGCTCCGAGAGGGTCGTCTCGCGGTAGGTCGTCGGGATGACCGCCACCGAGAACGTCCCGGCCCCGTCGTCTAGGCGCGCGACCGTCAGGCTGATGCCGTCGAGGGTAATCGACCCCTTCTCGACGATATACTGCCGGAGGTCCGGCGGGAGCGCGAACGTGTACGTCCAGTCGCCGTCGTCGTCCGCGTCGCTCCCGGGACCTGCTCCGGCGCGCTCGACGGCGACGACCTCGGTGGTGCCGTCGACGTGACCCTGGACGACGTGGCCGTCGAAGCGGCCGTCGGCGGCCAGCGCCCGCTCTAAGTTGACGCCGTCGCCGACCGCGACGTCGTCGAAGGTCGTCCGTCCGAGGGTCTCGGTCGCCAGGAACACCGAGACCCACTCGCCGGGTTCGTACGCCTCGACGGTGAGACAGGCGCCGTCGACGCCGATGCTCGCGCCGGCCTCCAGGTCCGCGAACGTCGTCTCGATGCGCACCCGCCGGCCCGCCTCCGTGTCCTCGACCGCCGCGACCCGCCCCGTCTCCTCGACGATGCCCGTGAACATACCCCCGCTTTGGCGGGTCGTCACAAAAGGATTACGATTCCCGGATGTGGAACGGCGGGCGGAGACGCACCCCTTTTGAGTCTCGGGCGGTTATCGCGGGCATGGCGCGGAGCATCCTCGGGTACGTCGGGCTGGGGGCGACGCTGATATTCGCGTTACCCGCGGCGCTGTTCGGCCTGGAGTTGCTGGTCCAGGGGCGGACCGTCGTCGGCGCCGGGCTCGTCGTCACCGGCGTTCTGATGGTCGTCGTCGAGGAGCACGTCACGACCGCCGAGGACCTGCCGGGGCTGGTGGCCGAACAGACGGTGGGTCGACTGGTCGGGACCGACGACGACGAGTCTTGAGGGTTCGACAGCGGGGGCATGGTCTCGGACCCGCCAGTGGAGGCACGGTCCCGGGCTCGACACGGCCCGAGAGGGCCGCCGCACTGACCCGCTCTCAGCCGACCGCGTCGAGAAACGCGGCCAGTTCGTCGGCGAGCAGGGCGGCGACGACGGCGGCGAAGACGACTGCGGTGCCCACGAAGGAGACGGCGATGCCGCGGCGGTCGTGGACCCAGTCGCGGTCGCTCAGTTCGCGGGCGGCGAAGACGACGTAGTCGGCGACCGCCACCGTCGAGGCGACGCCCAGCGCCCACAGCAGCGCCTCGGTCGCGAGCACGGCGGGCACGAGCATCGCGACCATCGCGAGAAACTGGAGGTTGGTCACCACCTTGCCGGGCGGGCGGGCCCGCACCTTGCTCGTCTCGAAGCCGTACAGCGGGACCAGCGGCGCGAGCGCGACGACGAACGCGTCGCGGGCGAAAAAGAGGACGAGATAGGCCGTCGCGAGGTCCGTTCGCGGGAACAGCGCCGCGAACAGGACCAGCGCGGTCAGTTTATCCAGCGCCGGGTCGAGCAGCGCGCCCAGTTCCGTCGTCTGGTCGAGCCGGCGGGCGAGCCACCCGTCGACCCCGTCCGAGAAGACGATTAGCGCGAACAGGAGATACCGGACCGGCGAGTCGAGCGCGAGGACGACCCCGGCGACCAGCGGCAGCCGCGACAGCGTGACGAGGTTCGGCACCGTCCCGAGCTCGCGCGCTCCGGCGCGCCAGTCGACCGCCATACCAACGTGGCCGGCCCCCCCTCGCATGTATCCACCGCTTCCGGCCCGCGAGGCCCGGCGTGGCGTCCGGTCGCCCTGGCGCCCGTTCTCGGCGGTTCCGGCACCCGTTCACGGCCGTCCTGGCACTCGCTCGCGGCCGTCCAGTATCGCGGTCCGGCGCCCGCTCCCGGCGGTCCTAGGCCCGTTCCCGGCCCCACCGCTCTCGACCGCTGTGCTATCGCGGTTTTGCCTTCCGCGGGTCAGTCCTCGAATTCGAGGACGACGGGGCGGTGGTCGGAGACCTGGACGGGGATGACCGCACAGCGGGTGACCTCGATGTCGGGCGAGGTGAGAAACAGGTCGAGCGTCCGGGTGTCGGTGACCAGCGAGTCCAGCGGTCGTTCGGGAACGGTCTCGCCGGGGTTGTGGAGGACGAGCCCGACCGTCTCCAGCGTCGAGCGGACCTCGTCGAGGCCGTCGTAGGCGTTGAAGTCGCCACAGACGACGACCCGCTCGCGGTCGGCGACCAGCGCCGCGACCTCCGCGAGCTGGCGGCGCCGTCCCCGGCCGCTCATCGCCAGGTGGACTCCGAACACGGAGAGGTCGCCGACCCGGGCCTCCGTCACCAGTCGCTTGGGGCCGGTGTCGAGGTAGTGTCTCTCGACGGTCGTCTCGAGGTCCGCGCAAACGAGCATCCCGTTCGAGAGGTTCGAGAGCACCGGCAACTGCCCGAGGACGTTCTCGGTGCCGTACTTCGTGTCGGCGCGGGCGCGGTAGTCGAGGCCGCGGTCGGCCAGCCGGTCGGCGATGTGCCGGACCTGACCGTCGGTCCGCGTCCGGACCGACCCCTGGTCGACCTCGAGGAGACAGACAACGTCCGGCCGCTCGTCTGCGATCACGTCGACGAGCCGCTCCGTGGCCCGCTCTTCGGCCTCCGGGCTGCCGACCATCGCGCGGTGGGGCCTGAGGGCGTAGCCGCTGAGCGAGCCGTCGTAATCGAGCAGGTAGCCGGCGTTACACGAGAGCACCTTCACGCGTTCTCCGTCACCGGGGTGGCGACTTGCCGCGGTTGCCGTGACAGAGCCGACAGGGAGCTATAAACCCAGCGGTGGCCCCTCGCCGTGACGGGTGTCTACCCGGGACGGCGGACCCGCCGGGAGCGGCGACCGGTCGGCACGGACGTCGGTCGTCGGGTCGCCGCCGCGCGGACCCACAAATGCGTGTCCTCCGTGGGCTGGGAGGAACCCCTCTACTACCACTTCCACGAGTACCCCCTCCCCCACCGCGTCCGCCGCCACTACGGGATCCGCACCGGCCGGTACAAGCTCATAGTTGTGTAGCGCGGAAACCCACGACTTCAGTCGTGGGAGGAAGCGCGTCGGATGCGCTGCCGGCCACCGCGTTCTGGCCGGGTATGGGTTTCCAAGCGATACGTTTAGGCCGCAGGCGAGCGTCTGTCATGGTACTGCATCGGAGCCAGAACGGAGCCGGTGCAGGGGCCGCCGTAATGCGGCCCCGGGCAGACCGCCCCGGCGACGTGCCGAAACTCGGGGCCGATGCCGCCGTCGCTCCGAGGCGGGAATACCCGCCCGCGAAACGGCCGCGTTCGAGGCCACCGAGAATTAAAGCGGTGTGAGCCAGCCGGTCGCCGCGGCGTGTTGCCGCGGCGAACGTGCGCCTCCATACGCCAACGCCTCGCCGGATAAAGCCCGGCGAGAGTACGCTGGAGGGAACAGAGCAGTTCGCTTCAGCCGAACGCTGTGCGTGCAACCCGCCTGCGAGGTGTCGAGTCGTGGGCCGAAACCCCCTGCGGGGGGAAGCCCACGACTTTAGTCGTGGGTACATTACCTACTACTCCCGGATAAACGAGTGGGAGCGTTTCGACCTGGAGCGTGACCCCAACGAACTCCGGAACGTCGTCGACGACGGCCAGTACGCCGACGTCTTCAGTAGACTGAAAGACGAGCTACGGGACCTCCGTGCCAAGTACGACGACGACACGGGCGAGCACGCGCCGGAGTAGGCGGCACAATCCGGGTTCCACACAGTCACGAAAACCGGTATCCGAAACACCGAAACGGGCGGGGGGCGAGGTGTCGGTCACATGGGGACCGAGACCGCCTTCCTCCGTCACGCCCAGTCGGTCGGGAACCTGACCGACGACTACGACCGCTCGGACTACAACGAACTCTCCGAGGGGGGACACGAACAGGCCCGCCGGCTCGTCGACCCGCTGGTCGCGTTCGACCCCGACCGGATCGTCGTGAGCCCGACGGTCCGGACGCGGGGGACGATCCGCCCGACGCTCCGGGAGACCGGACGGCGGGCCGCCGTCTGGCCCGAACTCTCCGAGGCGTGCTGGCATCCAACCCACGACGACGACCCGTCGGCCACGCCCCAGCCCGGCGAGCCGGTCGACCTGCCCGCCGAGGAGGCCGAGTACCTGGACGTCACGACCGCGGAGTTCCCGGCCTGTCACCCGGGCGAGGAGAGCTACGCCGAGGGGCTGGCGCGGCTCCGGCTCGCCCGCGACCGGATCGAGGGGGTCGTCTCCGAGGACGGGGAAACGACGCTGCTGGTCGTCGGCCACGCCCACGCCAACGGCCGCCTGATCGAACTCCTGCTCGGGATGGAGCCGCTGGGCCGGTTCGGCTTCGACAACGCCTCGCTGTCGACGGTCATCGAGCCCGTCCCCGGGATACCCGACCGTCGGCTCGCCTACAGCAACCGTCAGCTCGCTGCCGTCCCCGACGACGAGAGCACGCGCCGCTGCGAGAGCGGTCCCGAATAGCACACGAACTGGCCTTCGCGACGAACAGTCCAAGAGTCGCGCGGGTCGATGTCCTCCCGGAGTCGCGCGGGTGCCGACGCTCTCCCCGAATAGCGCGCGAGCGGGCGGGGAGGGAAACATGGTCGTCGTACTCGAAGCAGATGACCCCGCCGTCCGGGGGGCCGCGGGACTCGACACTCGCGGGGGTCGAGCCGAAAGAAATCGGTGGTCGGGAGTCGGCCGGAGCGTCTCAGAACGTCGCGAGGTAGCGGTCGAGTTCCCACTCGGAGACCTCGACGAGGTACTCCTGGAACTCCTCGCGTTTGGCTTCGACGAACTTCTCGGAGACGTGCGGGCCGAGCGCGTCCATGATGACCTCGTCGGATTCGAGGGCGTCGACGGCCTGGCCGAGGTTCGACGGCAGCGTCTCGATGCCGTACTCGTCGCGCATCTCCTCGTCGAAGTCGTAGATGTTCTCACGGACCGGGTCGGGGCAGTCGAGGCCGCGCTCGATGCCGTCGAGGCCGGCGTGGATCATCGTGGCGAACGCGAGGTAGGGGTTACACGACGGGTCCGGCGAGCGCAGTTCGATGCGGCTCGCCGCGGGGATCCGCGCGGCGGGCTTGCGGACCAGCGCCGAGCGGTTGACGTCCGACCAGGCGATGTAGACCGGCGCCTCGTACCCGGGGATGAGGCGCTTGTAGGAGTTGACCGTCGGGTTGGCGACCGCCGTGATGGCGGGCGCGTGGTCGAGGACGCCGGCGAGGAACTGCTTTGCCGTCTCCGAGAGGTCGAACTCGTCGTTGCCGTCGTGGAAGGCGTTCTCGCCGTCCTCGGTGAAAAGCGAGAGGTGCGTGTGCATGCCCGACCCGTTGATCCGCGGGATGGGCTTGGGCATGAACGTCGCGTGGAGGTCGTGCTGGGCCGCGATGGCGCGCACGACCGCCCGGAACGTCGCGACGTTGTCCGCAGTCGAGAGGATGTCGTCGTACTTGAAGTCGATCTCGTGCTGGCTCTGGGCGACCTCGTGGTGGCTGGCCTCGACCTCGAAACCCATCGATTCGAGCCCGTAGATGATGTCCCGGCGCACGTCCGACGCGAGGTCTTTCGGTGCGAGGTCGAAGTACCCGCCCTTGTCGGCGAACCTCGTCGTCGCGTTGCCCGCCTCGTCCTCCTGGAAAAGGAAGAACTCGGGTTCGGGGCCGGCGTTGACCGTATACCCCATGTCGGCGGCGCGGGCAACCGCGTCCTTCAGCACCTGCCGCGGGTCGCCTACGAACGGCGCGTTCGTGGACGTATCGTGGACGTTACAGATGAGCCGGGCGCTCGCGCCGCCGCTGGCGCTCTGGCGCCACGGCAGGATGGCGAACGTCGACGGGTCCGGCTCGAGCCGCATGTCCGACTCCTGGATGCGGACGAACCCGTTGATCGAGGACCCGTCGAAGTAGATCCCCTCCGTGAACGCCTTCTCGGCCTGGTCGGCCGTGATCGAGACGTTCTTGACTGTACCCAGAATGTCCGTGAACTGCAGTCGCAGGAAGTCGACGTTCTCCTCTTCGATCTCGTCGAGCACGTCCTGCGCCTCGGCGGAGAGCCCGCCGTCGGTTTTCGCGTTTTCGCTTGTCATACTTATCGACACCCGATGCGTGTAGCCCTATTATTAAAACCCTATCCATTTGCGCAAATCTCCCGCTCACTGAGCCGGAATTGGATATTCGTAAAATTCTAATCCCCCCGTACCGTTTTTGGGCGTAATGACGTACGAAAATCTCGACCGCAAGCTAGTGAACGCCCTGCTGGGCGACGGGCGCGCGAGCCTCCGGAGCCTGGCGGAGGACCTCGACGTTTCGGTGACGACCGTCTCGAACCACCTCTCGGAACTCGAAGAGCAGGGGATAATCGAGGGGTACACGCCGAAGGTGGACTACGACAAAGTCGGCTACGACGTGACGGCGATCCTCCAGCTCAAAGTCGAGGGCAGCGCCCTCCCGGAGGTCACCGACGACCTGCGCGACCACGAGCAGATGATCTCCGTCTACGAGGTGACCGGCGACTACGACATCATCGCCGTCGGCAAGTTCACCGACACCGACGGCATGAACGACCACATCAAGGAACTGCTCGTCGACCCCGCGATCAAGGAGTCTAACACCAGCGTCGTCCTCAACGCCGCCTCCGAACACGAACAGTTCGAACTCGACGTCGACGACTAACCGTTCGCCAGCGTGGACACGACTCTCGGTTCCCGGACCGGTCACGGCTCCGGGAGAACCCGCCGTCGCGAATTCTACCTGCCCGCGATTCTCAGGGACGCTACCAGAGACCGGGAGTGACGGCCCCGGTTTCGTCCGGAGTAGCCCGCGACAGCCATCGGAACGAGCCTGGGGTCCGGAGAGACGGACGGCTCGGTCTTGCACTGTCAGTACGCGAGAAGTGACGAGAGCCGTCGGCGGCCGCCGGGAGGAGCGTCCGCATGGCGGTCGCCGGGAGGAGCGTCCGCGCGCCGACGGCGCGCGGTTCACCGCGACCGAACGCAGTGAGGTCGCGGCCTTTTCTGGTCGAGCTTTTTTCGCCGAGCGGGTCTGCAGGCCGCGAAGCGGCCGCGGACTCCCGAGGCGAAAAAAGGTCGTTTTACATCATGCCGCCCATGCCGCCGCCGCCCATGCCGCCCATGCCGCCGCCGGGCGCGCCGCCCGGACCGCCGGGGCCGCCGGCACCCTCGTCGTCGTCGTCGGTGCCGCCGCCCTTGAGGTCACCGGCAGCGATGACGTCGTCGATGCGGAGGATCATGACCGACGCCTCCGTGGCGGATTCGACGGCCTGGGTCTTGACCCGGAGCGGTTCGACGACGCCGTCCTCGATCATATCGGAGACCTCGCCGCTGTAGGCGTCGAGGCCGACGTTCGTGTCGCCGCCGTCGTGTTTGGCGCGCAGGTCGACCAGCGAGTCGATGGGGTCCAGCCCCGCGTTCTCGGCCAGCGTGCGCGGGACGACGTCGATGGCGTCAGCGAACGCCTCGACGGCGAGCTGTTCGCGGCCGCCGACCGAGTCGGCGAAGTCACGGAGTTCCAGCGCGAGCTGGGTCTCGGGCGCGCCGCCGCCGGGCAGGACCTGCCCGTCCTCGAGCGTGACCGAGACGACGCCCAGCGCGTCCTCGACGGCGCGCTCGACCTCGTCGGCGACGTGCTCGGTGCCGCCCCGGAGGACGAGCGTGACGGCCTTGGCGTCCTCGACGTCCTCGACGAAGATGCGCTGGTCGCCGGCGATGTCCTTCTGGGCGACCGAGCCCGCAAAGCCCAGGTCCTCGGCGGTGATGTCGTCGATGTTGGAGACGATGCGCGCACCCGTCGCACGGGAGAGAGCCTTCATGTCGGACTTCTTGGCGCGGCGCACCGCGAGGATACCCTCCTGAGCGAGGTAGTGCTGGGCCATGTCGTCAATACCCTTCTGGCAGATGACGACGTCGGCCCCGGCGTCGACCAGCGAGTCGACGTACTCCTCGAGCTGCTGTTCCTCCTGGTCGAGGAACTGCTGGAGCTGGTCGGGGTCCGAGACGTTGACCTCGGTGTCGAGCTCGGTCTCGGGGACCTCGATGGCCGTGTCCAGCAGCGCCGCGTCGGCGTCCTCGACGACGAAGGGCATGTTCTCGTGGACGCGCTCCTTGTCGATGATGACGCCCTCGACGAGTTCGGAGCTGTCGATGGAGCCGCCGACGACGGTCTCGAGCTGGACGTTGTCGGTGTCGACGCCCTCCTCGTCGGCGACGGCCTGGACGGCGCTGACGACCAGCGAGGCGAGCGTGTCCTTGGCGTTCTCGGCGCCCTTGCCCGTCATCGCCGTCGCGGCGATGGACTCGAGGATGTCGGTGTCGTCGGCGTCGACCTCGACGGCGAGGTCCTCGAGGACCTCCTTTGCCCGCTCGGCGGCCTGGCGGTACCCCTGCGCGAGGATGGTCGCGTGGATGTCCTGGTCGAGGAGGTCCTCGGCCTTGCCCAGCAGTTCGCCCGAGATGACGACCGCCGTGGTCGTTCCGTCGCCGACCTCGTCCTCCTGGGTCTGGGCGACCTCGACGATCATGTTCGCGGCCGGGTGCTCGATGTCCATCTCCTCGAGAATGGTGACGCCGTCGTTCGTGACGACGACGCCGCCCGAGTCGTCGACGAGCATTTTGTCCATCCCCTTCGGACCGAGTGTGGTCCGTACCGACTCCGCGACGGCCTTCCCGGCCGTGATGTTCATCGACTGTGCGTCTTTCCCCGAGGTCCGCTGACTGTCCTCGGAGAGCACGATGAGGGGCTGATTACCCATCTGCTGAGCCATAGTCAAGCGATGATTGATTGTGATTCTATATAAAAGTACCGTTGCACGTTCGGATTCGTCGCTTCAGGGCGTGTCTGTCCGTATGTGACGCCGTACCAAGAACGGGTTTATATAGAATTTCGTCGCGTCAGGCGGGTCGGCCGGCCGCGGCATTCAGGGGGTCGCGGGTCGAACGGGGGGTATGGCGACGAGACAGTCCGGGGCCGGCCTCACGCGGCGGCGCGTCGCGACCGGGGTCGCGGGCGTCGTCCTGGTCAACGTCATCGGCACGGCGCCGGCGATACTCTCCGGGCCGGATTCGGCGTGGTTCCGCTCGCTGACGAAACCCGCGCTCTATCCGCCGCCGTGGGCGTTCGGCGTCGCGTGGACGGTGCTGTTCACGCTGCTGGGCGTGGCCGTCGCGCTCGTCTGGCTGGCGGGGCCCGACAGGCGACCCGTCCGGGTCGCGCTCGCCGCCTTCGCCGGCCAGATGGTCCTGAACGTCGCCTGGACGCCGGCCTTTTTCGCGGCCCAGCACCTCCTGGCGGGGCTGGTCGTCATCGTGGCGCTGTGGCCGGCGGTGGTCGTGACCGTCGTCGCGTTCGACCGGGTCGACCGCCGCGCCGCGGCGTTGCTGGTCCCGTATCTCGCCTGGGTGACCTTCGCCGCGGTACTGAACTACCAGTTCTGGCAGCTCAACTGACCGCCACTGGCGCGACGGCCCACCCTACGCCCCGAGGTGGCCACGGGCGACTCGGTGCCGCTACGGGCCGGGACGGCCTACCCTACGCGCCGAGGTGGTCGACGAGCGACTCGGTGACCGCCGCGGGACGTTCGTCCTTGACCCAGTGGGAGGCGGCGGGGAACCGTTCGAGACGGCCCTGCTCGCAGTATTTGAGGCTCTCGTCGGCCATCTCCGGGAGGAGCGCGTCGTCCTGGTCGCCCCACAGGACGAGCGTCGGCGCCCCGACGTCGGTCCGTGGCGGGTCGTCGCGTCGGCGGGCGAGCGCGCGGTACCAGTTCACCGCGCCGCGGACCGCCCCCTCGTGCTGGAAGGCCCGCCGGTAGCGGGCGATGTCCTCGTCGGTGAACGCGTCGGGGTGTGAACTCTGTTCGAGCACGTCGGCGACGCCCGCGGCCCCGTTTCGCCCCAGCGCCCACTCGGGCAGGCGCGGGAGCTGGAAGAAGAGTATGTACCAGCTCCGGACCATCTGGCGGGGGTTCGACCGGAGCGTCCGGCGCATGACCGTCGGGTGCGGGACGTTGATGATCCCCAGCCTGTCGAGGCGGTCGGGGTGGCGCAACGCCAGGTCCCAGGCGACCGCCGCGCCCCAGTCGTGGCCGACGACGTGGGCCCGCTCGCGGCCCTCGGCTTCGACCAGCGCCGCGACGTCGCCCGACAGCGTCGACAGCCGGTAGGCGTCCAGCCCGTCGGGTTTTTCGCTGAGATTGTAGCCCCGCTGGTCGGGGACGACGACGCGGTAGCCCGCCTCGGCCAGCGCCGGGATCTGGTGGCGCCAGCCGTACCAGAAGTCCGGAAAGCCGTGCAGGAGCACCACCAGCGGGTCCGACGGGTCGCCGGCCGCCACGACGTGTAACTCGATGTCGGTGACGCGATACGTGGATTCGACCCCCGGCAGGTCCAGCAGGGTCGCGTCCGTCGCCGTCACCGTCCCATCCCGAACCGGCGGTGGCGGAGTTCGGGCGTGACCTGGATGCGGTCTATCTCCTGGCCGGTGCGGTACCAGACGAACGCCGCGCGGGTAAAGAGTTCGCGACACTCGATGCGGACCTCCCGCGGGACCCCGTCGGTCCGGTCGCGGATGTCCCGGATGGCGGCCGCAGTGAACAGGTCCGGCGACTCGCCCTCGTAGGGCTCCCCCCGGAAGTACGCCAGCGACCGGGCGACGTACTCGGCGACGTCCGCCGGCGAGAACGGGTCGATCCCCTCGTAGTAGCGCAGGCGCGAGTCCAACGTTCCGCGGAGGGTCGCGACCCGCTCTTTCCCCTCGGACGTGCCCATCAGGAACAGACGCACCCCCATGTCGCCGGCGACCTGGAGCGTCGAGAGGATGTCGGCCGGGAGCACCTCTATCTCGTCGACGACCAGCAGCAGCGTCGTCCCGTCGGCCCGCAGGTCCGCGACGACCTCGCGGGCGGCCTCCTTGGCGTCCTCGGTTGCCCACGGGATGCCGTCGCGGGTCTGCCAGTAGTCGCGTTCGTCGGGTTCGTAGCCGGCCCGTTCGGCCCGCTGCAGGAGCGTCGCGTACACCTTCCGTGGCGTGGTCTCGCGCGGGTTGTCCAGGACCGCCACCACGAAGTCGTCGTGTTCCCCCAGGTCGCGGCGGACGATCTCGCGCACGGCCGTCTTGCCGGTACCGTAGCGGCTGACCAGCCCGATGTGCTGCTCCTGGAGGAGCCAGCCGGTCACCTGGTTGAGCATCTCCGTGTCGTGGCGGACGTACAGCGGCTCTGGCATCCGGTCGGTGCCCGCCTCCTCGGTGAACGGCAGGTCCGCGACCGTCTCGGGGTCGCCCCCCAGCGCGCGCCCGAACGCGAGCATCCGGTTTTCGACCTCCGCGAGCTGGTCGAGCAACACGCCCCCCTCGCGGTCGTCGCCGTCGTCCAGCGACCGGATCCGCTCGACGACGTCGCCGACCGTCTCGGCCTCCCCCGCGCGGCCGTCCGGCGTCGGTCGGTCGGGGTCGTTCGACATCGTATCTGAGTGACGTTGCCCGTCCAGACCCATATCCTTTCGGTCCGGGCGCCCGGACGCTCGCCCCGCTTGCCGTGCTCGCGGGCAGTGACCCGGCTCACTCCCTTCGCCGGACGCTCACCCGCGCACCTCCAGCCCGCGGACAGAAACCGTTCCGTCGTCGCCGCCGCCGTCGACGACCTCCCCGATGACCCGGCCGTCGTCGGTCGCCTCGACCACTGCATCCGCGTCGCTCTCGGGCACTGCCGCCACGAACCCCGTCCCCATGTTGAACGTGCGGTGCATCTCCTCGTCGGCGACCGCCCCTTCGCGCTGGACGAACGCGAAGACGGGCCGGGCGTCGAAGGGGTCGGTGACCTCGTAGCGGTGGGGACCCATCCGGGTGAGGTTCGTCCACCCGCCGCCGGTGACGTGGGCGGCCGCGCGGGCGCCGTGCTCTCGGAGCGGCGCCAGCAGGTCGGCGTAGATGCGGGTCGGCTCCAGCAACTCCTCGGCGATAGTCCGGTCGGTGTCGGGCGGGAACGGGTCGGTGTACTCGTGCTCGCGGGTGACGGCCTCGCGGGCGAGCGTCAGCCCGTTGGAGTGGATCCCCGAGGAGGGCCAGCCGACGATAGCGTCGCCGGGTTCGGCCGCGCCCGGGAACACGGCGTCTTTCGGTGCCAGGCCGGCGCAGGTCCCCGCGATGTCCAGCCCCCTGATTACGTCGGGCATCACGGCCGTCTCGCCGCCGACGAGGGCGACGCCGGCCCGCCTGGCCCCCTCGCGCAGCCCCTTGCCGATCTCGGCGGCCGTCTCGTCGTCGGGCCGTTCGACGGCCAGATAGTCGACAAACGCCACGGGCTCGACGCCCGCCGCGACGAGGTCGTTGGCGTTCATCGCCACGCAGTCGATGCCGACCGTCGAGTAGTCGTCGACGGCCTCGGCGACGAGCAGTTTCGTGCCGACGCCGTCGGCCGCCAGCGCGAGGTAGCGGTCGCCGATGTCGAGCAGGCCGGCGTAGTCGCCCTCGAACTCGCCGGCCGCGCCGACCAGCGCCGCCGTCGCGGCCTCCTGGCCGGCGATGTCGACGCCCGCTTCCGCGTAGGTCAGTCCCGCCGCGTCGTCTCCCCCGTCCGGTGTGTCGGGGTCGCCGGTCGCGTCGCCGTCGCCGCCGGTCGCGTCGCCGGAGTCGTCGGCCGCGTCGCCGGGGTCGTCGGTCCCGTCGCTCATGTCCGAGACGCCGCGAGGCGCGAGCAAAAGCCCACCGCTTCGACCGGGCGGCGCGGGGTCAGAAGAACGTCCGCAGGTAGACCGTCTCGGGCGGGAACAGCGCCGCGAGCGAATCGGCGACGGACTGGTCGGTCACGGACAGGTCCGCCAGCCGGCGCGCGTCCGCCACGCTGTGAGTGCCGACGACCAGTTGCGAGAGCGTCCCGATATCGAGGGTCGCATCGGCCGCGGCCGCCGACTCGTCGACGCGGTCGCACTCGCCCGCCCCGTCGGCGACCGACAGCCGGAACGTGTCGTCGTTCCACTGCGCCGTCCCGTCGGTGACCGACAGCGTCAGGTCGGCACTCGCGCCCGCTGGATAGGGCACCGCCGCGAGCGCGTCGGCCACGTCGACGACGCGGACCATGGGCCCGGCGTGGACCTCGCAGTCGACCTCGCGGGGCTGGTCGGTCAGCGATAGCAGGTCGGGGTTCTCGTGGTAGCAGACGACCTCGGTCACGTGGGAGTCGTGGTCGGCGAGGTGTGCGAGCAGGCTCAGGCGCGCCCGGTGGTCGGCGAACGCGAGGTCCAGCACGTCTATGCGCCGGTCGCCCGGTCCGTCGCCGGTGCGTTCGAACGTGTAGACGACGTACCCGCGGACGCGCCCGTCGCGCTCGCAGGCGTAGACGAACGGCCGGTCGTCGTCGCCGACGCGGAAGACCTTCCGGCGCCACCACGCTTCGTCGCGCCGGAGCGTGAGTGCCCGGTCGGCGGCGTGGGCCTCGTGGGCGTCCCGGAGCGTCGCCCACTCGTCGTCGGTCACCCGCCGGCGGTCGTCGGTCCCCTCGTCGCGCGCGAACGCCAGCGCCCCGGGCGGGCAGGTGTACTCGACGACCGTGTTGGCGGTCGCCCAGCCGAACTGGCGGTAGTAACCGTGGTCGAACGGCCAGAGCGCGCTCAGCGGGGACGCGCCGCGCCACCGGTCGAGGCTCTCGACGACGGCGTGGCGGACGTACCCCTGCCGGCGGTGCTCGGGCGGGGTCGCGACGGCGGCTAGCCCCGCCAGCGGGACCCACTCGCCGCGCAGCCGCGCGGTGAAGTCGTAGTGTTTGCAGACGCTACACAGCTCTTCCCCGACGAAGACGCCGTAGCGCTCGCCCGGTTCGTCGCCGGCCTCGCCCGCGTCGTCTCCCGCCCCGGCCCCCTCGTCGCCGGTGTCGGCTCCCGACTCCGCTGTGTCGGTCCCGGCGTCGTCCGGACCGGCGGCGGCAGGCCCGTTCTCCGGTTCGAACGCGTAGCTGACGGCCCGCCGGTACTCGTCCGTGCGCTCGGCCGGGAGCCGGCGAAAGACCGGGTCTACCATACCGCCCGTGGGGCCGGCCCCGAAAAATGCCTTTGGCCGGGAGCCGACTCACGGCCACCACGCCGGGGCCGACAACCGAAACGGAATTGAGTGTCGGAAGCGACCCCCCGGACATGATCGTCACCGGCTCCGGTTCACAGACGTTCGCCGCCGCGCTGGCCGACGCGACGGGACGGGACCTGGCCGCGGTCGCGTACGACCGCTTTCCCGACGGGGAGTTGCAGGCCTCGGTGTCCGGGTTCGACGCCGACCACGCGGTCGTCGTGGCGTCGACGGTATCGAGCGACGCCCACGTCGAACTCCTCCAGCTCCAGGACGCCGTCCGGGAGGCCGGCGCGAGCGAGGTCACTACCGTCCTCCCGTACATGGGCTACGCCCGCCAGGACGAGGCGTTCTCGGCGGGCGAACCGGTCTCGGCCCGCGCCGTCGCCCGGGCGATATCGACCGGGACCGACCGCGTCCTGACCGTCAACCCGCACGAGGCGGCCGTCTGTGACTTCTTCGACGTGCCCGCGACCGGGGTCGACGCCGCCGGCCGACTGGCCGACCCGCTGCCCGCCGACCTCAGGGACCCGCTCTTTCTCTCGCCCGACGAGGGCGCGACCGACCTGGCGACGAGCGTCCGCGACGCCTACGGGGCCGGCGCGACCGACTACTTCGTCAAACACCGCGACTACGACACCGGCGGGGTCGCTGTCGAACCGAACGACACCGCCGTCGCCGGCCGCGACGTCGTCCTCGTCGACGACATCGTCGCCACCGGGTCGACGATGAGCGAGGCCATCGCCGTCCTCCACGACCGCGGCGTCGACCGCGTGTTCGTCACCTGTGTCCACCCGCTGCTGGCCGCGAACGCGCGAACGAGACTCCACCGCGCCGGCGTCGCCGCCCTCTACGGGACCGACACCATCGAAGGCCCGGTCAGCCGCGTCAGCGCTGCCCCACCCGTCGCTGGCCACCTCTGAACCCGACCGCGGCATCCGCCGAGTACCCCCGACCCCGACCGCGCCACCTGCCGTTGACCACCTCCACTCGGACCACCACGGATCGTCTGTTCACGTCTCCTGTCGAATCACAACTTATTTATCGTCTTCACGCGGGAGATAGGTTGGCACACTGCCATGACAGGTCAGACCACGGGGGACTCGAGGGTGGGACCCAGCCAGCCAGTGGGGTCGCTCGACGACGACTCAGTCAAGCGCATCGACGTCCACCTCGAACGATCCCTGCATGCCACGGACCCGGAGGAGAAGGACTTCCATATCCGTCACGCTCGCCAACTGCTCGAAGCCTGCAGACAGTCCTGACCGGTCCCGGGGTGGGACTGGAATCCGTTTTGCCGTCGACAGACGCCGAGTAGTCGCTGCCGTCGGCAACCGCGAGAGCGGGTCGCCCGGGCGGCGAACTCGCCCCCGTGTCTGTCGAGCGGGGGGCCGTCCAGACACCCGGCGGGGCCTGGTCGGCGGCCGACTCCCGGACGCGGTCAGACCTCGTAGGTCTCGACGGTGACTGTCGCCGTTTCGGTCTCGCCGGGGGCGAGCGTCTCGTAGGTCCCGCGGTCGATGTCCGCGCCTTTCCCCGCGAGGACCTCCACGTGGGGCGTGTCGTTTTCCAGAAAGACCACGTCGAGTCCTTTGCGCGTGTATTCGTCCGTGACCGAACAACTCATAGCCTACGACACTCGTGGTCCATCTCACATCCGACCGCCGTTCGCGTACGCCGCCGTGCCGTCCTGAAAAGCTGGACCGAAACCGACGCGCCGCGAGCGGCGCGGCCCCGATTCCCAGTGGCGCCGGGGCTCGTGACGGCGCCGTTGGCGGCGTGACCGCTACTCCCAGGTCGCCCCGGGGTTGGTCACTGCGCCGTTGGCGGCCGAGCCGAAGTCACGGCAGTACTTGCCGAGTACGCCGTCGGTGTAGTTCGGTTCGGGGTCGTGGTCTTCGAGGCGCCGTTCGATCTCCCCGTCCGAGAGGTCCACGGAGAGCTCGAGGTCGTCGATGTCGATGGTGACGGTGTCGCCGTCTTCGAGCGCGGCGATAGGGCCGCCGACGAACGCCTCGGGGGCGACGTGGCCGATAGAGAAGCCCCGCGTCGCGCCCGAGAAGCGCCCGTCGGTAAAGAGCGCGACGTCCTCGGCGTGGCCGTGGCCGGCCACCGCGGAGGTAACGCCGAACATCTCGCGCATGCCGGGACCGCCCTGTGGCCCCTCGTTTCGGATACAGAGGACGTCGCCCGCCTCGATGTGGCCCTCCTGGACGTACTTCATGGCCTCTTCCTCCTTCTCGAAGACCCGGACCGGCCCCTCGTGGCTGAGGTGGTCCTCGCCGGAGATCTTGATGACCGCGCCGTCGGGCGCGAGATTGCCCGTGAGCACGCGGATCGCGCCACGCTCGTGGATCGGGTCGTCGACCGGTTCGAGGAAGTCGACGTCGAGGTCCTCGATGGCCGGCGGGTCCAGCGCTTCGAGGGCCTCGCCGATGGTGTTGCCGGTGACGGTCAGCGCGTCGTCGTGGAGCAGGTCGGCGTCCGAGAGGGCGTTCAGTACGACCGGGACGCCGCCGACCTGCTGGAGGTCGTTCATCACGCGCTCGCCGCCGGGCTGGAGGTCGGCTATCTTCGGGGTACGGGCGCTGATCTCGTTGAAGTCCTCGGTGTCGAGTTCGACCCCGGCCTCGGCGGCCATCGCGAGCAGGTGGAGGACGGCGTTGGTCGAGCCGCCGATGGCGACCTGGAGCGCGATGGCGTTCTCGAAGGACTCGCGGGTGAGGAAATCCGAGGGCCGACGCCGCTGTTCGACCACGTCGACGGCGAGTTCGCCCGTCTCGCCGGCTACCTCGTAGCGCGCCTCGTCCTCGGCGGGCGGGCCGGCGCTGCCTAGCGGCGCGAAGCCGATCGCCTCCGAGATCGAGGCCATGGTGTTGGCGGTGAACATGCCGCCACAGGACCCGGCGCCGGGACAGGCGTGGCGTTCGAGGTCGTCGAGTTCGTCCTCGCTCATCTCGCCGTCGGCGACCATGCCGACGCCCTCGAAGACGTTCTGGATGGTGACCTCGCGGCCGTCGTGTTCGCCGGGCATGATCGACCCGCCGTAGAGGAACACCGAGGGCAGGTCCGTCCGGATCGCGGCCATCATCATGCCGGGCATGTTCTTGTCACAGCCGCCGATGGTGACGAGGCCGTCCATACGCTCGCCGAACGACACCAGTTCGACCGAGTCGGCGATGACCTCCCGGGAGATGAGCGACGCCTTCATCCCCTCGGTCCCCATCGAGATGGCGTCGGAGATGGTGATCGTCCCGAACTCGATGGGCATCCCGCCGCCCTCGTCGACCGCGTCGTAGGCCTCCGCGGCCACGTCGTCCAGGTGGACGTTACACGGCGTGATGTCCGCGGCGGGGTTGGCGACGCCGACCATCGGCGACTCCAGGTCCTCGTCGTCGTAGCCCATCGCCCTGAACATCGCCCGGTGCGGGGCCCGTTCGTGGCCCTTCGTGACCTCCGCGCTCGGCAGGTCGTCCGGCTTGCTGCCCGCTACGGGGTCGCGCTCGCGTCTCGGCTGGTCTTGCTGGCTCATACTCCCGAGTGGTCGCCTGCGCGCTTTATGGTTTTCCACCGAGGGTGTGGGTCGTCCAGAGACGAAACCGCCGCGGGAGACGGTTCGAACAGGTGAAACCCTCCGCCCGGCCGTGGCTCTTTGTGCGTTCGGTCCCTGCCGGGTCACAGTGACCCGCACGCGCGGTGTGGTACCGTCAGCTACCCACGAGTAAACTCGTGGGCTTGTCGGTGGACTCCCGCACTTCGCGCTCCCACACGAAAGCCCCACGCTCCTTCCTTTCTAAGAAGGGGGCCCGTCCATCCGAGGACTTCTGCCCCTGATGGACGTGTGTTGCCGTTCTTCCCGAACTCAAATCAAGCTTACGCGCTTCCTCCCACCGCTAAAGCGGGTGGGCTTCCGCGCTGTGACAACTGTGAGACGGAGCACGCCGTACGTGCTCACGGGCCTGGGCCTGGTCGGCGGGCTGGTCGCCCGACGGACCGTCCGGACGCGCCCGGCGGGAGTCCGGAACAGTCAACTCCACGTGCACCCTCGTCCCGGGAGATGGACCGACACAGTCGACCGAGACGGGAGCCGCGACCGGGAACAGCCGGGACCGTCCCGACCCCCGGTCGCGGGTCGCGGCCGACCGAACGGGTGGTGACCGACCGGTGACCGGGGACGACGCGGGGCCCGCCGAGGACCCCGCGGCGGTCGCGGCGGCGAACCCGGAACCGAACTGGGAGGGGCCGGCGCCGGTCCACGCGGTCGGTATCGGGCCGGGGAACCCCGACTACCTCACACGCCGCGCCGAGCAGACTATCGCGGGGGCGGACGCCATCGTCGGCTTCGAGACGGTCGTCGGGTACGTCGACGACCTGACCGACGCCGACGCGCTGGCCTGCGGGTACGACGACCAGACGGAGACGCTCGCGGCCTTCGCCGACCGGGTCGCGGCCGGCGCCGACGGGGTCGCGGTGTTGATGGGCGACCCCAGTTACTCCGGCTACGCGTTCCTCGGGCGGGTCGAGGCGGCCCTCGACCGCCCGGTCCGGGTCCTCCCCGGGGTCTCCTCGCTCCAGGTCGCCGCGGGCCGCGCACGGACCCCGATGGAGGCGTCGACGTTCGTCACCCTGCACAGGCGCGGCCCCCTCGGGGCCGACCGCGAGCGCCTCCGCCGGGACGCCGGCGACCGCCACCTGCTCGTGCTCCCCCGGCCCTACGACTGGATGCCCGGCGACGTCGCCGCGGACCTGCGCGAGGCCGGCGCGCCCGCTGACCTGCCCGCGCTGGTCTACGAGCGACTGACCCACGACGACGAGACGGTCACCCGCACGACGCTGGGCGAACTGGCGACCCACGCCGGCGGGAACGGGCCCGAGGAGACGCCGTTCGACGACCTCTCGGTGCTGGTGGTCCGGGCCGAGCACCCCCTCGGGGCCGGCCGGGACGACGTGACAGCCCCGGGGGACCGGACGGGCGCCCGGACCGGCGGGGGCTCCGGGGAGGGAGGATGAAGGGGGTCGTCCTCGCCGGCACGCGCTCGGGCGTCGGCAAGACCGTCGCGACGCTGGCGACGGTCCACGCGCTCGCGGCGGCGGGCCACGCGGTCCAGCCGGCCAAGGCCGGCCCCGACTTCATCGACCCGAGCCATCACGCCCGGGTCGCCGGCCGCCCCTCCCGGACGCTCGACTGCTGGCTCCAGGGGCGGGCGGGCCTGCGCCGCAACTACCACCGCGGGACGGGTGAGGTCTGTGTCGTCGAGGGCGTGATGGGCCTGTACGACGGCGACGCCTCCAGCACCGCGATGGTCGCCGAGGCGCTCGACCTGCCGGTCGTCCTCGTCGTCGACGCGAGCGCCGGCATGGAGAGCGTCGCCGCGACGGCGCTTGGCTTTCGCGAGTACGCCGCCCGCGCCGACCGCGACGTCGACGTCGCGGGCGTGCTCGCACAGCGCGCCCACGGCGGCCGCCACGAGCGTGGCATCCGCGAGGCGCTCCCCGACGACCTGGCCTACCTCGGCCGGATCCCGCCCAGCGACGACCTGGCGATCCCCGACCGCCACCTCGGTCTCCACATGGGCTCGGAGTCACCGCTCCCGCCAGAGGCGCTCGACGACGCCGCGGCACACGTCCGGACCGAGCGCATTTTCGACCTGGCCCGGGAACCGCCCCGCCCGCCCGACCGCGGGGAGCGCGAGGCCGCGACGGACGGGACGCCCCGCGTCGCCGTCGCGCGCGACCCGGCGTTCGCGTTCGTCTACCCGGCGACGCTCGAACGCCTCCGGGAGCGGGCGTCCGTCGAGACCTTCTCGCCGGTCGCGGGCGACCCGCTGCCCGACTGTGACGGCGTCTACCTGCCCGGCGGCTACCCGGAGCGCCACGCCGGGGCGCTGGCCGGAAGCGACGCGCTCGCCGACGTCGCGGCGGCGGCCGCCGACGGCACGCCGGTCTTCGGCGAGTGTGGCGGCCTGATGGCACTCGCCGAGACGCTGACCACCGACGGCGAGACACACGCGATGGCGGGCGTCCTCCCCGCGGGCGTCCGCATGCACGACCGCTACCAGGCGCTGGACCACGTCGAACTCCGGGCACGCAGGGACACCCTCACCGCTCCCGCGGGCGACCGGCGTCGCGGCCACGAGTTCCACTACTCTAGCGCCGACGTCGCCGGCGACGCGCGGTTCGCGTTCGACGTCAAGCGCGGCGACGGCATCGCCGACGAGCGGGACGGCCTCGTCGAGTACCGGACGCTGGGCACCTACTGCCACGTCCACCCCGCGAGCGGCGCGTTCGACGCGTTCGTCGACGCGCTGTGACCGCCCGACACACCACAACCTCGGCCTCGCACGACGATGAGGACCCCGTGGAGGTCGAACGGCTCGCCGATTCGGGGGTCGACATCACGGAGTACCCCATCACGCTGGGAACGACAGAGCGTGCTACCGAAGTCGGGATGACCACGGCGATGGGTGCACCCGATCTCGTCCGCGGGGAGAGCCAGCGGGGTAATCTCTCGGTCGCCCTCCGAACCTGTGGACGCATCGCCGCGACAATTTTATATAGCGCCATGGAATTTATCGAGGTGGCACGGTCGCTGGTTCCATCCGTTCCCCGTGCCGTGGCCACAGAGCGGCCGCCTTTTTATCGGTCGTTCGCGGAACCCTCGAAAAACCCCCGCAGGAGTTCCACGACCCGGTCGGGTCGCTCGCGGGGCGCCCAGTGGGCACAGTCTGCGAGGACGCGACAGTCGGCCTCGGGGGCCAGTTCGGCCGCCCGTTCGCTCCAGGCGGGGGGAAATACCTCGTCGTGTTCGCCGTGGAGAAACAGCGCCGGCACCGCCAGGTCAGGCAGTCGGTCGGTGTAGTCGGTCCGGTACCCCTTGCGGGTGACCTCGGCCGCCCGGAAGCCACGGAAGGCCTTGCCCACGCCGGGGCGTTTGGTTTCGGCCCAGGCCGCGTCGACGGCCTCGGGCGAGAGCGCGTCCGTGTCGCGGGCGATGCCGGCGAGGCTGGCCTTCGTGAGCGCCCGACTGCGGCTCAGAAGCGCCAGCGACAGCCTGTTCAGCACCTGCAACCGTGCGAGGAGGTACGTGAGCCGGCCGCTGGCTAGCTCGCGGCCGAGCCCGTAGCTGTCGACCAGCGCGAGGCGGTCGACGGCGCCGGGTGACCGGAGCGCGAGTCCGAGCGCGACGCCCCCGCCCATCGAGATGCCGGCGACCCCGACGCTCTCGGCCGGGAGCGCGTCGACGACGCCCGCGACGACGTCGACGTGGTGGGCCAGCGAGTACGCCGTGTCGGGTTTGTCGCTCTCGCCGTAGCCCAGCATGTCGAGCGCGACCACCCGGAACTCGCGGGCCAGCGGGTCGAGACACTCCCCCCAGGTGACGTGCGCGGCGTCGACGATGCCGCCGTGTAACAGCAGGACCGTCGGGTCCGACGGGTCGCCCGCCGCGATGTAGTGCAGGCGGTGACCCTCGACGGTGACCGTCTCGTCGGTCCGCTCCATACGCCGCGGTTCGCCGGCCCCGTCAATCAACGTCGGGGTCGGCGCCTCGACCGGGGGTCGGTGTCGACGCCCCGAACCGCCCAGTCGACCAACGCCGGGGTCGACCTGTTCGACACGCGCGGGGTCGATGCCCCGGTCCGCGCGACCCGGCGGCCGGGATATCCCCGCCGACCGCAACGGACAGGTGGGCGGGGGTCGACCTCCCGGTATGCCTACGCTCTCGCGGATCCAGGTCTACCCAGTCAAGTCGCTGGACCCGCTCGCCGTCGAATCCGCGCGTCTCACCGAGGCGGGGGCGCTCGCGCTGGACCGGCGGTACGCGATGTTCGACGAGGACGGTGTGTACGTCAACGGCAAGAACGAAGCCCGCGTCCACCGGTTGCGCTCGGCGTTCGACCCCGAGGCGAACGCGCTCTCGCTGCGCGAGCACGGGACCGACGGGTGGCGGACTTTCGACCCCGACGCCGACCGCGGGGCGCTTGAGGACTGGCTCGCGGATTTCTTCGGCTACCCCGTGGCGGTACGCCGCGACGACGAACAGGGATACCCCGACGACACCGCTGCGGGGGGGCCGACGCTCGTCTCGACGGGGACGCTCGCCGCGGTCGCCTCCTGGTTCGACTTCGACGCCGCGGAGGCGCGCCGGCGCTTCCGGCCGAACCTCGTCGTCGACGCCCCCGCCTTCTGGGAGGACCGCCTCTACGCCGACCGCGACTCCACGGTCGAGTTCACCGTCGGCGGCGTCGAATTCGCCGGTGTCAACCCCTGTCAGCGGTGTGTCGTCCCGTCGCGGGACCCCGAAACGGGCGCCGAAACCGAGGGGTTCCAGCGACGGTTCGTCGAGCGCCGCGAGGCCACCCTCCCCGAGTGGGTCGACCGCGACTGGTACGACCACTTCTTCCGCGTGATGGTCAACACCCGCGTCCCCGGCGCGCCCGGGACGCTCGCCGTCGGCGATAGCGTCGAGACCGACGCCGTCTGACCCCGATTTTCGATGGAAGCGGCGCTCTCGCGGCTCCTGTCCCGGTCGGACGACGCGCCCGGCCACGCCGACCGTATATCCTATGTCGCTATATCGAATCCCGTCGGCCCGCGTCTCCAGCCCCCGCGAGGGCCGCCGGTCGGGCGGGTTTCGAGAGAGTGAGGCTCCCGGCGAATCTGCGTATTCCTGGCCGGTGGCAGTGAACGCAATAGGCCGGGTGGCCCGACACGCGGGTGATGGCCGACCGCGGCGTCGACCGCGCGACGGTCGAACTCCACTCTGGGGTCGCGGACCGCCGCCACGTCTCCGACCGCGACCACTGATCTATCGGCGGGCGACCGCCTGCTACGGGCGGTCCGGGGTCAGCTGACGGCGGCCTCGAACTCGTCGAGCGAGGCGGCGACGGCCGCGCCCCTGTCGGTGACCGCGGCGACGCCCTCGCGGTCGACGGCGACGAGTCCGGCGTCGGCCAGGACCGGCAGGTGCCGGTGGTAGATGTCCACGGCGACCACGTCCGCGTCGGTGCAGGCGTCGTCGCGCGCGGTGGCGTTCCCCCGTGTGACTCGTCGCGCTAGCTCGGCCGTGTCGAGTCCGCCCGAGCCGTGCAGGACCCTGAGGAGCGACCGTCGGCGGCCGTCCGAGAGGGCCCGAATCACCTCGTCCCGTGGCGGTCCCCCGTCGGAATCGTCTCGGGTTCCGGGTGTCATGGGTCCATCCGGGTGGTCGGGTTCGGCCGGTCAAACTACCTTCTATGAGACGTACGGGGTGGTATTGACGGGAACGTACTCGGGGCGGTCGGTTGGGCCGGACCCGGGACGGCCAGTGGACGCCCGGACATATAGCTCAGAACTCGTCGACGGGTTCGGGGACGACGCCGTCCTCGTCGTCGCCGAGGTCGTACTCCTCGCGGAGTTCGTGGATGCGGTCGCGGATGTCGGCGGCGAGTTCGAACTCCAGGTTGTCGGCGGCCTCCGCCATGCGCTCCTCCAGGCGTTCGATGGCGCGGGCGGCCTCCTCGTCGTCGTCGGGGTCCAGGCCCGCGGCCCCGCCCGTGTCGGTCTCGGCACCCGGCAGCGAGGACTCCCCGACCGCCTTGTCGATGGTCTGTGGTTCGAGGCCGTGTTCCTCGTTGTACTCCTCCTGGATGCGGCGCCGGCGGTTGGTCTCGTCGATGGCCGACTGCATCGCGTCGCTGACGTCGTCGGCGTACAGCACCACCTCGCCGTTGACGTTGCGCGCGGCCCGTCCCATCGTCTGGACGAGCGTCGTCTCCGACCGGAGAAAGCCCTCCTGGTCGGCGTCCAGTATCGCGACGAGCGACACCTCGGGGATGTCCAGCCCCTCCCGGAGGAGGTTGATGCCGACGAGGACGTCGATCTCGCCCAGGCGGAGCGACCGGACGAGTTCGTGGCGTTCGAGGGTGTCGGTCTCGTCGTGCATGTACTCGACGGCGACGCCGGCCTCCGAGAGGTACTCCGTCAGGTCCTCGGCCATCCGCTTTGTCAGGGTGGTGACGAGCACGCGCTCGCCGCGCTCGACCCGGTCGTCGATCCGGTCGAGGAGGTCCTCGACCTGTCCCTCGGCGGGCGCGACCTCGACCGCGGGGTCGACGAGGTGGGTCGGCCGGACGATCTGTTCGACGACCTGGCCCGACTGGGCGCGCTCGTAGTCGCCCGGCGTCGCGCTCACGTACAGCGTCCGGTCGGTCTTCTCCTCGAACTCGTCGAAGGTCAGCGGGCGGTTGTCGTAGGCCGTCGGGAGCCGGAAGCCGTTCTCGACGAGCGACTCCGTGCGCGAGCGGTCGCCCTCGAACTGCCCCCTGATCTGGGGGACGGTCTGGTGGGACTCGTCGACGACCGTCAGGAAGTCGTCGGGGAAGTAATCAAGCAGCGTGTAGGGGGGCTCGCCGGACTCCCGGTCCGAGAGGTGGACCGAGTAGTTCTCGATCCCCGAGCAGTAGCCGGTCTCGCGCATCATCTCCAGGTCGAAGGTGGTGCGTTCCTCGATGCGCTGGGCGGCGACGTGGTCGCCCTGGCGCTCGAAGTACCGGACCCGCTCGTCTTTCAGTTCCTCGACCTCCTCGATGGCCCGTTCGAGCCGCCGTTCGGGGATCGAGTAGTGTTCCGCGGGGTGGACCAGGACAGCGGGTTCGCTCGATTTCACCTCGCCCTCCAGGGGGTCGACTTTCAGCAGGCGGTCTATCTCGTCGCCCCAGAACTCCGCGCGGACGGCGTAGCGGCCGTACATCGGGTAGATCTCGACGGTGTCGCCCCGCACCCGGAAGGTGCCCTGCGTGAAGTCGACGTCGTTGCGCTCGTAGTTCAACTCGACCAGCCGCGCCAGCAGGTCGTCCCGGCCGAGTTCGTCGCCGACTGTCAGCCGGAGGGACATGTCGACGTAGTTGCGCGGGTCGCCCAGCCCGTAGATCGCCGAGACCGAGGCGACGACGACGACGTCCTCGCGGGTCAAAAGCGACCGCGTCGCCGAGTGGCGCAGCTTGTCTATCTCGTCGTTGATCGAGGCGTCCTTGTCGATGTAGGTGTCGGTCTGCTCGACGTAGGCCTCTGGCTGATAATAGTCGTAGTACGAAACGAAATATTCTACTGCATTATCGGGGAACAGCTCGCGGAACTCCTCGTAGAGCTGTGCCGCGAGGGTCTTGTTGTGGGCGATGACCAGCGTGGGTTGCTGGAGCCGTTCGACGACCCACGAGACGGTGTTGGTCTTGCCCGACCCCGTGACGCCCAGTAAGGTCTGTTTCTCGTAGCCCGCCTCCTCGAACCCGGCGACCAGCCGTTCGATGGCGTCGGGCTGGTCGCCCGCGGGGTCAAAGGGCGCGTCGACGCGGAACCGGCCTTCGGCGTCCGGCCTGTCGGGTGAGAGTGGTCCGCTGCTGTCGCTCATTGTCGGTCCCTGGGGCTGGAGCGTCTTGAGGGGTGTGTTCCGCTCCCGGTCCAGTCCAATCCAGTCCAGTCCTGATCCCCCGGCGGCCGCGAAATCGGCGCCGGGCGTCCGAGCGGTTCCCGCCGCCACCGTCCCCGGCGCGGGAGGGAGTCCCCGCTACCACCGTCCCCTGACAGAAACTGGTCCCGGCCGCCGTCCGGCCGTCACCCCGCCCTGAACTGCTGGCTTTCGAGTTGGGCCGCGAGCGGCTCGGGGAGGTACTCGTCCTCGCCGGGGATGATGCGGGGCGTCAGCCAGCCGCCCTCACAGTAGTGTTTGGGGTCGTCGGGACAGGCGCCCTCGACCTCGACCGGGCCGACGACGTTGTGCAGCAGTTCGTGGACGACGACGTGGCGGCGCGTCCCGGCGTCGGTGCGGGCGGCGACCACGGAGAACGTCCCGCCCACCTCGCCGTAGCCCACCTTCTCGGACTGGAACTCGGCGAGCAGGACCTGGTGGTAGACGCCGGCGCGGGGTCCGAGCCGGGACTCGTAGTAGCTGTCTTTCAGCGCCCAGAAGTTGTCGCCGGTGAACGTCACCGACTCGTTGATCCCCCCACTGTCGACGTGGAGGGCGATCCCGGTCGTCCCGTCGGGGTTCTCGACGGGCATCTCGGCGAAAGTCGTCCGGAGTCTCTCGTAGAACCCTTCCTCGGGCGCGGCGACGCCCTCGGCGCGGTCGAGCTGGACGTACAGGTCCGCCGACAGCGGGTCACTTTCCGGGAGCGGGGCCCCCGCGGGCGTCTCGTCGCTGACCTCCCACCCGTCGCGGAGGCCGTCACCGTCGGTGTCGGGGTCGGTCGGGTCCGTCCCCGCGTCGAGTTCCTGGCCGTCAGTGAGGCTGTCGTCGTCCGTGTCGCCCCGTAGCGGGTCGGTCTCCAGGTCGAGTTCCCGCGTGTCATTGAGACCGTCCGCGTCGGCGTCGTGGTCGGCCGGACTGATCCCGAGTTCGACCGCCCGTCCGTCGCTGATACCGTCGCCGTCGGTGTCGGGGTCGGTGGGGTCCGCGTCCAGCGCGAGTTCCCGCTCGTCGTCGAGGCCGTCGCCGTCGGTGTCGGCGACGAACGGGTCGGTCCCGGTCGTGTTCTCCTCGGCGTCCGCGAGGCCGTCGCCGTCGCTGTCGGTCCCGTTCACGACGCCGGCCACGGAGGCGTTCCCGCCACCCAGCGCCGCGTCCGACGCCACCGAGCGGAGGCCGGAGCCACCGACCGGTCTGTCGTCGGTCCCACCGTCGTCGGCCGCCGATTCGAGGTCGGTGACCAGCGTCACGCCGCTGGGCTCGGCCGGCCCGGACGTGCCCGACTCGGACGGTGTGGCGGCGGAGCTATCGACGGCGGGTGCCCCGAACGCACCGGCGCCCGTAACGAGGAGGAGACACGCCACGAAGACGGCGAAACCCCGTCGCACACACACGAGAACGAAGCCCTGCCTCAAAGTAGTTACTCATCCGACGCTTCAGCAGACCGGCTTGGGATTGACGCCCAGCGACTCCAGCGTCTCGAAGTAGTCGTCGTAGTCGGCCTTGACAGCGTCGCCGGCAGCCTCGCGGGCGCGCTCCCAGTCGTCGTCCCCGCAGGCGTCGGCCAGCACCTCGCGGGCGTCGGCGAGATACGCCTCGTAGTCCTCGCCGAGGTCGCGGAACGCGTTCGCGGTCCGCGGGCTGGCCTGGCCGACGAAGTAGCCGACGACCTGGCCGGCGTTGTTGTCGGCCGCCAGCGCCCAGCCGACGAACGCGCCGAGGCAGGCGGCGGTCCCCTCGACCGTCCGGAGGTGGCGCGCGACCGCCGGCGGGTCGCCGGGTTCGTAGCCGCCCCGCTCGTCGGCGATGGTCTCGACGTGGTCGCGCTCGCTGTCGGCCGTCGCGGCGAACAGGTCGGCCGCGCCGCCGTGGGACTCGTCGGCCCCCCACGCCTCGAACGCCTCGGCGGCGTGGTGGGCGCGGTCGGCAGCCGCTCCCAGCACGGCCTCGTCCTCCAGTTCGCCCCCGGTGTCGGCGTACAGTGCCTTCGAGGAACCAAGCCGGGAGAGCGCGGTCCTGTTGTCCTCGCGGACGGCGTCGACGAACTCCTGTGGGTCCATGTCCGGACCGTTGACCGGCGGCGGCTTGTAACCATCGTCTCTCCGGGCGAGACGGGACTCGGCGTCGACGCGCTCCCGGTCGGCGGTCACCCCGGAGTCGGGGCTCCCGTCTGTCCCGGTCGCGACACCGAGACGTTTTCACGCTCCCCGGCGGTAGGCGGTGATATGAGCGACGAGTTCGAGGACGTGGTCGCGCGGGTCCGCGAGCGGGTGACGCCCGACTCCGAGAAGCGGGCGCGCCTCGCGGCGGCCGTCGAGACGCTCCGCGAGCGGACCGAGCGGGCCGTCGCGGACCTCCCGGTCGCGGACGCGTCGGTCGTCCACGTCGGGTCGACGGCCCGGGACACCTGGCTCGCCGGCGACCGCGACATCGACCTGTTCGTGCGGTTCCCGCCGGACCTGAGCCGCGAGGACCTGGAGCGGTACGGCCTCGAAGTCGGCCACGCGGTGCTCCCCGAGGGGCGCGACGAGTACGCCGAACACCCCTACGTCCACGGCGAGTACGACGGGTTCGACGTGGACCTGGTGCCCTGTTACGACGTCGCCGACGCCACGGCGGTCCAGTCGGCCGTCGACCGGACGCCCTTCCACACGCGGTATCTCGCCGACCGCATCGACGACGACCTGGCCGGCGAGGTCCGCGCCACGAAGGCCTTTCTCACCGGGGTCGGCGTCTACGGGAGCGACCTGCGGACCCGTGGGTTCTCGGGCTACCTGACGGAGTTGCTCGTCGTCGAGTACGGCGGCGTCCGGGCGTTCGTGGAGGCGGCCGCCGACTGGCACCCGCCGGTCGTCCTCGACCCCGCGGACCACGCCGCCCGCTCGTTCGAGGAGCCGCTGGTCGTCGTCGATCCCACGGACCCCGAGCGCAACGTCGCCGCCGTCTGTGCGCCCGGGAGCGTCGCGCGCCTCCAGCATTACGCCCGCGACCTGCTCGCCGACCCCCGCGAGTCGCTGTTCGTCCCCGACGAGCCCGACCCACTCTCGCCCGCCGCGGTCCGCGAGCACGTCGCCGCTCGCGGGACGACGCCGGTCGCCGTCCGCTTCGACGCACCCGACGTCGTCGACGACCAGCTCTACCCGCAGCTGGAGAAGTCCCGGGCGGGGCTGGTCGACGAACTCGACCGCCGCGGGTTCGACGTCCTCCGTTCGACCGCGTTCGCTGACGGGACGGCCGTCCTGTTCGCCGAACTCGAAGTCGCCCGACGACCCGCGGTCGAACGCCACGAGGGGCCGCCTGTCCACGTCCGCGACCACGCCGAGGGGTTCTACGAGACCTACGACGCGGACGACCCCGACGGCGGGGCGGGCGAGGGAGGCGCGGCGGACGAATCCGGCGATAGAGACGGGGACGGCGAAGACGGGGCCGGCCACGAGGATGGGGCAGGCGAGCGGGTCTACGGCCCGTTCGTCGACGGCGAGCGGTACGTGGTTGAGCGCGAGCGAGCGTTCGCGACGGCAGAGGGCTTCCTGGCGAGCGACGCGTTGCTCAACGTGGCGCTGGGCGCGCGCGTCGAGGAGGCGCTGGCGGCCGACTACGAGGTGCTCGTCGGCGACGAAGTCGCGACGCTGGCCGACGCGTTCGGGACGGAACTGGCGGCGTACTTCGACCCGTGGCCGTAGCCCGCAGGAGGTCACCAGGGCAGTCCCCGCGTCCCTGTATAGTCGGCGTTTCGGCGTCGTCGTCTCGGTCGTCGGCGTCTCGGCCGTCGTGACTCAGTCGTCGGTGCCGAAATCGGGCGTCTCGGCCAGGTCGAACCCGCGGTCGCGGACGTCGTCGACGACGGCGCGGGCCCCGGCCTGGACGGCCTCGTCGGCGGGCGCGGGCTGGTAGCCGTCGAACACCTCGTGGACGACCCGGACGCTGTCGCTCAGCGTGTCGAGGCCGTACCCGCCCTCCAGGACGAACGCAAGCGGCGCGTCCGCCCACTCGGCGAAGCAGGCGAGCCGCTGTGCCAGGAGGCCGTACCCCTCGGTGGAGACGCGCATCCGCGAGATCGGGTCGTGTTCGTGGGCGTCGAAGCCCGCCGAGACCAGCACCAGGTCGGGGTCGTGGGCCGCAAAGGCCGGGAGCACGAGGTCGTCGACGGCCGCGAGGTAGCCGCTCGTGGTCGTCCCCGGCGGGAACGGGACGTTCAGGGTCGCGCCCTCACCCGGCCCCGTCCCGGTCTCGGCGCTGTCGCCCGTCCCCGGGTAGATGCCGTCCTCGTGGAGCGAGGCGAAGAAGACGTCTCCGCGGTCGAGGAAGATGTCCTGGGTGCCGTTGCCGTGGTGGACGTCCCAGTCGAGGACGGCGACGCGGTCGACGCCGCCGGGAGTGTCGCCGCCGGGGCTGTCATCGCCGCCGGGACCGTCGTCGGTCCCGGAGTCATCGCCCGCGTCACCACCCTCGGGCGTGTCAGCGGCCGCTGGCCCGTCGCGGCCGTCGGTGTCGGCGTCGGTACCGTCGCCCTGGCGGTCGCCGTCCGCCTGATGGGCGCCGTCCGTCCGGGAGTCGCCATCGAGGGCCAGCTGGGCGGCGACGGCGACGTTGTTGAGAAAGCAAAACCCCATGGCGCCGTCCTCGACGGCGTGGTGGCCGGGCGGTCGGCCGAGTGCGAAGGGGGTGTCGCGGCCGTCGGCCCCCGCGAGGGCGGCGCGGGCGGCCCAGGTCGCCAGGCCGGTGCTGGCCAGCGCGGCCTCCCAGGTCGCCTCGACGGCGACGGTGTCGGCGTCCCAGCTGCCGCCGCCGTCGGCGCAGAACTGGCGGAACGCCTCGACGTAGTCGGGGTCGTGGACGGCCGTCGCGGCCGCGACGGGGGCCGAGTCGGGGGCGGTGTAGCTGACGCCGTGACACCCGGCGAGTCGCTCGCGGACGGCTCGCAGGCGGTCGGGGCTCTCGGGGTGGCGCGGCCCGGGGTCGTGGTCGAGACACCGCTCCCGGTAGCCGAAGTTCATCCGAAGTACTGTTGCAGTTCGAAGTACGCTTCGACGTCCTCGGCTTTGACCGTCCGCCGGTCGGCGTGGCGCGCCAGGTCGGCGGCGGCCGCGGCGACGTCGTCGGCGAACGATTCCAGCAGGTGTGCCAGCGCGATGCGGGCGTCCATCGACACCCGGTAGTCGTCGATGTCGAGCCTGGCGATGCGGTCGACCGGCGCGATCGGCAGTTCGAGGGCGTCCTTGTCCAGGCCCTCCTCGACGCCGAAGTCCGCCGCCATCAACGTTTTCCGCCCGTCGGCGGTCGCCTGCTCGGCGGCCTCGGCCGCGAGGTCGGCCCCCCGCTCCTGGATGCGACGGGCGAGTTCTTCGGCGGCCTCGGCACTGACCCGCAGGGTCCCCGCGTTCCGCCGGATGACCGTGTCCACCGGCGCGAACGGTAGCTCGACGCTCATACTCCACAAGCCGGCCGTTCCGTCCTTAAGCGTTTCCGAACCCGCCTCGACCGGCGGCTCAGAACATGTCCTCGGCGTCGAGGCGGTCGTCCTCGACCGGGCCGCGGACGGTCACCTCCTGCCCGAGCGTCAGCGTCTCGTCGGTCGCGACCTCCATCGTCTCCTCGCCGTCGTCGAGAATGACCGGCTCGCCCGTCTGGACGACCGTGCCGGTGAACTCGACGACGCCCGTCGCCGCCGCGCCGCCCGTCGCCGCCGCGCCGCTGGCCCCATCGCCCTCGTCTGCGGTGTCAGCCCCGTCCGAGGCGGCGCCGGAATCGTCGGCCTCACCGGAGTCGTCGGCGCCCCCGTCGCCGGTGAACGCTCCGAGGCCGGTGTCGGCGGTGTCGCCGGACTCCCCGTTCGCGCCGCCGGTCCCGCTCGACCCGGCGGCGGGCGCGGCCGCGCCCGCCCCGGTGTTCTCGTCGAGGACGACCACCGTCGAGCGCCACCCCGCGGAGGCTTCGAGGTCGTCCTGCCAGCCGTCCTGGATCTCGGCGTCGGCGACGAACACCTCGTCGCCGGGCGCGATCTCCTTGTCGGCTTTCTCGCCCCACAGCGCGACCCGGATGTCGCCGGTGTCATCCTGGACCCGGACGTTCCGGACCTGGCCCTCGCTGCCGTCGTCGCGGTCGAAGGTCCGCTTGGGGTCGGCTGACCGCACCACGCCCGCCAGGTCGACGCGCTGGTCCATTTCGACGCCGTCTATCGGGTCCGTCTCCGGGACGAAGTCGACCTCCTCGTCGACCTCCTCGACCGCGCCCTCCTCGCCGACGTGGAGTTCGAGGTCGCCCTCGCGTTCGCGGACGTACCCCTCGACGACCTCGACGGCCGTGCCCGCGTCCAGTTCCTCGACGCGGTCGGCGCGGTCGTCCCACAGCGTCACCCGCACGCGCCCCGTCTCGTCGCCCAGGAGGAAGTTCGCGACCCGCCCCTCGGAGCCGTCGTCGCGGTCGAAGGTCCGCACCGACTCGGTCTCTAGTACGAGGCCGCTGACGCTGACGCCCGACTGCCCCATCGTCAGCGCGTCGACGGTCGTCCCCTCGCCCGGCTGGACGTCGATCTCGGCGTCGTCGGGTTCGGCCTTGTCGACCGAGACCTCCAGCCCGCTGTAACCGTCCTTCGGGCGGCCCGCCACCCGGAGGACCTGCCCCTCCTCGAGGTCGCCCTCGGCGACGGACTCGGCCTGTTCGTCCCAGAACGCGAGGCGGACGGTCCCGGTCTCGTCGGCCGCCTCGACGTTGATGACGCGGCCCTCTGCGTCCTCGCCGTCGCGGTCGAAGGTGCGCAACTCGCCGATAGAGACCACCTTCGCCAGGAACTTCACCTCCTCCATGCCGGGCTCGATGTCGGCGACGGTGTCGACCTCCCCCTCGTTGAGCTCGTGCGCGATGAGCATCGCCGCCGTCTCCTCGTCGGCCAACCCGCCCATCTGCTCGACTTTCTCCTGGACGGCCTCGCGGAACTCCTCCTCGGAGACGTCGGCCTCGAGGTCCTCGTAGACGTCCTCGATCGCTCCCATTATCCTAGACTGGGGCATGGTTGCACTGTGCTTAAGCGTTGTCGTTGGGACGCTACCCCGCTCTCGTTTCCCGGTTTCTCGACGACGGCGGCGATGGCGGCGCCCGCCGCTCTCCCGGCCGGTCCCTGCGCGGTCATAGGGCGTGCTGGTCGCCGCTCCCGGTATAAATCTACGGACGACGGTCACCGATCCACAGGCTCCGTTCGGTCGCGCCCGCCCGGGGCCGTCGGGAGTCGCCGGAAAGTCGGGAGTCGCCGGACCCGGACCGTGGGACGGCCTCGCGCCCCGTCAGCGTCCGGTCTCGGCGGCGGTGGTCGTCTCGCCGTCGTGGCGGTGGCGGACGGTCACCCGCGAGGGGAGGCCGCCGGCGACCGTGACGCTGGCCTCGTAGTCGATCTCGGCGATACACTGCGCGCCCATCGCGTCCTCGTCGCGGTCGGTGGCGACCGTGGTCGTCAGCGTCCCGTCCCCGTAGGTTACCGACGCGAGCTCGGCCGTGTACGCGAGGTCGTTGGCCCAGATGGTCCCCTCGACGGTGACGGTCCCGGCCGCCTCGTCGAACGCGACCGTGGCCTCGTGGCGCTGTGCGCCACACTCGCGGCCGGTGACCGTCAGCGACTGGTCGGTGACCGCAGTCTCCGGGTCGGTGTCGGTCGCGGTGTCTGTCCCGTTCGTGCCGGTCGCGGTGTCTGTCCGGTCCTCGGTGGGCGTTCCGGCGTCGGTCTCGGCGTCTTCGGTATCATCGGGCATGGTATCGGCATCGGGTCGCGTCGTTTCCGTCGGCTCGGCGGCGGGGCCGGTTCCGTCCTCGGAGAGACATCCCGCGCTCGCGAGGCCGGCCGCCAGTCCGCACAGGAATCCCCTCCGTCTCATACCCCGAGAGTGGCGGGCGACAGTAAAGTGCCTTGGCCAGTTTCAAACGCCCCTTTGACACAGCGGATCGTAACCCCTTTACTTGGGTCCACGCTACGGGGATACGAGTCCGGGTAGGGTAGTGGACTATCCTCTTGGCTTGCGGAGCCAGGGACCGGAGTTCAAATCTCCGTCCGGACGTTCACTCCGTTCACGTCCGTCCGTGCCCAGCGCTCGCGCCCGCTCGCGCTGGACTCCGTCCGGACGCTTCTCTTCAGCGCACGACCGCGAGCGACAGCGAGCGAGCAGGACCGCCTCACTGCCGGCGACAGGCGTCGATGAGACAGCGGAGGTAGCCGGCGCCGTAGGCCCGCGAGCGGTGGCGCCACGCGGTGTCGCCCTCGACGTGGGGCACGTGGTCGAGCAGGACGGGGCCGGTGAAGCCGACCTCCTGGAGCGCCGTCATCGCCTCAAAGGGGTCGAAGTTCCCCTCGTCGAGGAACGTCTCGGTGAACCGGGGGACGGTGCCGACCACGTCCCGGAAGTGGACGAAGACGATGTCGTCGCCGAACTTCCGGACCACCGCGGGGACGTCCTCGCCCATCTGTGAGAAACAGCCTAAACAGAGCTTGAGGCCGTGTGCGTCGCTGGGCACCGCCGACAGCGCCCGCTCGAAGCTCTCGACGTTACGAAAGAGGCGCGGGACGCCGCCGATCTCCTCGTAGACGGGCGGGTCGGTCGGGTGTAGCGCCATCTCGACGCCGGCCTCCTCGGCGACCGGGAGCACCGCCGCGAGGAACCCCTCGTAGTTGTCCCAGCACTCGGCCTCGGTGCCGGTCCGTTCGAGTTCGCCCGGCGGCGTCCCGACCTCGCCCAGTTCGCTCTCGTCCCAGCGGGTCGCCAGGGCGCCGCCGCGGACCTCTGCGTCCGTCTCGGTCCGCATCGGGACCACTCCCCGGGGGTTCCACTGGTAGCCCAGCGTGTCGATACCGGCCTCGCCGAGACGGCGAAGCAGCGTCTGGATGGCCTCGATTTGCTTCTCCCGGCCCTCGCGGTCGAACATGACGTCGCCGTACATCCCGTAGTGGAGCGAGTGGATCCCCGCAAAGCGGAGGTCGTGGTCGGCGAACACCTCCCTGAGTTCGACCAGGCGCTCGACCGAGGGGACCGAGTCGGGGGACAGTTCGAGGTGTCTGGCGTCCGTGGCGTCGATGTCGTCGGGGTACGCGTCGGCCTCGTACCCCGGCGAGAGGACATCGACGAAGACGTCCTCGACGCCGACCTGTGCCATGAAGCGGAATCGCTCGTCGGTCAGCCAGCGGGTCCGGAAGCCGACGCTGACCGCCTCGTCGCTCCCGCGCGTACTCTGTGACATAGCCCTCCGTTTCGCGCCGACCGGTTTGCCTGTTCCGGTGTCGACCCGTCCCGAAGTCCGGTGTCGACCCGTCCCGAAGTCCGATGTCGACCCGTCTGGCCGGGGACCGACGCCGACCCGTCACTCGCTCGGCGGGTCGTCCCACTGTTCGCCGTTGTCCTGGGGGTCGTAGCCGATGGTCTCGCGGGCGTGCTGGACCGAGAACCACCGGCGGTCGTTGTCGCTGACGCCGTTGACAATCCCGAACGTCACGGTGTCGTCGCGCAGGCAGCACTCGACCTGGTGGGCGAAGTCGCGCCGGGAGTGCCACATCCCCTTCATGCGGGCGACCGCGCGGTCGTAGGCCTCGCTGTCGCGCTCGAACTCACCCTCGTGGACGCGCCGTTCGGCGTCGCCGTAGGGGTGGTCGTACTCGGGCATCCGCACCGAACAGATCCGGAGCGCGTAGAAGCGGCGGGGATACTCGCAGTCCTCGACGTAGTAGCGGCCGAGGTCCTCGCCGAAGGACTTGCTCGCCCCGTAGTAGGAGTCGGGACGGACCGGGTCGGTGTGGTCCAGCAGGAGGTCGTGCCCCGGGTCGTACAGGTCCGGAGCGAACTCCTCCTCGTACATCCCCATGACGTGGTTCGTCGAGCCGAACACGACCGACTCCACCTCCGCGTCGCGGGCGGCTTCGAGGACGTTGTACGTGCCGACGACGTTCGGTTCGAGGACGTCGCGCCAGCTCCCGTCGGTGTAGGGGTGGGCGGCGAGGTGGACGACGGCGTCCTGCCCGTCGAAGGCCGGCCGGACCGCCTCGTAGTCGGCCACGTCCGCGACGTGGGTGTCGTAGCCGCCGTAGGGGTCGTCGGCCGGCCGGTCCGAGCGGTTCAGGTACGTGAACTCGTAGGCCGGGTCGTCGTGCAGGTGGTCGACGAGCGCCGTCCCGCAGCGCCCGTAGGAACCGGTGACGAGTACGTTCACACCCCCAGTACCGACACCGACGACAAAAGGGTACCCGGATCCAGGTCCGGAACTCTGCCCCTGACTCGGGCCCTGTCCCGGGTCCGGATCCGGGCCTGGACTCAGTCACCTCCCGCCGCCGTCCCGGTCGCGTCCCGCGGCCGATACCGGTATCGGGGAGCGGGAGGCCAGACACGCAACCGACATCGACAACGGCCGTCGACGGGGTTCGACGCGGCGTCGTCAGGACATCGTGTCGCTCAGGCGCTGGACCTCGTCGCTGTCGAACGCGCTGTAGTAGAGACGGACCTCGCAGACGACGCCGTCGAGGTACTGGATCGACGACTCGAAATCCCGGCCCATCCGCATGTCGCCCATGTCGACCACGCGAGAGTGGCTGCCCGAGGCGACCTGCGTGCCGTCCACGTACAGGCTGTACTCGTCGCCGTCGTAGGTCCCGACCGCGACGTGTTTCTCGCCGAGCGTGTAGTCGTAGCTGCTCGCGACGTCCGCGTTCGGGTACTCGACGGCGTACTCGGTCCGGTACGCGCCCCGTCCGCCGTCGTCCGGCCGCCGTGACGACCCGGTTCGGAGTCGCGAGGTTTTTGCCGCGGCCCCGCGATGGCGGGGTATGCCACTCCCCCGAGAGACGGTCCGCGACCGGTTGCGCGGCGTCGCAGTCGGCCTGCTGACCCCCTTCGACGAGGACGGAGCGATACGCCACGACCACCTGCGCGAGAACGCCCGCGACCTCTTCGAGCAGGGGCCGCGGACGTTCCTGGTGACGGCCAACATCAGCGAGTACCACTCGCTCTCGCAGGCCGAACGGGTCGAGGTCGCTCAGACGAGCGTCGGGGCGCTCCCCGACGAGGCCTGCGTGCTGGCGGGCGTCGGCGGCAGTACGGGCGACGCACGCGACCTCGTCGAGGGGTACGACGGCGTCGGCGTCGACGCGATGATGGTGATGCCGCCGGACCACACCTACGTCCACGAGCAGGGGCTGCTCGACTACTACCGGGAACTGGCCGCGGTCACCGACCGCCCGCTAGTGCCGTACGTCCGCGGGTTCGACCCCTCCGTCGACTATCTGGTCGACCTGGCGGACCTCGATCCGGTCGTCGGCGTGAAGTACGCCCTCGAAGACACGATAAAACTCGGCGCGGCCGTCGAACGGGGGGCCGACGACGTGGTGTGGGTCCACGGCCTCGCGGAACCGTTCGCGGTGGCCGCCTGGGCCGAGGGCGCCGAGGGTTTTACTGCCGGCGTCAGCAACTTCCGGCCCGAGGTCGGCCTCGCGCTGTTCGATGCACTCTCTGCCGGCGAGTGGGCCCGCGCGCGCCGCCTCCGGAACGCCTGTCTCCCTTACCAGAATCTCCGCGAGGGGACCGGCCGGGACAACACCCTCACCGGCGCGGTGAGCGTCCCCGTCGTCAAGAAGGGGCTGGAACTGGCGGGTCTCCACGGCGGGAGCGTCCGCGAGCCGATCCGGCCGCTGGACCCCGACACGGAGCGTAGCGCCGAGGAACGCTACCGCCGTCTCGACGCCGGCATCGAACGACTGGTCGGGTAGCCGCCATTCACAGGCTCGCGCCCGGTGTCGAAACCCCGGGGGGTCATTTTCAAGACGCGCCGGCCCCCATCCCGTCCATGGAGCGAGTCAGTTTCGCCGACGCGGAGTCGTACGAACCGGACGCGGGCTGGCGGCGGGTCGCTCTGGCGGGCAGCGACGACGCCAGCCTGGAGTGGTTCGAGAAACCGCCCGGCCACTCCTCGCCGACCCACGACCACGAGAACGGCCAGGTCTGTCTCGTCCTCGAAGGGGAGTTGACCGTCCACACCGAGGACGACGCCGCGACGCTGGGCCAGTACGACTCGGTGTGGCTCGACCCCTGGGAGCCCCACCGCGTCGAGAACACCGGCGACGAAACCGCCGTCGGCCTCGACGTGTTCGTCCCCGGGCGCTCGTTCGACTTCTGGACCGACCGCGAGGAGTGAGGGCGGACGCCGACCGCCCGCGAAACGCTTTCGCCGGGTCGCCGCGATGGGCGAGTATGACAGCCCCGGCAGACCTCGTGTTGACGAACGCGGTCGTCTACCCGCTGGCCGGCGAGCCGGCGGGCCCGACCGACCCCGGCGAGGGGCGACCCGACGAGACGGCCGCGGCGGTGGCCGTCCGCGACGGCCGGGTCGTCCGCGTCGGCCGCGCCGCCGAGGTGGAGTTCCTGGCCGGCGTCGAGACCGACGTCCGCGACTGTGGCGGGCGGGTCGTCCTCCCGGGGTTCGTCGACGCTCACACCCACCTCTTGATGGTCGGCCGGCGGCTGGTCAACGCCGACCTCGGCGCGGCGTCGTCGCCGGCCGACGCGGTGGACCTGCTCGCCGCCCACGCGGCGGAACCGACCGACCCGGAGACGGTCGAGCGCGCGGACGAGTGGGTCGTCGGCTTCGGCTACGACGAGAGCACCTGGACGGAGTCACGCTACCTGACTCGCGCGGACATAGACCGGGTCAGCACCGAGCGGCCGGTCGTCGCCGTCCGCGAAGACATGCACCTGGCGTCGCTGAACTCGGCGGCGCTGGAGGCCCTCCGCGGGGAGATGCCCGACGACGACGTCGACACCGAGGGCGGCGAGCCGACGGGCGTCGTCGTCGAGGACGCCCTGTCGGCCGTCTGGACGGCGGTCGAACCCGGCCGCGAGCGGGCGGCGGCGCTCGTGCGTGCCGCCCAGCGGCGGGCCAACGAGGTCGGCGTCACCGCCGTCCACGACATGGTCCGTGACTCGCCGGCCCCGCGGGTCTACCGCGACCTCGCCGCCGCCGGGGAACTGACCGTGCGCGTCCGGATACACTACTGGGCCGACCACCTCGACGCGCTGGCGGAACTCGGCCTCGCGACGAACCACGGCGACGGGCTGGTCCGGACCGGCGCGGTCAAGACCTTCACCGACGGCTCCATCGGCGGCCACACCGCCAGGCTCTCGGAAGCCTACGCCGACCTGGCCGGCGACGGCGACCTGAGCAGTGACCCGGCCGGCGACGGCGACCCGGACGGCGACGCGAACGGTGACAACGCCGGCGACAGTCACGACGGCGCCGACGCTGACGCGGACGACGCTCGCGGCCAGTGGGTCGTCGACCCGGAGCGGTTCGGGGAGATCGTCGCCCGGGCCGACGCCGACGACCGGCAGATGGCCGCCCACGCCATCGGCGACGAGGCGATCCGGGCGGTGCTCGACGCCTACGCGGCGGCCGGCGACCGCCGCCACCGGGTCGAACACGCGGAGGTCCTCACCGACGACCTGGTCCGGCGGCTCGGGGCCGAGGGGGTCGTCGTCTCCGCCCAGCCGAACTTCCTGAAGTGGGCCCGCGAGGGCGGGCTCTACGCGATGCGGCTGGGCGAGCAGCGCCGCCGGGCGTCGAACCGCTTCCGGGCGCTGGTCGCGGCGGGCGCCACACTCGCGTTCGGGAGCGACTGCATGCCCCTGGACCCGCTGTACGGTATCGAGCAGACGGTCACCGCGCCGACAGCGGCCCAGCGCCTCTCGGTGACCGCCGCGCTCCGGGCCTACACCTCGGGAGCGGCCTACGCCGGGTTCGACGAGGACCGCCTCGGGTCGGTCGAGGCCGGCAAACGTGCCGACCTGGTCGTCCTCGACGAGTCGCCGTGGGCCGTCGACCCCGACGAGATCGGCGACATCGACGTCGCGACGACGGTCGTCGACGGGCGGGTCGTCTTCGACGCCGACGGCCAGCGGGACTGACCGCCCCCGACGGTCGACGAGAGACCGCCCGGACGGCCACCGGGACTGCCCGGCCGCGACGGGCAGGCCGGCCGACGGGGCTGAGTGAGCGTCTCCGCTGACGGGACCGGGCGAGTGCCTCCACCGACGGGATCGGCGGCGACGAAGACGGGGCCGGCGGCGACGAAGACGGGGCCGGCAGCGACGAAGGCGGGGCCGGCGGCGACGAAGGCGGGGCCGGCGGCGACGAAGACGGGGCCGGGCCAGCACCTCCACTGACCGTGGCAACTACCCCCGTCGTGGTGCCGCGGTCGAAAGCTAGAGGGGTCCTGGCCCGTAAGGGCTGGCAGATGGCTGTCCGCGAGCGAGTGCGGGACGCTCTCTTCCTGTTCCCGGCGGCGCTGGACAGGGTGGGCGTCGCCGACCGGGAGAAGGCCGGCGAGGCGTTCGACCTGGCGATCCCGGTGATGGTGACGGGGGCGCTCCGTGTCCTGTTGCGCGTGGCGGACTTCCTGATGGTGGGGGTCGCGCTCGGCGACGCCGCCATCGCCGGCCTCGAACTGGGTTTTCAGTACTACTTCATCGGGTTCGGGCTCTCGCTGGCGGTCTCCTCGGGGACGATAAGCGTCGTCTCACGCCTGCAGGGGGCCGACGAGCCGGCCCGCGCGGACCTGGCGGTCAAGCAGTCGTTGTGGCTGGCGCTCGCCATCTCGTTGCCCCTGACCGCGGTCACGTGGGTCTACGCCGAGCCGCTGGTGGGGCTGTTGACCGACGACGCCGCGGCCATCGAGTTCGGCGCGACGTACCTCGCAATCGTGATGCTGTCGATGGCGCCGCGGTTCTGGTCGATGGTCGCCGCCCGGGCGCTGGCGGGCAGTGCCGACACGCGCACGCCGATGTACGTCCGGCTCGTGACGCTGCCGACCAACGTCGTGATCAACGCCGTCCTCATCTTCGGGCTGGGACCGGCGCCGGGACTGGGGATCCGGGGCGCGGCCATCGGCACCGCCGCCGCCAACACGCTCGCGGCCGTCGTCTTCCTCGGGTTGCTCCTGTCCGGGCGGTACGTGGTGACCCTCCGGCCCGGCGGCCCGCAGTTCGACCTCGGGCTGGTGACGGAGATCCTCCGGGTGGGCGTCCCGCTGTCGGGGATGCGGCTGCTCCAGACGTTCGGGCGGTTCCCCTTTCTGTTCATCCTCGGGGTGCTGGGGACGCCGGCGCTTGCGGCCTACGCCATCGCCCGGCGGGTGATGTTGCTGGCGCTGATGCCGGCCTGGGGGTACGCGACGGCCGCCTCGACGCTGGTGGGCCAGTCCGTCGGCGCCGGCGACGACGCCGCCGCGACCGACTACGGCTGGCAGACGCTGCGCATCGCGCTGGCCACCCAGGTGATCATCGCGGCGGTGATCGTCCTCGCGGCCCGCCCCATCGCGACCGCCTTCGGCACCGAACACGTCGACCTGACGGTCACGTTCATCCGGGTGTTCGGCGTCGCCGTCGGGGGCTTTTCGATTTCGCGGACGATGCGCGGGAGCCTGCGGGGCGCTGGCGACACGCGCTGGCCGCTGTACGGCACGCTACTGGGGTCGTTCGCCGTCCGCCTGCCGGTCGCCGCGCTCGCCCTGCCGGCCGGCTTTGCGGTCACGGTCCTGGGTACGACGCTCCCGGTCGGCCTCGGACTGGGTTTCCCGGCCGTCTTCGTCGCCATCGTGGCCGACTTCTACGTGAAGGCGGCGGTCAACACCGGCCGGTTCTGGTCGGGCAAGTGGCAGGCCGTCGCTCGCGCGTCAGGCGTCGGCGCGGGTGCCGACGACTGAGCGTGTGTCAGTCCTCACCGCCGACCCGTCTGAACAGTGCGCCGGCCCCGATGGCGGCCAGGGCCGTCCCGACGCCGAACCCGGGACCGTCGCCGCTCGTGGTCCCGGTGACGGTGTCGGTGACCGTTGGGGTGGGTGTCGGCGTTGCCGTCGGCGTCGGCGCCTCGGTGGGGGTGGGCGTCGGCGTGGCCGTCGGCGTTGCTGTCGGCGTGGCCATCGGCGTTGCCGTCGGCGTCTCGGTGGGGGTCGGCGCTTCGGCGCCGCCGAGTTTGGCCAGCCAGGCGCCCGAGTCGCCCGTACTGTTCTGGCTCACGCCGGCGGCGGCGACCCCGCCGTCGCTCGTCGTGACGACGTCCCTGAAGAAGTTGGCCTGCTGTGGCCCGAGACGCGTCGCCCAGTTGGGTTCGGCCTCGTCGTCGAGTTCGACGACCCACCCCTCGGAGGACCCTCCCAGGGCGTTCTCCGCGACCTGGCCGACGACGGTCGTCCCGTCGGTTCCCTCGGTGAGCGCGTAGAGGACCGTCGCCGGCGCGGGTTCGATGCGCCGTTCGCCCCGGCGCTCGCCGGCCGCGTCGGTCTCGAGATACCAGCCCGAGAATTTGTCGAACGTGCTCGTCGCGGTGAACCCGACCGCGGCGTAGCCGTCCCCGGTCGCCATGACGTCGAGCAGGTTGTTGAGCGCGCGCGGCTGGTCCTCCCCCTCGGGGGGTTCGGGGGTGTGGCTCCGGCGCCACTGCCGGGAGCCGTCGGGAGCCAGTTTCAGCATCGTGGCCTCGACTCGCCTCGTCGACTCCTCGCCCTCGCTCTGTACGCGGCGGTCGCCGACCGCGAGGACGCCGCCGTCGTCGGTCGAGATGACCTGGATGAGCGAGGAGAACGACTCCGTGAACCACGTCTGGCGGCCCTGTTGGGCCCCCTCGGCGTCGAGCCTGAGCGTCACCGACGTCGATGACTCGCCGGAGAGCCGGTAGCCACAGACGACGTACCCCTCCTCGACGGGCGTGGCGTCGCGCAGAGCCAGCGTCGCAGTCTCGTCCTCGACGTCGGGTTCGAACTGCTTCCACCACTCGACGGAGCCGTCGACGGTCGTCCTGACGACCGAGGCGGGGCTCTGTGTGGCGTTCCCGACGAGGAGAAACCCGTCGCCGTCGGTGGCCGGGGCCAGCGCCCGGAACGACGGCTGGGTGTCGAGGTCGTCGTTGGTCACCGTCCGTTGCCACTGGCCGTCGCCGCTCTCGCCGTCGACGGCGAACAGCCACCCTTCCGTCGACTGCGCGTCGCTCCCGGTCGCGCCCAGCACGACGTACCGACCGTCGCGCTCGGCGAGCGACAGGGCCGTGTTGACCGGCTTCTCGCCGTAGGTTCGGCTGTATCGCACAGGCAGTTCGCCCGCCGTGGGCCGCTCGCCGGAGTCGGCCTCCGCCGTTCCGGCGAGCGCGGTCCCCGACGCCAGGAGGGCGGTCGACGCGAGCAGGCGGCGTCGCGACAGGTCACGCTCCATGGGTGACCGTTGCGAGAGCGGTCACTACAAAATGTCGGTTTCCACGAATGTCTTCGGTCTCTCCCCGCCTCTCCCGGTCGCGCGGGCGAAACCGTTCGAGGAGCGCGCCGGTCCCCGCGGCCGGGGCCCTCCGACGCCCGGTCCCGGCCCCTCCGACGTGGGGGTCTGCTCGCGCCAGTCGGCCTACTCGTCGGACCGGAGGCGCCGCAGGAGCGCGCCGGTCCCCAGGGCGGCCAGGGCCGTCCCGACGCCGAACCCGGGGCCGTCGCCGCTCGTGGTCTCCGGGTCGTCCTCGGCCGGCGCCTCGGTCGACACTGCCGTCTCCGTGGGCGTGGCCGCGGGGGTCGGCGTCGGCGTCTCGGTCGGGGTGGGCGTGGCCGTGGGAGTCGCCGTCGGGGTCGCCGTCGGCGTCGGGGTCGAGACGGTCTCGCCACCGAGTTTGACGAGCCAGCCCGACGAGAGGACGTCGGCGGTCTCGTCCGCGGTCCTGGTCTGCCCGCCGATGGCGACCCCGCCGTCGCCCGTCGTGATGACGTCGTTGAAGCCGTTCTCGGTCTTGCGGGCCACGTCGTCTCTCATCCACGAGATCTCGCCCGCGTCGTCGGCCGCCCCGACCCACGCGGTGCTCCCCTCCTCCGAGAAGGACATGTGCGAGCCGACGAGGTAGTGCGTGCCGTCGGCGCTCGCGAGGCCGTTGACCTGGACGGTCTCGTTCAGGTCAAAACGCGTCGTCGACTGGACGGCGCCCTGGCCGTCGGTCCGTGCCAGCCAGCCGGCCGACTGGAACTCGACCCGGACGGTGCCGCCCAGGAGGTAGCCGTCGCCGGCCTCCGCGTGGACGAACGCGACCGTCTGCTGTGGGTCCCCGCCGTCGGACTCCAGCCGGAAGCGGTTCTGCCAGGCAACCTCCCCGCTCTCGTCGAACTCGAACACCAGGGCGTACGCCGGCGGCCGCTCGCTGGGGTCGGCGTCGGTGTTCTCCTGGTAGACGCCGGACGCGACGTAGCCGCCGTCGTCCAGCGGCGAGAACGACGTGATCCCCGTCAATCCCTCGTCGAAAAAGCGGTGTCGCCACTGCTCTGTCCCCTCGTCGTCGACCTTCAGCGCGAGGGCGTTCCCCCGCTGTGTCCCGGTCCCCGACCTGACGAGGCGGTACCCGCCCACGACGTAGCCGCCCTTGACTGACTGCACGTCGAACGGGAACAGGATGACTTCGGCCTCGTCGTCGGCGTCGTCGGTCTCCGGGGCGTACGACTCGCGCCACTCGACGTCCCCTTCGGCCGTCGTCCGGATCAGGCGGACCGGCCCCGGCCGGAACCCCGGCGCCACCATGACGAGATACCCATCGCCCGCGGGCACCAGCCCGCTGAAGGTGTATTCACCGTCCGTCTCCTCGAGTTCGATGTCCCGGCTCCACAGGCCGTCGCCGGACCGGTCGTCGACGGCGAACAGCCAGCCGGTCCGGTTCTCGCCCTCCTCGTCGCTGGTCCTGCCCAGCGCGGCGTAGGTTCCGTCGTTCTCGACGACCGCGCTGACACGCTGGTTGGCCCTCGTGTCGTAGAGCTTGTCCCACCGGACTGCCGGCGGGTCGGTCGTGGTGGAGGACTGTTCGTCTGAACGGGCACCGGCTACCGCCGGGACGGCACCGGCCGCGAGGGCCGTGCCGGTCCCGGCGAGCAGGCGGCGACGCGACAGCTGTCGCGACATGTAAGTCGGACTTTCGATCAGGCCTATATAAATCCGGCTATTCGGGCACGCGGCCGGCCGCGCTCTGCGTGTTTTCCCGGGAACGCCGGTCGAACGTCCCAGGGATGAGGGGAACGCCGGCCAAGCGTCCGGGGAACGAAGGGAGCGCCGCCCGGACGTCCGGGGAACGGGGGGATTTAGGCCCCGCCGGCCGAACCCCCGAGTATGAGCACGCCGACGAAGGTCACGGTCGGGACGATCGGCCTCGCGGTCGTACTGGCACTCGCGTACGTCGTCGCGTTGCTGGCCTGATGTTCGAGGCCCGCGACCTCGCGCCCGCGCTGGCGGCCGTCCGCGACGAGCACGCGCCCGAGGCGCTCGTCCTCGACTGTGCGCGGGACTTCGAGACGCTCCCGCCGGCACAGGCCGAGGACCTGGGCCTGCTCGTCGACTCGCTGGACCCGACCAGCTACCCGGCCGCGTGGGTGCCGGCCGACGCGCCGGCCCTCCTCGAGCGGTACGCGAGCGGGGAGTTCACCGTCGGCGCGCCCGGGGACGGCGGCGTCGCCTGGACCCGCCAGACCGACCCGCCGGTCGTCCTCGTCAAGCCCCGCCTGGAGGGGTCGCCCGCCCCGTTCGTCGACTTCCTGGTCGCCGAGGCGCTCGTCCAGGTCGGTCTCGACGTCCCCGAGCAGTTCCTCGGCTTTTTCGGGGAGCGCTACCCCGACCTGGCGGCCGCCGTTGCCGACCGCCTCGACCCGGCCGGTACCTACCAGCTCGCCGCCGCCCTCTACGAGGCGTACCTCGGTCTCTCGACCCGGGAAGTGTTCGCCGGCTGGGAGGACGACCACCCCGAACTGTTCGACGCCTGGCTCGACGCCGGCGAGCGCCTCGACCCCCGGCTGGCCGACCTCCCAAGCGAGTTGGCGACCGGCTCGGTCTCCTTCGGCGACGCCGCCGAACTGGCCTGCAGCGCTATCAAACACGGCACCGAACCGCCGACGCCGTTCGGCGCGCTCGACACCCCCGCCTACCGCGAGTACGGCGCCGACTTCGCCGTCCAGTGGGCCGAGAAGACGTTCAACCGGATGGACTGACGACCCCTGTTTCGACTGGAACCGACGGCTCCCGCCCCCTCCCGGAAGAACCGCACGAAAGCGGCCGTGTGACGCGCGCCCGACGCGGTGGAATGAAAGTGGAATTCGCGGCCGGTAATCGAGGGAACGAACGGCTATTCGAGGTGAAACGGTGGGGTTCACTTCGAGATATCCGGGAAAGCGCGGGGTTTGAGGTGAAACGAAGGGGTTTCCGGTCTGGTGTCGAAAGGAGGGTGGCGGGTCGTCGGTCGACGCGCCATCCCTCTCGGGTCGCCGGCCGACGCGCCGGCCTGTCCGGTGTCAGTCGCCGATCGACACACCAGCTCTGTCCCGGGTCGTCGGCCGACGTGCCGGCACTGTCCCGGACCGCCGGCCGATTTCGTGCCGGTGTCAGTCGTCGGCCGACGTGCCGGCACTGTCCCGGACCGCCGGCCGATTTCGTGCCGGTGTCAGTCGCCGGCCGATTTCATGCCGGTGCCGTCGAGGTCCTCACCGCCGACCGAGGACCGGAGCGCGTCCATCCCGTCGTCGCGGTCGACGCCGAAGTTCTTTTGGTACAGCTCCTCGACGCGCTCGAACTCCGCCTCGGAGAGCGCCGGCGTGTCGGGTGCCGCTGCCCACTCGTCGATGTCCTCGGTCGTGCGGAATGTGGGCGTGACCGTCGCCACCTCGCCGTGGGCGAGCAGCCACTGGATGGCCGCCTGGCCCATCGTGCGGGTCTCGTCGGGGTGGTCGGCGTCCGCGCGCTCCAGGAACCGTAGCGCCTCGACTTTCTCCCAGCCGGTCTCGTACCACTCGTCGGGGCGGTGGGCGCGGTGGTCGCCCTCGCCGAGTTCGGTCTCGGGGGTGACCTGCTCGTTGAGCAGTCCCGACGAGTGGGGCACCCGCGGGATCAGGCTCGTGTCGGCGTCGAACTCGCGGATCGCCTCGATGGCGTGGCGGCCGGGCACCTGCTCGAAGACGTTGAAGACGAGCTGGACGGCGTCGAACCCCTCCTCGACGGCCATCGACGCCTCGGCGAGCCAGCCGATCGACGGGCCCAGCGCCCAGCCCACCGCGTCGACGCGGCCCGACTCCTGGAGTTCGTCGAGCGTCTCCAGCACGTCGGCGTCGACCTCGTCGACGTTGGCGTTGTGGAGCATCAGGAGGTCGACGTACTCCATGTCGAGGCGGTCGAGCGAGCGGTCCAGTGCCGTCTCGACCCACTCTGGGTCGACCCGCTTGGGGAGTTCGCCGTGGCCGGCCTGGGGGTTGTTGTAGAAGTCGTAGCCGACCTTCGTCGAGACGGTCACCTCGTCGCGGCGGTCGGCCAGTGCCTCGCCGACCAGCCGTTCGGAGTCGCCGTGGCCGTAGACGTCGCCGGTATCGAAGAGGGTGACGCCGCGGTCGAGGGCGTGCTGGACCATCTCGACGGCCTGCTCGCGGCTGCGGTCGCCCCACCAGTCGGTGCCGACGACCCACGCGCCAAAGCCCACTTCCGATACCTCGACGCCCGAGGAACCGAGTTCGCGCTGTTGCATATCCGCGCGTTGGGCGCGGCCGCACTTATCGGCCGCGGTCCGCGCGAGCGAGCCCGCTCAGCCGAAAAAGTCCACGAGACGGTCGGCCGCCTCGTCGACGCGCGCGGTCACCAGCGCGAACCGGAGCCACTCGGCGCGCGCCTCGCCGAAGGCCTCGCCGGGCATCGCCGCGACGCCGGCCTCGTCGACGAGGCGCTCAACGTTGTCCATCGTCCCCGGGAAGTCGGCGAACCGGGCCAGCACGTAGAAGGCGCCCCCGGGTCGCGTGTAGTCGGCCCCCGCGGTCGCCAGTGCGTCGGTGAACGTCTCGATGCGCCGGCGGACCCGCTCGCGGTTGCGCTCGTAGTAGTCGGGCGGCGTCTCCCGGAGCGCGTGCAGGACCGCCGACTGGGCGGGGCGGCTCCCGGTGACGTTGGTGAGCATGTGCCGGGTGCGCGCGGCCGGGAGCAACTCCCCCAGCGGGCCCTCCTCGGGCGGGAAGACGGCGTACCCGACCCGCAGACCGGTGACCGCCATCGACTTCGAGACGGCGTTGGTGACGACGACGTGGTCCGACTCCCGGGCGAGCGCGCTCTCGAAGGTCCCCGTGTAGTCGAAGTGGTCGTACACCTCGTCACAGACGAGGACGGCATCGCGGGCCTCGGCGACCGCGACCAGCTCCGCGATAGTCTCGGGGGGGTAGACCGCGCCGGTCGGGTTGTTCGGCGTGTTCACGACGATGGCCGCGGTCTCTTCGCTTGCGGCCGCCCGGACGGCTTCGGGGTCGAGGTGGCCGTCAGCGTCGACCGGGACGTACTGCGTGGGCGCGTCGAGCATGTTCGCGCGGCCGGCGTAGTAGGGGTAGACCGGGTCCGTGAGGACGACCTGGGAGCCGCTCGCCCGTTCGACGGCGCCGGTCATCGCGAGGTAGTTGGCCTCGCCGGCCCCGTTGGTGACGAGCACGCGCGAGCGGTCGACGCCGCGGCGCTCGGCGGTCTCGTCGCGCAGCGGCGTCAGCCCGACGCTGGGCCCGTACCGGAACTGGTCGGGGTCGGCGTCGGCGTACTCGTGGAGCCCCGCCCGGAGCGCGTCCGGCGGCTCCCAGTCGGGGCTCCCGCTCACCATGTCGACCACGTCGCGGTCGGCCCGCGCCGCGTACCGCATCACCCGGTAGAACTGCGGCGTCTCGTAGTCCATTTGTCACCCGTATCGACGCGGCACGCTTAAATCGCCGGCACCGACGAGACTCCCGAACCCGAACAGGCACCGGTCACCTGCCCAGGACGCGCTCGCTGACACCCCCGTCGGCCGCTCGGGTCGTCGACCGGCGGGACACCGGGGTGTTGCTTGCCGGAGGAGTCCCCTCCGCGCCCGGGTCCATCGCACCGTTTTTCGGGCGCGCGCGACCCTTGGTTCCCACGGTGGTTGGTTTCAGGACTATCGAGGATGAATCACGGAGTCGACGTGCACCGATCGATTCGGTCCGACCCGAGTGAAAGAGGTCGTTCTGTAAGAGACGCGCCCTGTCCTGGGCGGATCGGTGAAGCGAAGAACGGGGACGGGAACCGTCGTGTGACACCCTGTGAACACCACTCATTGCGAGTGTCCGTGGGCTTTTGGCCTCGCCCGCCGTCGGTGGGCGTATGCACGAGTTCGCGAGCGACCCGCCCGTCGAGGAGCGGGTGGGGGACCTGCTCCGGGACCGCGGGGAGACAGTCGCCGTCGCCGAGGGGTCGACCGGCGGCCTGGTCGGCGCGTTGCTGACGGGCGTCCCCGGCTCCAGCGACTACCTCGACCGCGTCCTGGTCCCCTACGACTACGACGCGCTCCGGGACCTGCTCGCGGTCCCCCGCGAGACGCTGGACGACCACGGCGCGGTCAGCGAGCCGACCGTCCGCGCGGCCGCCCGCGGGGCCCGCGACACCGCCGACGCCACCTGGGGGGTCGCCACCGCCGGCGTCGCCGGACCCGACGGCGGGTCGGCCGAGACGCCCGTCGGTACCGGCGTCGTCGGCGTCGCCTACGCCGCGCCCTGGGGGTCGGGCGACTCGACGTGTACGGTCGCGCGCTACCGGTTCGAGGGGGACCGCGCGGCCGTCCGCGAACGCCTCGCGCGCCGGGCGCTCGGCGACCTGGCCGACGCCGTCGCTGCCCGGGAAGAGTGAGCGCCTCTCGGGGACCGGTTCCGCTTGAGACTTCCAGGGACGGGCGGCTGCCGGTCGGCACGTGACGCCTCCAGCGGGGACCGTCCGGACGCGACGACCCGGCGTGGGACGCGACTGCGACGCGACGACCCGCCGGGGCCCGACCGCGACGCGGGCGGCGAGAACACGAAGAGCGGGCGGTACGTTTTCGGTCCGGCCCCGCGTTCGGCCCCCATGGGCACAGCAAGCACAGTCGCTCGTGCGGTCGTGGCGTTGCTCGTCGGGGCCGTCGCGGCGGCCGCCGCCTGGTTCGTGTTCGTGCGGTATCCGACCGGTCTCTCGGAACTGCTGGGGGTCGTCCTCGTGGTCGTCGCGGCCGTCGCGGGGCTCCGGCTCGGAGGGTCGCTGGCGGGGCGGCTGGCCGCGCCGTACAACGTCGCCGAGGTCGCCGTCGAGGGGCCGATCACCCGCGACAGCGGCGGCGGGCCGCTCCCGAGCAGTCCGACCGCGGCGACTGCCGACGACATCGTCGACCAGGTCGAGCGTGCCGACGAGGATTCCGGCGTCGACGCGCTCCTGGTGAAACTGAACACGCCGGGCGGGGAGATCGTCCCGAGCGAGGACATCCGGCTTGCGGTCGAGCGGTTCGACGGCCCGGCGGTGGGGTACGCGACGGACCTGTGTGCCAGCGGCGGCTACGACATCGCGAGTGGCTGTGACGAACTGTGGGCGCGCGAGGGGACGCTCGTCGGCTCTATCGGCGTCATCGGCTCGCGCGTGAACGTCCACGACCTGGCCGACCGCCTGGGGGTCAGTTACGAGCAGTTCACCGCCGGCGAGTACAAGGACGCGGGTACGCCCCTGAAGCGGATCGAGGAGGACGAACGCGCCTACATCCAGGGGCTGGTCGACGACTACTACGACCAGTTCGTCGAGACGGTCGCGGAGGGGCGGGACCTCGACCCCGACGCGGTCGCGGACACCGAGGCCCGGGTCTACCTCGGCGAGCGCGCGGCCGACATCGGACTGGTCGACGAACTCGGCCCGCGCCGGGACGTCGAGGACGCACTCGAGGAGCGGTTGGGCGAACCGGTGACCGTCGAGGAGTTCCAGCCCCAGCGCGGACTGGGCGACCGCCTGCAACTGGGCGCCCGGCGGGTCGCGGCCGCGCTCGGCGCCGGCGCCGCGGCCACCCTCGACGGCGACATCGACGGGATCCGGTTCCGGCGGTAGCCCCTCGAAGGTCCGGGTCACCGACAGTGACAGCGGCGCGAGATTTTTATTGCGCCGTCGTTTGCTTCAGTATGTGACAACGCTGGTCGCGTGCATCGACCGCGCGGGCGACCTCGTCGGTGGGACGGAGCCACCGGTCGTCGGTCGGGACGCCGTCGAGTCACTCGTCGTCGACGTCGGGGTCACAGACCCCGAGGACAGCCAGGTCAACTGTCTGCTCGAAGGGCTCCGGGTGGCCGCCGACCTGTCGGCCGAGGGCGAGACGGCGGAGGTGGCGGTCCTCTCGGGCGGCGGCGACGCCGTCGGGGCCGACAGAGCCATCGCCCGCCAGGTCGAGGACCTCATCGAAGAGTTCGACCCCTCGGGAGCGGTCGTCGTCGTCGACAGCGCCGAGGACGAGCGGCTGGTCCCCATCATCGAGTCCCGTCTCACCGTCGACGCCGTCGACCGCGTGGTCGTCCGCCAGGCGCGCGACATCGAGTCCACCTACTACCTGCTCAAGCAGTTCCTCGCCGACGAGGAACTCCGCAAGACGGTCCTCGTGCCGACGGGACTGGCGCTCATCGCCTACCCCGTCCTCTGGATGGTCGCCAGCCCCGGCGTCGCCGCCGGCGCCATCGTCGCCGTCGTCGGCCTCTTCCTGCTGTACAAGGGGATCGGCGTCGACGCCTACCTCGCCGCGCTCCCCGGCCAGGTCCGCGAGGCGCTGTACTCCGGCCAGGTGGCCCTGGTCACGTACGTCGTCGCCGCGGGGCTGGCCATCGTCGGCGTCTTCGCCGGCGCCGCCGGCGTCTCCGCCACCGCGGCCGAGAGCCCCGCGGTCTTGGGGTTGCGCTTTGCCTTCGACAGCGTCCCCTGGCTGACCGGGGCCGCGCTCGCGGCCAGCACCGGCCGCCTGCTCGACGAACTCATCCGCCGGGAAGGGGTCCGGAGCGCCTACCTCAACCTCCCCTTTGGCGCCGTCGCCGTCGGCCTCGTTATTCGTGGCTTCTCGGCGTTCCTGCTCGAACTCACCGGCGTCTTCGAGTCGTTCACCGTCGGCTCGATGGAGGTCGGCCCCGTCGCGTTCGAGGGCGTGACCCTCGCACCCGAGACGCGGCTGACCCTCTTTATCGTCGTCGGCGTCGTCGTCAGCCTCCTCGGCGTCCGGTTTGCCTCCTACGTCAGCAGCCAGGAGATCGAAGAGGAGTTCGCCGCCAACCGCGACCGCCAGTGACGGGCGCCGACCACCCCGCCGGCGGCCCCTGTCGACGGCCCGCCTGTGTCTATGAGTGATTCCGACGCGTGCGGGGACGCCGATGGCGGGACCGGCGCGGACAACGGTGACGGGGACGCCGACGACGGAGACGGGGTCGGCGCGGACGATGGGGACGGCAGTGACGGGGTCGGCGGGGTCGGCACGGACGCCGATGACGGGGTCGGCGCGGACAACGGTGACAGGGTCGGCGCCGACGACGGTACGTGGGTGAGTCTCTTCTCGGGCGGCAAGGACTCCTCGTGGGCGCTGTACCGGGCGCTCGAACGCGGCCTCCCCGTCGAGCGGCTGGTCACCGTCCACCCCGAGGGCGACTCGTACATGTACCACGTCCCGGCGACGCGGCTCGCGGGACTGGCCGCCGAGAGCATCGGAATCGGGCTCGTCGAGGTCGAACCCGACGACTTCGGGGCCGACGGGACGGTCGACTCGGGCGCGCAGGGCGACAGCGAACTCGAACCACTGGAGGCCGCGCTCGCGGACCTGGACGACCGCCCGGGCGGTCTCGCCGGCGTCACCGCCGGGGCCGTCGAGAGCGAGTACCAGACCTCCCGGATCGAGGCGATGTGCGAGCGCCTCGGCGCCGACCTGTTCGCGCCGCTGTGGCAACGCGACCCGCGCGAACTCGCCGACGCGATGCTCGACGCCGGCTTCGAGGTCCGGGTCATCCGCGTCGCCGCCGCCGGCCTCGACGAGTCCTGGCTCGGCCGGACCCTCGACGCCGACGCGCTCGCGGCCCTGGAGCGACTCAACGACGAGTACGGCGTCCACCTCCTCGGCGAGGGCGGCGAGTTCGAGACGCTGGTGACCGACGGCCCGCACATGGACCGGCCGATCCGGCTGGCCTACGACACCGAGTGGGACGGCACACGCGGAACCATCCAGGTCGAAGACGCCTGGCTGGAGTGACCGGTCGGCCGGGGCCGTCGTTGTCACTCCACGGTCTCGGCTCGGTCGGCCGCCCACTCGAAGACGGGTTCGAACCGTTCGGCCAGTTCCCGGCCCTCCTCGCTCAGCGAGTACTCGACGCGGGGCGGGATCTCGGCGTAGCGCTCGCGCTCGACCAGTCCCTCCTCGACGAGTTCGTCCAGCCGCGTCGACAGCGTGGACGTGCTCGCGCCGGGCAGGTGCTCTTCGATCTCCCCGAACCGGACCGTCCCGTGGGCGCCGACGATACAGACGATGTCCATCACGTACTTGCGCCCCAGCAGTTCCATCACGTCCGACAGCAGACAGTAACAGGCCGGGTCTGACAGCGAACAGTCCATCTCCGCCATCGCTTCGGGTTCGGACATCTGCTTCGAAGCTTTGGACTCCACAGCTTAATAGCTTTCTCTTCCAAAGCATAGTCGCATGTCGACCGAGGACCCGAATTCAGACCGAATCGGACCACAGACTACCCTGTCGGAGATCGCCCTCCCGCCGGCGCTGGGCGAGCGGTTCGCGACGCTGTACGGCATCGACGACCCGCCGACCGACGGCCGGGAGTGGGTCGAGGGGATGCGGGCGGGACTCGCCGCGACCCGGGACCGTCGGCCGACCGTCGAGGACCTCTGTACGACCCCCGACGGCGAGCACGCGTTCGTGGGCGCGGACGGGGAGATGACATACATCTGCGTGCTGGACCCGCTGGCCTACCCGTTCATCGTCGGCGAGACGGGGACGGTGCGGTCGACCACGCCCGTCCGCGAGGAGACCGTCGAGTTCCGGGTCCGCGAGGACGGGGTCGACCTCTCCCACGAGGATGCGGTCGTCTCGCTGGGGGTTTCCGACCACCTCGACGAGGGCGGGGAGCCGAACCTGGAGGCGGTCTACCGGCAGGTCTGTGGCTACATCCAGACGTTCGCAGACGCCGAGGAGTACGAACAGTGGGCCGCGGGGGTCGACGCCGAGACGGTCGCGCTCCCGGCCCGGGAGGGCGTCGCGGTCGCCCGCGAGATAGCGGTCCACCTCTTCGACGCCGACGCCGACGTCACGGCCGCGTGAGCCCGTCACGCACCGACGGCGGTCGCGATGGAGGTGAGCGCCAGCAGCCACACACAGTGGCCGTCGGCGCGGCGGCGGTCAGCTCGGAGCGGGTCGGGTCCTCACCCGCGGTGACCGTCGGCGATGTGGGTGTGGGCTCCGATCAGCGCCTCGGAGAGGTCGAGGTTCGAGAGGTGTGAGCCGGTGTCGACGATCGAGTGGCTGACCGTGCAGTCCTCGATGGTCACGCCGGGGAAGATGACCGAATCGTCGACCGTGGAGTCGACGACGGTCGCGTCCCCGAGGATGTGGACGTTCTCGCCGAGGTCGGTGTTCTCGACGGTCGCCGCGTCCGAGACCAGGCTCTCGCCGCCGAGGCGCCAGGCGACCGCCTCCAGGTAGCTCTCGGGGGTGCCGATGTCGTACCAGGCCTCGTCGAAGGTGAACGCCGAGACGGGTTCGCGGTCGACGAGCCAGCTGATGAACCAGCCGGGCTCGTCGGGGTTGTTGCCGTCAGAGAGGTACTCCTCGAAGGTGACCGCCTCGGCGGGGAACGCGTAGCAGGCGATCGAGACGAGCGTGCTCGGCGGGTCGGCGGGTTTCTCCTGAAGTTCGGTGACGCGGTCGCCGTCCAGCGAGAGGACGCCATACGACGACGCCCGCTCGGGCGACCCGACGTCGTAGGCCGCGAGCACCGGCCCCGGCGACGACTCGAAGAAGTCCACGAACTCCGCCATGTCGAAACTGATGAGGTTGTCGCCGGCGACGACGAGCAGGTCCTCGTCGGCGATCCCCTCGCGCTCGACGAGCTGGGCGAGCGCGCCGACGACGCCGAACTTCTCGCCCTCGTCGGACGTGTCCTCGATGCTCAATCGGGGCTTCCGGAAGCCGCTGTCCGCGATGTGGGCCTCGAAGCCGTCGGCGAACCGCTCGTTCGTGCTGATGTAGACGTCGTCTATCCGGTCGTCGGCCTCGAGCTGTCCCAGCACCCGGTCGATGACGGTCGTCTCCCCGACCGGCAGCAACATTTTGGGGCGGTCCCGCGTGATGGGCCAGAGACGCGTCGCGTACCCTCCGGCGAGAACGACGGCTTGCATACGTTACTCTCCCGCTGGCGGCGGTAAGTCAGTTTCCCTTCAGGGGGGCTCCCAGCCGGGCGTCGGGGGTGCGCCGCGGTCGTCCTCGACGGCCTCGGCGACGCCCGGGTCGGGTGCCGGGTCGCCGCGCTCGCCCGCCCGCTCGCCCCACTCTGCGAGCGCCGCCGTGACCCACGACCGCGACTCGCGAGCCCGCTCTCTCGCCCGTTCGTACCGGTCCTCGTCGACGTCGGGCGTTCCGGGGCGCGACGCGGCGGCGACGGCCAGGAACTCGACGCGGTCCGCGCGGGTCGGCGACCCCGCTGCGAGGCGGTCGACCGCGTCCGCGACCCGGTCGGGGTCGGGGTGGACGAACACGCGTGCGCCGAGGGCGGCGGGCCCGAACAGCGGGGCCGCGTCCCCGGGCGGTTCGTCGTCGACGAGGCGGTCCCCGCCGTGGGCCGCCTCGACGCGTTCGCACTCGGTCTCGACGCCCAGCGCCAGGTTCGTCCCCGGGTAGGTCGAACACGTCTCCGGATAGCGGTCGGTGTCGTGGAGGCGACACTGCAGCGTCGCCGGGTCCAGGAACGTACAGGTCGGCAGCCACCGCGGCGCCGTCCCGAACGGGGCCACGGGCTTGGGGACCTTCCGGAGCCCCACCAGGAAGGCCGGCCGGCCGTCGACCGCGGCGATGTCGACCCCGCCGACGGTGACCTGTGGACCACTCTCGGCCCGGAACAGGCGCGGCACGAGCGCATCGCCGTACCCCGCGTCCAGGAACGCCCGCACCTCGTCGCCCGACACCGGCGCGAGGTTGTACGTGTCGTCGAGCGGTTCGTAGGGGCCCCGCCCCTCGTGGTCGGACGGGTCGGAAGCGAGCGGCCGCCAGTCGAGACAGCAGCCCGCACACCCCTCGCAATCGACCTCCATACCTGGCGGTTGGGGGCCGGGGCGGATAGCCTCTGTCCCGAGCACCTGGAGAACCACGAGTCGGCCGGCGCGTCCCGGTCCGTCAGCGCGGGTCGGTCGGCCTGACCCAGTCAGTGTGCGAGCGCGGATCGGCCGGTCCGTCTCAGTCCGTGAGCGAGCGCCCGGAGAGCGCGTCGCTCGCGGCGGCGGACCCGGTGGCCGGCGGGGTTTCCTCGAAGACCGTGCAGGTGTACAGCGCGAGGTCGAACTCGGGGTAGGTGTGGTAGGTCTCGTAGCGGTCGGTGCCGACGTCGACGGTCGTGACCGCGTCGGCGCCGAACCGGTAGGAGAGGTCGAACGACGCCCCGTCGGGAAACGCCGACAGCGGGCGGCGGTCGACGACCGTCTCACAGCACAGCCCGCCGGACTCGAAGCGGATGCGAGCGGGGCCGTCGCCGGCGTCCTGCCCGTTGACGTCGGCGCTCGGACCGTCGTCGGGGGCACACTGTCGGTCGCCACCGGCGTGCTGTCGGTCGCCGTTCAGGCCGCCGCCCGCGTCGGCTAGCGTGGTGGTGTTCGGTCCCTCGTCGAGCGCGAGCGTCGTGACGTCGTCGCCGTCGACCGGTTCGCACGACGAGACCTCGTAGAAGTCGAAGGCGGGTGCGCTGACGAAGTGGGAACTGCCGATCACGCGGAAGGTGAACTCGACGCCGAGGAACTCCCGGGTCAGCGAGTCGAACACCCGGAGGTCGTCGGCCGGCGGGCGCCTGCTGTGGACGAACTGGAGGGTCTCTCGTTGCATTGTCAGAGTTTGACGATGATGTCGTAGTTGGGGTCGAAGACGCTGTTCGGTTCGACGCCGCGGTAGTGGGGGAACGCCCGCCAGGACCACTCCCCGTAGCGGGCCGCGGTCGCGTCGAGGTGGTCGCTCCTGGCGCGGCTCAGGTCCGGCGTCGGCGTCGCGTCGTCCGAGAGGAGGTAGAAGCGCTCGCCGCGCTCGGTCTTGCCGTCGCCGTCGAGGTCGTCGTACACCGAGTACGCCAGACGGCGGTCGAAGCCCGCCTCGGTGACCGTGTTGACGTAGGCCTTGTGGTGCTGGGGGAACCAGCTCCGCGAGTAGACCCACGTCGCGACGACGCCGCGGTCGGTGAGGTGCTCGCGCAGGAGCGTGTAAAACTCCGTCGAGTACAGCGCCAGCGAGTCCTCGCTACGGACGCCGGGGACGTCGAGCAGTATCAGGTCGTAGGTCTTGTCGCTGTGCCGGAGGTAGGTGTAGGCGTCGTTGACGGTCGTGTTCAGCCGGTCGTAGGTGTAGGCGTCGTCGTGGAACCGCTCGAAGTAGGGCCGGTCCTTGGTGGCGTTGAGGAACTCCCCGTCGATATCGACCTGGTCGACAGAGACGTTGTACGCCCGGAGGTGGTCGACGGCGACGTAGTCGCCGCCGCCGACGAGCAACACGTCGACCGAGGAGGGGTCCTCGAAGGTGCTCATTGGCACGTCGACCAGCCCCGCGTGGTAGGAGTCGGCCCAGCTGTCACACAGCTGGACCGCCTGGTCGAGCCGGAGGCACGTCTCCGTGCCCGCGTGGCCGGTGACCTCCCGCTCGTAGGTCGTCACCCGCTGGTACGGCGTCCGGTCGAAGTCGGTGACAGTCACCTCGGCCCGGCCGGGGAGGTACTCGCTCTCGATGCGGTCGCCCATGTAGGCGCCGGTCACCGCCCGGTCGACGGCTCCGGCGTTGGCGACCAAGCCCCCGTAGGTTCCCGTCAGTACCAGCCCCGCGAGCACGACCGCCCGCCAGCCGGCCAGTGACCTCGACCCCGACGCCGGGGCCGCCCGCTCGCCCCACGCCAGCCACGCCGCGAACGCCAGCGCCGCCAGCGCGTTCAGGAGGCCGAGCACGACCACCGCGACCACTAGCCCGTAGCTGGGGTACAGCACTAGCGCGTAGCCGACCGTGCCGGCGAGGCTCCCGAGGTAGTCGACGCCGAGCACCTCCGAGATTGACTCGCCGTCGGACCCGCCGTCTGTCGCGGCTGGCTCGGCCACGTCGAACCCCGCCGCCAGCAGCCGGCGGACGACCCTCCGGGGGTAGAGCCGCCCCAGCGTCGCGAACACCGTCCGCTCGCGCTGGTCGACCAGGTCGTTCAACAGCGGGATCTCGAACCCCGAGAGCAGGCCGACCACGAGGATCGGCACGTGCGCCAGCGCGAGCGTCAGGGGCGCTTTCCCCGGGAAGACCACGTCCGGGACGGAGTTCAGCGCGATGATGAACCCCGCGCCGGCCGGCCCGGCGAACGCGAGGTACACCTCCGTCCGCAGGAAGTTCGACTCCGGGTCCGCCAGGTACGTCGACAGGAACGCGCCGACGCCCATCGAGAACAGGTACAGCCCGATAGTGATCGAGTACCGCAGGACCGTCCCGCCGTAGAAGACCGTCAGGAACTCCGAGTAGACGAGTTCGTACGCGATCGAACAGAACGCGACCACGAACGTGAGCCCGAGCATGACCCGCCGGTCGGTCAGCCCGGCCGGCCCCGACAGCGGCTTCTTCCCGTTGGCGTGCCCACCGTCCGACAGCGGCCGCTCCCCGGCGGTGTGACCACCCTCGTCCCCGGCGGGCGGGCCGTCCGCTCGTCCCGGCGGCGTGCCGGAACGCCGGTCCCCGCCCGCGTCGGTGCTGTCGGGCCCCATCGCGTGTCAGTGAGTCACACGCGCGGTTTGACGTGCCAGGCCTTGTCCATCACCCAGTTGCCTTCCTTCTCGACCTCGAAGTCGGCGGCCTGCCAGCCGAAGTTCAGGTCCCCGTCCGCGGAGACGAGTTCGGTCCCGACGCGGTACCACCCCTCGTTCGGGCTCGACCCGCTCGTGACCTCGGCGATGTCGACGGTCAGGGTCTCGCCCTCGCCGGGGTCGTCCCACGTCCGGTCCCAGGAGACGTCGTCGGGGCCGGGTCCCGGCGGGTCGTTCTCGTAGGCGTTGTCGCTCCCGAGGTACGCGAACCCCAGCGTCGCGATGGCGGCCGAGTACATCACGAGTTCGTCGCGGTGGTCGTCGCGCCAGTCGTCGGCGTAGTTGCCGCCGTGCCAGACGGCCCAGCCGTGGCGGCCCCGCGGCGCGGAACTGTAGCCGCCGGCGCCGCGCTTGCCGGCGCCCTTGGCCGCCCGCGCGACGCCGACCGGCGCGAGCGAGGCGGCCACCGCGCCCAGGTCGCTCTGTCCTTCCTCCGCGCGGGACTCGACCTCGGGGCTCGGGTGTAACTCGATCTCCATGGTCGTCCCCGAGAAGTCGACGTTCTCGAATACTTTCGCCTTCCGCGGCGGCGGCGCGTTGTCGCCTCCGAAGCCGAGACAGCCAGCTACCGCGATTCCCGTTGCCAGGCCCACACTCCCGCGAACGAAGCTTCGACGTTTCATGTCACTCATCAGTCTGCTCCCGAGTAAAGTATCTTCGGGTCTGTTTTGCACGTTCGGTCACGACAGCCCCCGGTCGCGGGGGGTCGGACCCCGAACGCGGCGACGACGGCCGCCAGAGACTTCAGGGATGGGTCGAAACATGGGTGCCACAGGGGATCTCAGCATGACCGGGAACTGGGACGCGCCGACCGAAGAGTACTCGGGCGACGTCCGACTCGCCGGCAGCCACGAGACGCCGGTCGGCCTGCGCGGGGCCGGGGACGTCTTCGTGGGCGCCGACGGGGTCGACGGGACGCTCAGGATCCACGACGCCGAATACGTCTTCACGGACGTGGCCGCCAACGGCGAGGCCGACGACGAGTCGGTCGCGTCGGTCGTGACCGGTTCGCTCGAGGACGGTTACGTCGAGGACGCCGACGGCGACGTGGCGGTCGCCGACGTCGAGGACGTCTTCGTCGAGTACGGCGGGGCCGACGCCCTCGACGCGACGGGCGCCGAGCAGGTCTTCTACGACGACACCGCGGCACCGACTGGGTCGCCTGACGACTACGAGGTGACAGTGACGGGCTGGAACCACTCGCGCGAGGCGCGGGACCCCCGCGACGGCGTCTCGGTCCGCGGCGCGAAAAACGAGGTGTCCGTCTCGGGCGCGAGACACGACCTGACTGTCTACGTGACCGGCTGGGAGAACGAGGTCCGCATCGAGGGTCGGGACATGGACGTGACCGTCTACTTCGTCGGCCGGGACAACCGCGTCAGCGTCGGCCCGTACGTCTCGGTCACGACCGGCGCCGAGAGCGGCTTCGACAACGTCGTCGAGTCGGACCCGCTCCCGCCCGAGGCGGTCATCCAGACGAGCAAGGACGAGGCGTTCAGCGACGCCTTCGTCGGCCGCCACAGGGTCACCTGGCAGGAACCCGCCGCCGACAAGGAGTGGTGCCCCAACTGCGGCGAGAGCGCCGACGCCATCATCGAGCGCCGCCAGACGGACGCGTTCTTCCTGTTCAAGGTGCCGGTCCGGACCTACGACGACGGCGGCACCGCCTACGAGTGTGAGAACTGCAGCCCCCACGCCGTCGGCCGCGTCGGCCTCTCCGAGGACGAACGGAAAGACGCCCTCCGGTGAGTCGACGGGGAGTCGCGGGGACCGACCCGTGCACCGGTGTGGTCCGGTCGGCGGTCCGGGCCGATCCGCGCCCGGGCGAGTGCGGTCCGCTCTCGGGCCCGGCGGGGTTCACGGCCCGGACTCAGGCCCGTGCGTCCTCGACGGCGGCGACGAACTCGGCGGCGGACTCGCGGACGCCGTCCCAGTCCTCGCGTTCGACGGCGTCGTAGTCGACCAGGGCCGACCCCGCGCCGACGGCGACAGCGCCGGCCTCGAAGTAGTCGGCGACGTTGTCGGTGTCGACGCCGCCGGTCGGCATGACCGGTACGTCGCCCAGCGGCCCCTGGAGTGCGCCGATGTGGCCGGGGCCGACCGTCGAGGCGGGGAACATCTTGAGCAGGTCCGCGCCGGCTTCCATGGCCGCGGCGGCCTCCGTGGGGGTCATCACGCCCGGCACGGCGAGGACCTGCTCGCGGTTGCAGACGTCGATGACGTCGGTGTCGAGGTTCGGCGCGAGGACGAACTCGGCGCCGGCCTCGATGACGTTTCTGGCGGCCGCGGCATCCATGACCGTGCCCGCGCCGACGATGGCGTCGGTGCCGTCGAGCGCGCGGTCGACGGCCGCGATCATCTCGCTACACCGCTTGGCGTCGGCCGTCACTTCCAGCGCCCGCACGCCGCCGGCGTGGACCGCTTCGGCCACGGGCACGATGTCGTCCTCGTCGATACCGCGGAGGACGGCCGTGACGCCGCTGTCGACGATGCCCTGCTGGACGTCGTGTTTGTCCATCATGACTGTCCGTCCGGCGGGCAGGGGCAAAAGGGTACCAGTCTCGGGGTCGCGTCGCCGGGCCGGCGCTGCCGTGACCCCCCTGACGGGTCCGGACGGGTGGTGTGGTCCGGGCCCTGCTCGGGCGCGTCCGCGTCAGTCGGCCGTCCCGTCCGGGTAGGGACGTGCGATGTCGGACTTGGGCGCGCCGGTCCCGAGCACCCGCACGCGCCCGTCGGCGCCGGCGGGGTTGTACGCGCGGTGGGGGCTCTCGGGTTCGGCGACGAACACCTCGCCGGCCTCGACGACGAACTCCTCGTCGGGCGTCTCGACGCGGAGGCGGCCCGAGACGACGTAGAAGGCCTCCTCGCGGCGCTCGTGGTAGTGGTAGGTCCGGGACAGTTGCTCGCCGGGGGCCATCTCGTAGGTGGCCAGGTGGAGGGCGGCCAGTTCCGCGGCGTCCGAGAGCCCGCGGCGGTCACAGGGGTAGTCCGGCGTCGGGTCGAGCGCGTCGGGGTCGAGGTGGTGGTAGGCCATACCGTCGCCACGCCCGGGCCGGAGATAAAGTCACGCGAAGGGGTTTTCCGGGGCCGCGAGACGCGTGATACCCGGGACCGCGTCGAAGTCGTCGTCGAAACTGTGGAGATGTCGTGCCCCGCCCGCGCCTGCAGGTAATTCAGTACTTCTGAGATGACGTCGTCGGGGCGGCGCGCGGTCGGCAGGTCCCCCGTGTCGACGATGACAGTAGCGGGACAAACCGCCCAAACAAACACCACCGATTTCCCGGTCACCCGACGACCTGGAGGATGACCGCGATGGTCACCAGCGAGGCGACGGTGGTGGTAAAGACGTTGACCGAGGCGAAGCGGGCGTCGCCGCCGAGTTCGCTCGCGTAGACGTACGTCGAGACGGCGCTGGGCATCCCGAACAGCAGGACCGTCGCGGCGAAGGCGGCCCGCGAGACGGCCAGGACGGAGAACACGGCCCAGGCGACGGCGGGCATCAGCCCGACCTTCAGCGCGACGACCGACCCCGTCGCGCCCGCGTCCAGGTCCGCCAGGTCGACCCGCAGCGACGCGCCGACGCCCAGCAACGCGACCGGGAGCGCGAGCGCGCCGAGGACGCCGAGCGCGCCGTCAACGGCCGCCGGTACCGCGAGGTCGACCGCCGCTGCGGCGAGGCCGGCCGCCAGCGCCAGCAACACCGGGTTCCGCGCGAGCGCGGCCAGTTCGACCCGGACGGAGGCGTCGGCTTCGTTGATCCCGACCAGTGCGACGACGGTCAGCGGGACCTGCAGGAGGAGGCTGATCCCGAGGACGACGCTGGCGACGGCGGTGGCCGCCTCCCCGAGCGTCGCCGCGACCAGGGGGACGCCGAGAAACCCCAGGTTCGAGTGGTACGACTGGACGATTGCGACGCTCCGGCGGGCGCGAGTGGGGTGGCGGCGGTGGACCGCCCAGGCGACGCCGGCCATCGTCGCGAACACCGCCGTGACGCCGACGACGAGCGCCGGCGAGACCAGCGTCCCGGCCCGCTGGTCGTAGGTCGCCCCGAAGACCAGCGCCGGCAGCGCGACGTAGAACGCCAGCGCGGTCAGCCACCGGGTGCGGCGCTCGTCGAGCAGGCCGACCTGCCGGGCGCCGACGCCGACCGCCAGCAGGCCCAGCAGCGACCCCAGCCGCCAGAGCAGCGACATACCCGACTCCAGCCGATGGCGGCGTTTGAGCGTTCGGGTTTCGACCGACCGGCCGACGCTCGGCCGGCGGACGCCGGTCAGCGCTGTCCCCTGGCCGGTCTGGAGATCAGTGTCGCTGGGCCCGCAACACCTGTGGTAAACAGAAAGTTGATAACTCACCTCACGAATCAGCCGTGTGGGGACTGGTTGTGGCATGACTACCAGCCCCCGTTTCTCACCCCGGAAGCCACGACTCCGCGACAACAAGGCTTTACCGGCGCGGTAGCGTAGCCGGGGCCACCATGGTACTCGACGACCTCGGGAGTTCTCTGCGGAACACGCTGAACGACCTCCGGGGGAAATCGCGCATCTCGGAGGAAGACGTCGAGGACGTCGTCAAGGACATCCAGCGGTCGCTGTTGCAGGCCGACGTCGACGTCGACCTCGTGATGGAACTGACGGACAACATCAAGACCCGCGCACTGGAGGAGGAACCGCCCGCGGGGACGACCGCCCACGACTGGGTGTTGCGCGTCGTCTACGACGAACTCGTGGACCTGGTCGGCGAGTCGACGGACCTGCCCCTCGAGTCACAGACGGTCCTGCTCGCCGGGCTCTACGGGTCGGGCAAGACCACCACCGCCGCCAAGATGGCGTGGTGGTTCTCGAAGAAGGGGCTCCGGCCCGCGGTCATCCAGACCGACACCGACCGGCCGGGGGCCTACGACCAGGCCAAGGAGATGGCCGAACGGGCCGAGGTCGACTTCTACGGCGACCCCGACGCCAACGACCCGGTCGAGATCGCCCGCGATGGCCTGGCGGCGACCGAGGACGCCGACGTGCGCATCGTCGACACCGCGGGCCGGGACGCCCTGAACGAGGAACTCATCGACCAGATCGAGGAGATCGAGTCCGCGGCCGCGCCCGACCGGAACCTCCTCGTTTTGGACGCGGCGATGGGCCAGTCCGCCAAAGACCAGGCCCAGGAGTTCGAGGAGTCCATCGGCGTCGACGGCGTCGTCGTCACGAAACTCGACGGGACGGCCAAGGGTGGCGGCGCGCTGGCCGCGGTCAACGAGACCGGCTCGTCGATCGCCTTCCTCGGGACCGGCGAGACTGTCCAGGACATCGAGCGCTTCGAGCCCTCGGGGTTCATTTCGCGGCTGCTCGGGATGGGCGACCTCGAGCAGCTGACCGAGCGCGTCGAGCGCGCGATGGCCGAGACCGAGGAGGAAGACGAGGAGTGGGAGCCCGAGGACATGATGAAGGGGGACTTCACCCTGAAGGACATGCGCAAGCAGATGCAGACGATGAACAAGATGGGGCCGCTCGACCAGGTGATGGACATGATCCCCGGGATGGGCGGCGGGCTGATGGACCAGTTGCCCGACGACGCGATGGACGTCACCAAGGAACGCCTGCGGGACTTCGAGGTCATCATGGACTCGATGACTGACGAGGAACTGGAGAACCCCCGCGTCGTCGGCAAGTCCCGCGTCGAGCGCATCGCCCGCGGGTCGGGCAGACCCGAGGAGCGCGTCCGCGAACTGCTCGAACAGTACAACGCGATGAACCGCATGCTCCAGCAGTTCCAGGGCATGGGCGACGGCGACATGGAGCGGATGATGAAGAAGATGCAGGAAGGGGGCGGCGGCATGGGCGGCATGGGCGGGATGGGACCGTTCGGCGACTGACGCCGCTATCCCCACGGGACGCCCTGTGGTGCGTTTAACTCGCTGTACCGGGGTGGCTGGCCGCCGACAGCGTCGAGCGGCGGCTCGAACGGTGTTACGTCGTCCTGCTCGCCGGACGGCTGGGGTTGCGGCCCGGCGAGATACTCCACTGTCACGAGGGGTGGGTCGACTGGGGCCGGGGCGGACTCGAAGTGCCGGCCCTGGAGCCGTGTGTCTGCCAGGACTACCGCGAGCGCCTCGAAAAAGCCCGGTCGCTATCGATCCCCGACCGCGAGAAGGAGGTGCTCGTCGCGCTGTGCCCGGCCGGGGACCGCGTCGACCTCACCGACGTGTTTACCCGCGACACCGCGGTCCTCGAAGAGACCGTCGCCTCCCTGGAGTCGAAGGAACTGGTCACCGCCGACACCCTCTCGGAGACCGAACTGACCGCCAAGGGCCGTCTCGTCGTCAGCGACCGACTTGACGAGGTCAACGACTGACCGCTTCTCGGGTCCCTCCCGCTCTGTGTGGCCGCACTTACTTTCCGCCTAGTCCCACTCGGTGTAGCCGCACTTCCCGCAGTGGCGGCGGTCGCCGTGGTCGGCGAGGAAGGAGTCGCCACAGCGCGGGCACTGCTCGCGGTCGGTGGTGCCGTCCTCGTCGTAGAACTCGTGGCGGGGCATCTACGCTTCCTCGCCTTCCTCGCCGTCGGCGGTGATCTTGTTGCGTTCGAGCATGTGGTCCTGCTCGACGTCCTGTGCGTAGTCGGGGCTGTCGTAGACTTTCGCGTAGCCGATAGTCGTCCGCATGCCGAACTTGGTGTCGAGTTCGTGGACGACGACCTCCTCGGCGTCCTTGTTGAGCATCGCCGCGAGCGAGTCCCGCACCGAGAGCCGCGAGGGCGTTGCCTCCTCGTGTGTCACCTCGAACCGCACGTCCGTCCGGTGGAGCATGGGGTTCTCGTCCTCCTCGATGATGTCGATATCCATGGTTCGTTGGCTCTAACTCCCTCCGAGGCGCGTAAAAGGATTTCGAAGCCCCCGGAGGAACCGGCCGGCGCCACGGTTCGGACGCTCTCTACCAGGCACGGCGGACCGCCGAGGACTGGCCTGCGTCGGCGCGCAGTCAGGCGGTCCCGGTGTCGAACTCGCCGAGTTCGGCCAGCAGGTGTGCGACGTGGAGGCGGTCGTTGGTCCCCTCGTGGAGGTCGAGGTCGACCTCGCCGGCCAGGCGGTGGAGGCGCGCGAGGTCGGTCCCGGAGTACCGCGAGCGCGCGACCGTCAGCACGTCATCGAGGACCTCGCCGCCGCTGTGACCCTCGTCGACGAGCAACTCGTCGAGCGTCGAGCGGGCGTCGGTGAACTCGCCGGCCTCGGCGGCGGTTATCATCTCGCCGACGCGCTCGTCGGTGCCCAGCGACCCGAGCACCTCGTAGGCGGTCTGCATGGTGATCTCGCCCTCCTGTTCGGCGGTGGTCTGGGCGCCCAGCACCGCCGCCCGGAGGTCCCCGTCCGCGTACCCGGCGACGTACTCGATGCCCTCGTCGTCGTGGGCGACGCCCTCGGCGTCGACGATCGATTCGAGGACGGCGACGGTCTCCTCGTGGGTCGGCGCGCGCACCGGGACGGGGAAACACCGCGAGCGGACCGGCGGGATCAGCGCCGAGGGCTGGCGCGTCGCGATGACGAACTGCGTGGCCTCGTAGTACTGTTCCATCACGCGCCGGAGCGCCTGCTGGAAGTCCCCGCGGACGCCCTCGGCGTTGTCCAGCAGAACCGTCTTATGACTCCCCGAGACGGGCGCGTAGCTCGCCGACTCCTTGAGGACGTGGTTGATGAGGTCGGCCTTCGAGGACTCGCGCCGCCGCTTCGCGTCGATGAACCGCTCGAACCGCGGGTCCGCGGCGAGCTCTTTCTTCGTCATGTCGAAGAAGTCCGCCACGTTGATCTCGACCAGGTCGGCGTCGGGAGTGGCGTGGAGTTCGTCGGCCAGCGCCCGGACAGCGGCGGTCTTGCCGGCGCCGGGCGGCCCGTGGACCAGCAGGTTCATCGGCTCCTCGACGACGCTCTGTAACTGCTCGCGCACCGACTGCTGGGGGAGGTCCGCCAGCGACGGCGCGTGGCGTTCCGTCCACAGCGGCCCTTCGAGGGTCCCGCCCGGCCCGTCCGCGGAGTCGTCGGCCATCGTGTTCGGTCGTCGATTGGCGACCGGGCGGTAAGTATCCATCTGTCCGATGCGAGGCCGACCGAAGGGAGGCCTCGAAGGAAGCGAGCGGGTGGCCGCTCCGGAGAGCACTTGCCGCCGGCGGGCAACGTCCCGGCGACGATCGACGGGAACCCTGAACCGGTCACACCGGGCTGGCAGCGGCCGTTGCATCTGACCTGCGGCCGGCGGGCGGTCATACTGCCGGCTGTAAGTCTGTAAAGAATTTCGCAACCCCGGAATGGCGAATATCTTCACGAAGTTACAGCCGGCAGTATCAGGACTGGGAGTTCCAGTCGAACAGCTCGGCTTCGACCTCGTTGTTGACCTTGCGGACCTGGGCTTCGACGTCGCCGTCGGCGGTCATGTCGGCCCGGCCGTGCTCGATGAGAGACCGGACCTCGGGGAACGGGCCCATCTGTGCGCCGTTGGTCGCGGGCGTGTCGGAAGACTCCTGGAACTGGTTGAACGCCGTGGCGTAGTGGGGGTTCTCGGCGAACCAGTCGTCACGTTCGAGCACGTCGACCGCGCCCTCACAGACCGGGAAGTAGCCGGTCTCGCGGTGCCAGCGGGCCTGCTGTTCGGGTTCGAGCAGCCACGTCAGGAACTCGCCGACCGCCGACTCGACGGCGGGGTCGAGGCCGTCCCCGACCCAGAGGGAGGCCCCGCCGACGAGGACGCCGTTCCTGTCGTCCAGGACGGGGAGGTAGCCGGTCGCAAGGTCGAAGTCGGCGCCGGACTCGATGCCGCCCAGCGACGACGTCGACCCGATGAGCATCGCCGCGCGCTCGTCGTGGAAGGCCTTTTTCGCCTTCCCGCGGGCCTTGATGCCGGTGTTGTGGTAGAGGTTGTCGGTCTCCATGCCGGTCCACCACTCGAACAGGTCGACGCCGAACTCACTGTCGAGGTAGGCCTCGGTGGGCGTCCCGGCCCGGCCGTTCTGCTGGTCGACGAGCTCCTGGCCCGCCTCGGCGAACCACTGTTCGACGAACCACGAGTAGTTGGCAAAGGTGATCCCGTAGTTACAGACCCCCGCGTCGACGAGACGCCGGCTGGCCTCGCGCACCTCGGCGAACGTCGCGGGCGGGTCGTCCGGGTCGAGACCGGCGGCCGCGAACGCGTCGCGGTTGAGACAGAGGATCGGGTTCGAGGAGTTGAACGGCACCGACTGGAGCATCCCGTCGACGGTGTAGTAATCGGAGACGGAGTCGATGAGCGACCTGCGGGTCGCGGTCGGGAGGAGCGTCTCGGCGGGCGTGAACGCGCCGATCGTCCGGGCTTTCATGCCCCCGATCTCGTTGATCTGGGCGATGGCGGGCATCTCGTCGGTTCCGGCCGCGGCCATGACCTCGTCGAGGACGCCGTCGTAGCTCCCCATCGACGACAGCCGGAAGTGGACGCCGCCGTACTCGTCTTCGAACTCGTGTGCGAGGTCGTGTAGCAGGAGCGACTTGGCCCCGCCCATCGCGTGCCAGAAGTCGACGACGGTGTCGCTTTTCGCGACGGTGCGTTGCTGGCGCTCGCCGGTCGTGAACTGCGCGGAGGCCGTCCCGAGGCGGTCGGCCTGCTCGGAGATCGCCGCCACCTCCCGGGAGACGTCGGTGAGCGACTCGGTCTGGCTCTGGGCGGCGTCGGCCACGGTCTCGGCCTCGACGGTGGTCTCCTCGCTCACCGCGCTGACCTCGTCGACCATCGAGACGACCGACTGGGTGGTCTGTGCCTGCTCGTCGACCGCGTCGTCGACCTCCTGGATGTTGACGTTGACCTCCTCGACCCGGTCGACGACGTCGTCCAGGTGGTCGATGGCCGTCTCGACCGCCTCGGCCGCCTCGGACACCACCGTCTGGGTCTCGTGCATGTCCTCGACGGTGGTGTCGGTCTGCTCGCGGACCTCGGCGACGGTGGATTTGATCTCGTTCGTCGCTCCCTTTGTCTCGGTCGCCAGGTTCTTGACCTCCTCGGCGACGACCGCGAACCCGCTGCCCGCCTCGCCCGCCCGCGCCGCCTCGATGTTGGCGTTCAGCGCGAGCATGTTCGTGTCGTCCGCGACCTCGGTGATGAACTCCGTGATCTCCTCGATGTCGCCCATCAACTCGCTCAGCCGCTCGACCTGGTCGACCATCTCCGCGGTCTGTTCCTCCATCGATTCGAGGTCGTCGATGGCCTCGCTCGCCGCCTCCTGGGCGGCGTCCCCGCGGACGACCGACTCGTCGGTCGTCTGGGCCACCTCGGTCGCCGAGGCCGCTACCTCCTGGATCGTCGCGGAGATCGACCGCATCTCGTCGCCGACCCTGTCGAGGTGCCCGTTTTGCTCGCTGGCCCCCTCGGCGATCTCGCCGACGGACTCGCTGACCCGCTCGCTCTCGTCCTCGACGGATTCGATCTCGTCGGTCACCTCGCTCGTCGACTCGTCGACCGCCGTGCTGAACTCGTCGACCTGCTTGAGGGTCGCGTTCCACTCGTCGAGCATCCGATTGTAACAGGAGACGAACTCGACGACCGCGTCGACGTCGGAGTTGACGTCCGCCCGCCGGGTCAGGTCCCCCGCCGCGTTGGCCTCGACGACCCCCTGGAGTTCGGCCAGCGACCCCTCCAGGTCGTACAGCCGGTGTTTCTGGTCGGCGACTGTCTCCTCTAACCCTCCGACTCGCTCCCTGGCGCGGTCCCGCTCGTTTTGCACTTCTCTGAACCTGGCCCGGAGCTCCGACTCCGGCAGGTCCGCCAGGTCCGACTCCGACGCCTCCGCCGGGTCCCCGAGAGACCCCGCGGGTTCGGCCCCGCTCGTTCCGCCATCCGCGGCCAGATCGCGGCTCGATTTGTGTCTATCGTCTGTCCGATCCCTCATCATCATCCGGTATCGACTCTACAGCTACTAATAGGCTAGACCGCAATTATCACTCCTGACATGCCGGGCCGCCCCTGTCAGTCCGGACGTACTGACTGCTGCCCGCCCCGGTGCGCCGGACGCGGCGTTCGATCCGGGGGATGGACGCGGCCGTCCGTCCCGACGCACTGGCCGCGGCCGTTCGGTCCGGGGGACGGCCTGTTCGTCATACTGCCGGCTGTAAGTCTGTAAAGAAGTTCGCCACCTCGGGGTGGCGAATATCTTCACGAAGTTACAGCCGACAGTATCAGTCCCGGCCGCCGGCGTGGGGGTCGAACAGTTCCTCGAAGACTTTGCGCTGTGCGGCCCGGAGGTGCTGGTGGAAGGTGGGCCGGGAGATGTCCATCGACTCCGCGAGGTCGTCGCCGTCGGCCTCGCGGGGCCACTCGAAAAAGCCCCCGAGGTGGGCGGTCCGGACGGCGGTCTCCTGGCGGTCGGTGAACCGGTCGAAGACGGACTCGCGGAACGCCTGGCGGGTGTCGACCGGCCGCTCGTGTTCGTGGTAGCCCACGAGTTCGGTCCCCTCGTAGCGGTCGGCCACGAGGTCGAACACCTCGCGGGCCTCGGCCTCGTAGGGGAGTTCGAGCGTGTAGCGGACGACGCCCTCCTCGGCGGTGACCGCCTGCGTGACGGCGCCGTGGTCGGCCAGCAATTCGACGGGCGAGTCGGTCACCGTCGCCTCGAACAGCACCTCGCCGTCGTGGTCGGTGATGACCGTCGCCGCCGTGACCTGGTCGTCGCCGTCGAGGAACGCCCGGACGGTGTCGGCGTCGGTACCCGTCGCCGTGATGTACAGCCGGAGGCTCCCGTCGGCCTCGTGGACCGAGCCGGTGAGTTCGACGGTCGCGCCGGTCGCCGCCGAGAGGCGCCCGAACAGCAGGTCGTCGTCACGGACCGTACACTCCAGTTCGACGACGCGGTCGGCCGCGAGGATGCGCCCGCTCTCGATGGCGTTGATGGCGTTGGCGACCGCCCGGCCCAGCGCCCCGAGGACGACCTGTTCGCGCTCGGCGACCGCGTCGGATTCGCCCGCGTACACCATCAGGACGCCGTAGCTGGCGTCCCTGTAGACCAGCGGGACGGCGACGACCGACCCCAGTCCCGCGTCGGCGGCCGCCGCGTGGACCGCCCCCGGCACCTCCCCGGGGTCGGTCACCACGCACAGTTGCTCCTCGTCGAGCGCGCGCACGGCGGGGTCGCCGTCCTCGCGGGCCCGGACCCGGTCGACCGCGTGGTCAGCGACCGCGTCGGCGAGGGCGGGGACCTCACCCGCCCAGGCGGTCACGTCGAGGCGCTCGGCGGCCACGTCCGGGCGGGCGATCCACGCGAACTCGTAGGGGTCGGTGGCGACGAGCTGGTCGACGACCCCGCGTTCGAGTTCCTCGCGGGTCCCGCTCTGGACCAGCACCTCGACGGTGTTCTCGATGAGGCCGTTGATCCGGTCGACGAGCGTGTCGACGCGCTCGCGCGTCTCGCGGGTCTCCTGTTCGCGCTTGGCGCGGTTGGCCGCCGCCGCGCCCGTCGTCGCCAGCAACTCGATGGCGCGCCGGTCGACGTCGGAGAAGGCGTCGGGCTCGGTCGCGCCGATGCTGATCGTCCCGTGGACGCCCATCGGCAGGTGGATCGCCGACTCGATGACGGCCCGCTCGCGGCCGTCGTCGAGCGCCGCCGTGTCCGCGACGACGACGGGCTCGCCGTCGATGAACGCCTCGCCGGGGCCGCCCTCGTCGATCCCGTAGGTCGGGACGGTCCCGACGCGCTCCTCGACCGCGTCGGTCCAGCCGGCCGGGACGAGCTGTTCGTCCTCGCGGTCGAACAGGCGGACGACGCTCAACTCGAAGCCCAGCACCTCCTCGATGGCGCGGGCGACCAGCCCGGCGACCTCCTCGCGGTCGCGCGCCTGCATGAACGACCGCGAGGACTCGACCAGCTCCGAGAGCATCTCGCGGTGGGCCTGCTGTTCGGTGACGTCCCGGACGACGCCGACGACGCCCCGCACCTCCCCGCCGGGGCCGTCCAGCCGCGTCATGCTGTCCTCGCAGGGGACCGGCCGGCCCCGCCGGCGCTGGACCCGCGACTCGACCGCGCGCTCGCTGGCCGCCCCCGAGAACAGCGCCTCCAGGGCCGCCGCCGTCTCCTCGTCGTCCCTGACGAACGAGAGGTGTTCGCCCAGCAACGTCTCGGCGTCGTAGCCGGTCAGCTCCGCCATCGCCGGGTTGACGTACTGGAACCGCCCCCCGGTGTCGACCTCGTAGACGCCGTCCTCGACCGAACTGACGATAGTCTCTAAGCGTTCGAGTTCCTCCTCGCGGTCGCGGCGCTCCAGTTCGTAGCTCACCCACTCGACGAGCAACTCGATGAACGTCGTCTCGCTGTCGGTGAACGGCCGGTCGCGCCCCTCGGTGTCGGCGAAACAGAGCGTCCCGTACCGCCGGTCGCCGACGCGTAACGTCCCGCCGAGGTAACACTCCAGCCCGAACTCCTCGTGGGCGGGGTCGTCGGCCCACCCCTGGTCGCTCGCGCGCTCGACCGCGAGCACGCCGTCGGCCTCGATGGTCCGCCGACAGTAGGTCATCGACAGCGGCACCGTCGTCCCCTCGGTGAGCGCCCCGGCCGCGTCGTCGGCCGCGACGACGGTCTGTTTGTCGCCGTCGATCCGCGTCAGGTACGCCGCCGGCAGGTCCAGGCGCTCCCGGCCCACCGCGAGCGCGCGCCCCAGCTTCTCGTCGAAGCTCAGCGTCCGGTCGGAGGCCAGCCGCTGGAGCGCGCGCAACGCCCGCTCGTTGTGCTCGCGCTCGTCGCTGGCCCGCCGCTCGGCGGTGACGTCCTGCGCGATGCCGACGACGCCCGCCACCTCGCCGTCGGGTCTGAACGGGTACATCGTCGTCCGGACGACCTGCCGGTCGTCCCCGCTGCCGACGACGCGCTCGACCGTCCGCGAGGACCCCGTCTCCATGACCACCCGGTCGTCGCTCCGGACCGCCGCTGCGACCTCCGGGTCGAACACCTCCTCGTCGGTCTTCCCGACGACCCGCTCGCGGTCGACGCCGAACAGCGCCGCCGCCGCGTCGTTGACGTACTCGTAGCCCCCGTCGCTTCCCTTCAGGAAAACCGGCTCGTCGAGGTGGTCGACGACCGTCCCGAACGAGTACTCGACCGCCCGGCCGTCGCCCGTGACCGACTGCCCGCCGTCCCCGACCGGCCGTCCGCCGTCCGTGACCGGCCGTCCGCCGTCCGTGACCGGTCGTCTGTCCCCCGGGACCCGGCGGTGGTCCCGCGGGCTGTCGCCCTCGTCGCCGGACGTGACGGTTCGTTCGCGCACGTGTCGCCCCCGCGGGTGGCCGCCCTCCCCCGGGGCGACCGACCGTCTCCCTTCCATTGGACCGGCGTTGCGGCCGGAGGGGCTTAAACCCAACACCAGGCGTCCGCCCGACACCCCGTCGCCGGGGTACGGACCCGCCTACTGATGTGTCCGGGCGACGTGACAGCCAGTATGGACGACCGGCGGGGGGCCGACCCACTCGGGACCGAGTCGCGGCGAACCGACGCACAGGACGGAGACGCGCGGAGAACAGGCGCGACAGAATCCAGGGGACGGAACGGGGACTCGGGGGGGTCGGGTCTCAGTCGGCGCGCGGCGCTGGGGCGGCTCGGCGCCCTCGGCGGGCTGGCGGTGGCCGGCTGTTCGACGCCCGTCTCGGCCGTCCGCGCTGGCCGGTGGAAGATCCACCGCTTCTACGAGGGCCGCCGGGAACTGTACGACCTCCGGACCGACGTCGGCGAGAGCGACAACCGCGCCGCCGACCGCCCGGCGGTCCGCGACCGCTTGTCCGACCGCCGCTCCTCGTGGATCGAGGAGACCGGCGCGCAACTCCCGGAACCGAACTGAGGGGACTCCCCTCGACCGGTATCACGTCATGGGGGCCGGAACGCCCATGTCGGCGGGCGTGCTACAGGATGGCATGGCCGAGACGGACACGGAGGGAACGGACGCCGACGCGGCGGTCGCGACGCGAGTCCTGCTCTCGTTCCCGGCGGACATCGGGTGGCACGGGCGCAACAGGCTGGAGGCCGACTACTACAGGGGGTGGCTCCGGAAGACCCACGACCGCGCGAGCGAGGGCGACGAGTGGGACGAGTTCACCGACGTCGGCTGCTGTGGCAGCCGGATGGACCTGCCGCTCCGGGTCGAGGCCGTCGAGGGCGGCGCCCGTATCGGCCCCGAGACGACCATCGAGTACACCGAACGCGAGGCCTGTGGCGTGAATCCCGGCTGGTCGGTCCAGTACGACGAACCCGAGCCCGTGGACAGGGGCTGACCCCGCAGACCGCCGGACGCCGGGAATACCATCAGGGCTCGCCGGCCTCGCGGTCGACGGTGACGCCGCGCGCGGCCAGCGCGGCCAGGGCGTGCGGGACGTCGCAGTCGCCGACCACGTCGAAGACGGTGAGCGACTCGTCGAACGGCGCGGTTCGGCTCCTCGCCCGCTCGTAGAAGCGAGCGGGCCCGGTCGCGGTGGGCATCGGCGTCGGCCCGGGACTCGACGTCGGCCAGGGGCCCGTCGCCGCCCCTGAGTCGCGACTCCGCGCGACTGAGAACGTACCGCGACAGCTGGTCCTCGACGTCGTAATACCCGTCGACTGCGCCGTCGAACCCGTCCATGCTACCCGGCAGGAAACCCGTCAGACACAAAAGGATTCGTCGGCCGTCTCACGGAGCCATAGTCGGGACGAACGCCCCGCCCCCGCTGTTGGTGCCGGGGCCCGCGGCCGGTCCGAACGGCTCAAATACCGGTAGCCCCCAGAGACGACTGTGTCACAGCAGGTCGGGCAGGTCGACACCCTGTTCTGTCACGCCGAGGGCGAGGACGTCCGTGTCGCGGCCGTCCGGGACGGACAGCGACGGCTCCACGCGGTCCTGGAACTCAAAGAAACCGACGCGGGGCCCCGGCCCGCCCGCCTGCGCGTCAAGCAGGGGACAGACGAACAGCCCCGTCCCCCGGACCTGTTCGTCGAACTCGCGCGGTCGGCCGCGCGGATCCGCATCTCCCAGCAGACCCCGCGGCGGATGCGCGACCGGCTCCGCGAGATGCTCGACGCCTACCAGCTCGAGGCGAAGGTCGTCCGGACCTGCCGGTTCTGTGCCGGCGAGGGCCGGTACTCCCCGATCACCTCGGAGACGGCCATCGCGGCCGACGACGAACACATCTGTCCCGACTGCGCGAAGGCCGAACTCGACCGGGAACTGGCCTACCAGGGTGAGATGACCGGCAGCGCCCGGGACCGGCTCTACGACCTCCTGCTGGAGGTCCAGGACCTCGAACGGATCACCAACCTCCTGAAGGGCGACCTGGACCCGGACCTGACGAAGTTCGACGAGATCTCGGCCACCGTCGACGAGGTCGACCCCGTGCGCGTGGACTCGCTGACCCTCCACCCCGGGATCCAGTCCCACCTCGAATCGCGGTTCGACGAGCTGTTGCCCGTCCAGAGCCTCGCTGTCGAGCACGGCGCGACCGAGGGCCGCGACCAGCTCGTCGTCAGCGCCACCGCGACCGGCAAGACGCTCATCGGCGAGATGGCCGGCCTCGACCGCGCCCTCAACGGCAAGGGGAAGCTGCTCTTTCTCGTCCCGCTGGTCGCGCTGGCCAACCAGAAGTACGAGGCCTTCCAGGAGCGGTACGGCGACATCGTCGACGTCTCCCTGCGCGTGGGCGCCAGCCGCATCACCGACGACGGCGACCGGTTCGACCCCGGCGCCGACGTCATCGTCGGTACCTACGAAGGCATCGACCACGCGCTCCGGACGGGCAAGGACCTCGGGAACGTCGGGACGGTCGTCATCGACGAGGTCCACACCCTCGGCGAGGACGAGCGCGGCCACCGCCTCGACGGGCTCATCTCGCGGCTGAAGTACTACTGCGAGCGCGGGACGACGGCGTCGTCCCGGAGCAAGCGGGCGGGCGGAGCCGGCGACACCCAGTGGGTCTACCTCTCGGCGACGGTCGGCAACCCCGGCCAGCTGGCCGACCAGCTCGGCGCGCAACTCATCGAGTTCGAGGAGCGGCCGGTCCCCATCGAGCGCCACGTCACCTTCGCGGACGCCCGCGAGAAGGTCCGCATCGAGAACAAACTGGTCAGGCGGGCCTTCGACACGAAATCGTCGAAGGGCTACCGGGGCCAGACGATCGTCTTCACCAACTCCCGGCGGCGCTGTCACGAGATCTCCCGCAAGTTAGCGTACGACTCGGCGCCGTACCACGCCGGGCTAGACCACAAGCGGCGCAAGCGCGTCGAGGGGCAATTCGCCGACCAGGAGCTGGCGGCCGTGGTGACGACGGCGGCGCTGGCCGCGGGCGTCGACTTCCCGGCCTCGCAGGTCGTGTTCGACTCGCTGGCGATGGGCATCGAGTGGCTCACCGTCCAGGAGTTCCACCAGATGCTCGGCCGCGCCGGCCGCCCGGACTACCACGACAAGGGTCGGGTGTACGTCCTCGTCGAACCCGACGGCGTCTACCATTCGAGTCAGGAGATGACCGAGGACGAGGTGGCGTTCAAACTCCTCAAGGGGGAGATGGAGCACGTCGTCACCCGCTACGACGAGGGGGCGGCCGTCGAGGAGACGCTGGCCAACGTCGTCGTCGGCGGGAAAGCCGCCAAGCGCCTCAACGAGCGGATGGTCGGCGAGGCGCCCACCAAGCACGCCCTCGGCAAACTGCTGGAGTACGGGTTCATCGACGGGCTGGAGCCGACGCCGCTGGGCCGGGCGGTGACCCGCCACTTCCTCTCGCCCGACGAGGCCTTCCTCATGCTCGACGGGGTCCGCGCGGGCCGGGACCCCTACGACATCGTCGCGGACATGGAGTTGCGCGACGAGAAGTAGCGCGGGCCGGACGCCCGCGTGACCTGCCCGAACGTGACGCTGACGTCCGGTCACGAAACGTTAAGGGTCGTGAACCGGAGACGTCTGGACGCATGAGCGACGATGATAGCGAAGGAACGCCCGAGCGGCCGATTTCCCGCAGACGCATCCTGCACGCGGGCACAGCAGCCTCGATCGGGCTGGCGGGCTGTCTCGGCGACGACAATCAGACCGGCGACGCGAACGACGGGTCCGGCGGCGGTGGCGGTGGTGACGGCGGCGACGGTGGCACGAACGGTGGTAGCGGCGACCAGGCCACCGATCCCACGACGGCGACGGCGACCCCCACGGGGACGCCGACGGACTCGCCGACGCCGACCCCGGCGGGTGGATTCATCGGGGAGGGCGACCCGGAGAAGTGCAGTGGACTCACCGAGGGCGGGTACGAGCGGCGCGAGCCCGGCGAGGACCCGTTCGTCGTGACCTTCGAACACCTCGGCAGTTCGGTCCAGGGGACGGGCAACACCGGGACAGCACTGACAGTCCGCCAGTCCATCGACGGCGAGACGTTCGACATGTTCCCATTCCAGCTCCTCGACGGGACGGAGGAACCGACAGACGCCATGCGGGCCGAGCGCGACGGCCTGAGCGTGGTCGAGGAGTTCTCCTACCAGGGCGAGACGATCCCGGTCGTGAAGGCCGACCCCGGCGCGGACGACCCCGCCAGGGAGGCCACCCAGACCTGGCCCTACTACTTCGCCGGGGTACCCCACGAGCACAGCGCGGGCACCCGTTACTACCGGTTCGGACTGAGGGAACGGGGACAGTACACAGAGACGTTTGGTGAGCCGGTCGTCTGCCCGGCGACCTGGGAGCTGATCGCGCTGGACATGATCCGGAGCATCGAGCCGAACCCGCAGACGACCATCGAGGAGTACGACGACTGACGCGCGCTCCCGGCCGCGCCAGCGGCTGAACGGACTGGCCAGGAGTACCTCACACAGCTGGGCGCCATCCCCACCGTGGTCGGGACGGCCTACCTGCTGACGGTGGGGCGGTGGCTCACGCCCGCCCGCATCCCCGTGGCGCGGGACCTCACCGCGGAGTTCGAGATGGGCGAGTACCTCACCGAGGTGGTCGTCCGCGAGGACTCGCCGCTGGTCGACCGGACGATAAGGGAGGCGCTCCGCGAGACCGACTTCGACATCGACATCATCCAGGTGATCCGCGGCGACCGCACGTTCACCGAGCCGCTCGACCCCAAGACGATACGGGCCCGGCGGCTACCGCTTCATCGACCACTTGCGCGTGGGCGCCCCGCCCCAGCTCGTGTTCACCGTCGTCACCACGGTCGGGACCGCCGTCATCTGGCCGCTCTCGGGTCGCGAGGCCGCAGGACGCCCCTCGCCGGGCCACCACGCAACGAAACCCTTTCGTCGGTCGCCGGGGAACCACGGGGTGTGGGGCCGTGGGGTAGCGGTATCCTTCGGGCCTTGGGTGCCCGCCACCCCGGTTCGAATCCGGGCGGCCCCAGTCGCTGTCGAACGCCTCCGAGCGACGGCGATGCCGTATGCGAGGCGTCGAACCCGGTGGCCACAGCGGGCCGGACGGAGCGTACGCTATTTCCCGCTGGAGGGCCTATCGGGAGTCGAATGAGCGACGCAGACGCGGACGAGCGAGAGGAGCTCCCCGAGACAGACGAGGAGTGGCGCGAGCGCCTCACCGACGAGGAGTACCGGATCCTGCGCGAGCGGGGGACCGAACCCAAGTTCAGCGGTGAGTACCTCGACGTCGACGACGAGGGCGACTTCCGGTGTGCGGGCTGTGGGACGGTGCTGTTCTCGACCGACGAGCAGTTCGACTCGGGCCACGGCTGGCCGAGTTTCGTCGACGTCGTCGAGGAGGGCACCGTCGAGACGCGCCTGGACACCAGCCACGGGATGCGCCGGACGGAGGTCGTCTGTGCGACCTGCGGCGGCCACCTCGGCCACGTCTTCGACGACGGGCCCGAGCCGACGGGCAAACGCTACTGCATCAACTCCGCCGCGCTCGACTTCGAGCCCGACCAGTAGTGCGCGGCGGTCGTCATCGAGGAGGACTTCGTGGCCTTCCCCTGGCGGGCCGGTTTCGTCCGCGGGCCGGTGGCGTTCGGGGTGACGGGCCTGCTGGTGTTGCTGGTCGCGTCGCCGGGCGGGCTCGGGACGGGCCCGCTCGTCGACCCGCTCTCGCTGGTCGGCCTGGTCGTCTACAACGCGCACAACGTCCCGGCGGCGACGGGGCTCGTCCCGGGCGCGGTCACGCCGGTCGCCGAGGCGGTCGTCGGGGTCCCGGTGGTCGTGCTAGTCGCGGCGGGCTGGGAGTTCGCCGTCACCCACTGGGACGAGGCGGCGACGGACTCGCCGGTCGGGGTGACGCGGTTCGGGCTGGCGCTCGCGGTCGGCTACGTCGCTGCGATGCTCCTGGGGACGGTCCTCGTGACGGTCCAGATGGCGAGCCCGCTCCAGTCCGGGACGCTGTTTACCGTCCCGCCCGACCGGTACCTGACGGCCGTGTTCGGTTTCGTCTACCCCGCAGTTCTGGGGTCGGTCGGGGCCGGTATCGTCTACGTCCAGCTGGCCGGGACGAGCACGGCCGACAGCGAGGACGCGACCGAACAGGAACCGGACGCCTGAGCGTCGCGGCTCGCCGCTTCAGGCCAGGGTCGCGTCGACGTATTCGAGTATCCGTTCGGACTCGGCCATCGTGACGCCGTGCTCGTCGTCGACGAGCACCGGAACGCCACGCTGGCCGGAGACGCGCTTGACCTCGTTGCGCTCGGAGTGCATCGCCTCGACCCACTCGGTGTCGTAGTCGACGCCGAGTTCGTCCAGACGGTCGGCGACTTTCTCGCAGTACGGACAGCCGTCGAGCTGGTACAGTGTGATCGCCATACACGCCGTTAGAGAGCCCCGGACAAGTCGGTTGTGGCCGCGGGCTAGGCCGGGTCGACCGTGACGCACTCGACCTCGAACCGGGCACCCGGGGGTCTCGTCGTCGGCTCCGTCACAGACCTGCAGGTAGTTGTCGCCGACCGTGTCGAGGTCCGGTAAGCCGGCCCGGGTGCCGAACTCGTCCCAGGTCCGGTTGGTCGCCAGGACCGTCCCCCGCTGGTCGATGACGGCCACCTGTGCCGGGAGGGTGTCGAACGCGGCCACCGCGAGTTGCCACCGCGTGCCGTCCTCGCCCGGGTCCGAACCGTCGCCCGCGTCGGTCGTCACTACCTCTCGAAGGCACCGGACCGGCAAAAACTGTCGGTTCTGTCGGGGCCCGGCCCGACCACAGTCGCGTGGCGCGGGTTACTCGTCGACCAGGCCGTCGCCCTCGACGCGCATCACGGCCTCGCCGTCGGGGAGGTTCGGCGCGTCGACCAGTTTGACGATGCGCTTGTCGCCCTTGGACTTGCGCAGGTAGATCCGGAACGTGGAGGTGTGGCCGAGGATGTTGCCGCCGATGGGCTGGGTCGGGTCGCCGAAGAAGGAGTCGGGGTTGGAGGCGACCTGGTTGGTGACGACCACGGCGGTGTTGTGGAGGTCGCCGACCCGCATCAGGTCGTGGAGGTGTTTGTTGAGTTTCTGCTGGCGTTCGGCGAGTTCGCCCCGGCCGACGTACTCGGCGCGGAAGTGGGCGGTCAGCGAGTCGACACACAGCAGCCGGATGGGGAACTCCTCGTCCTGGCTCTCGCTGGCCAGTTCCTGGGCCTGCTCGGCCAGCAGGATCTGGTGGTTGGAGTTGAACGCCTTCGCCACGTGGATGTTGTCGAGGAGGACCTCGACGAGGTCGTCCATCAGGTCCTCGTCGCCCGCGTCGGCCGCGTCCTCGTCGGTGACGCCGTGGAGCACCATCGTGTCCTCGAGGACCTCGTCGTCGTGGCCGTTGACCATCTGCTCGATGCGCTCGGGCCGGAACGTGTCCTCGCTGTCGATGAACATCGCGGACCCCTCCAGACCGCCGTGCTCGCTGGGCAACTGGACGTTCACCGCGAGCTGGTGGGTCACCTGGGACTTGCCAGCCCCGAACTCGCCGTACACCTCCGTGATGGACTGTGTCTCGACGCCCCCGCCCAGTAGGTTGTCGACCTCCTCGACGCCCCAGGTGAGCTTGCCGATCTGCTTGCGGCGCTGGAGCACCTGTGCACCCGATTCGAAGCCGCCGATGTCCGCGGCGTCGCGCGCGGCGTTGATGATGTCCGAGGCGCTCGACTCCCCGATGTCCGCCGAGTTCGAGAGTTCGCCCGGACTCGCCACCGCGATGCCCTGGTAGGCGTCGAAACCGTTGTCACGCAACTTTTCGGCTGTCGCCGGACCCACGCCCGGCAGGTCTTCGAGTTCGTCTGTCGCCATGCCCGTCGGTTACGCCGCCCATCATATAAAGCCTCGTTAACACCGTCATGAAAGTGAAACTGCGGGGGCGCGGACGGACGCCGTCGCGGCGGTCCGAAAGTTGAATTGAGGTGACGCGAGGTGGGGAGCGGGCGTACGGTCAGCCGTTCCGGGCGCCGACGACGACGAGCGCGAGCGCCCCCGCCATGTAGACCGCGGTAAAGGCCACGTCGGGACCCGGGAGGACCCGGTCACCCTGGTGGCCGACGACCATCGCCGCGGCCGCGGCCAGCGCGGCGAGGGGACGCGCGCGGAGACCGCGCCAGAACGCCCACACCTGGAGGGCGAGGTCAGCGCCCAGCGAGGCGAGGCGGTCGGCGGCCGGGCGGTTCCCGTCGGGGTTGTCGGCCACTTCGAACGCCGCGAGGTCCGCGCGGTCGACGTGGACGGTCTCGCCGGTGGTGACCCGGCGGCCGTCGGCGTCGCCGACGCGCAACAGCGTGACGGGGTCGCCGGTGCCGACGACGCGGTAGACCCCGGGTTCGACGCCCGCACCGTCGTGGTCACCGGACGTCGCCGCCGCGCCGTCGTGGTCGCCGGACGTCGCCACCGTGCCGTCGTGGTCACCGGACGTCGCCGCCGCGCTGTCGTGGTCGCCGGACGTCGCCGCCGTGTCGGTCGGCCGGAGGTGGTCGTAGACGTCGGGGTCGGCGGTCACGGTCGCTCACTCCCAGGGGTGGCCGCGGGGGTCGTCGGGCCAGAGCGGGTACCAGTACTCCTTGTCGGGTTCGATCGAGAGTTCGCCGTCGAGGACGCTCTGGAGTTTGAACTCGACGCTGTTGTCCCGCTCGTGGTCGCCACTCGGTGCGAAGGGGTAGTAGGCGCCCCGGCGAAAGGAGTAGACCCAGTAGGCCCGCTGGCCGTCACCGTCGCGCTCGAAGGCGAACACCGCCGCCAGCAGGCGCGACCCGTAGCCGCGCTCGATGAACGTGTCGGCGGCGAAGTGGATGCTCGTGACCAGGTCCTCGAAGTCGTCGTCCGCGAGGACGACCCACTCGTAGCCGTGGTCGTCGCTCGTGAACCGCGCCTCGGTCCCGGTCTCGACCTCGCCGGCCTCGAGGATGGCCTCGACCTCCCCGACGGCGTCGCTGAAGCCGGTGCTGTCGACGTCGGCGAAACACAGCGCCGCCACCCCGCTCGGCGGGAAACCCAGTTCCGCCTCCATCGTCAGGTAGGCCGTGCTCATCCCGAACAGGTCCTCGGGGTCGGCGTCCCGGGTGGCGTCGGCTTCGGCTTTCAGCCCCAGCGCCGATTTCAACCCGTCGAGCAGTCCCATGTCCGTCTCTCCGTGCGTCGCCGTCAAAAAGTCCGCGTTCCCCCGTGACCCAGACACCACCCCGTGCCCGGACACCAGGCTCCCCGTACCCGGATCCCAGACTCCCTGCGACCCGGACAGCGGGTGGATTCCCGCATCACGTGCCTCACGCCGCCGGCGGTCGGCCGAACGGGGGGCCGCCGCTCCGGGTCACCGGCGGTCGCCAGAACGGACAGCCGCCGCGAGCGCGGCGGCTACTCCAGAAGGTCGGTCACCGTATCGAGGGTCTCCTCGGGGTCGGGACAGTCCTGGATCGTCTCCCCGCCCTCGGCGTGGACGAGGCGGGGGTACGTCGAGCCCGTCCGGAGGACGCCGACGGCCGGCAGTGATTCGACGCCGGCCTCGATGTCGACGAAGGCGTCGAACCGGTTGGTCCCGTCGGTCATCGCGGTCCCCGAGGCGGACGCGTCGGCCATCTGGGCCGCCGAGTCCGCGAGAACCGGAAAGGTCAGGTCGTAGCGCTTGTCCCAGTAGGCGGCCCGGTCGGGGTCGTCGGGCAACGCCGCGACCACGGCCACGTTCTCCGCGTCGAATCGGTCGAACGCGTCGCTGTACGCCCGTGCGCGCTCGCGGGACACCTGACAGTAGTGGTCCCGCAACAGAAGGACGACGACCGCGTCGAACTCGGCCGCGAGCCCCTCACTCGAGACCGTCTCCGCCTCGGCTCCCCCGTTCGGCAGGTCGAACGTGACGATCCATTCCATGCCGTTGCTCATCGTGTCCCGGTTGGTTGCGACCTTCGAACGGGGAGGTAATCGTTGTTCGGATCCCTCGGGATCTCGATTCGAAACGGAGGGGTGTCGCCGGGGGCTACCCGTCGTAGTCGCTGGCGACGACCTCGCGGATCCGCTCGGCGGTCACCTCGCCGACCCCGTCGGCGTCCTGGAGTCGGTCGGCGTCGGCGGTCATGACCGCCTCGACGCTCCCGAGTTCCGCGAGCAGCGACCGCGCGGTGACGGGGCCGACCTCGGCGACCGACGTGACGACGTACTCCTGTTGTTCGGCCAGCGTCTTGGCGCTTTTCTCGCCGTGGACGCTGACGGCCCGGTCGTTGTCCGCCTGTTCGCGGGCGGCGACCACGGCCAGCAGGTCACGCGTCTCGTCGGCGTCGGTCGTCCGGAGGACGCTCGCCCCGAAGTCGACGGCCAGCGACGCGACCGCGCCGCGGACGGCGTTGGGGTGGACGCCCCGCTCGCCGTAGAGGTCCGTCCCCTCGATGACGACGACCGGCCGGGCGTAGAACCGACTGGCGTCTTTGACCTGCTCGAACAGCGAGCGCTCGTCGCCGCCGGTCAGCGTGTCCAGGAAGTCCGCGACGGTCTTGCGCTCGACGACCACCCTGTCCGAGAGGACGTAGTCCCCGACCGCGAGCGTCTCCAGGCGCGTCCGGACCCCGTCGCGACGCGAGAGGTCCTTTGCGATCGGCGCGTCTAACTCCCGCTGGTCGACGACGACCTCGACCTCGTCGCCCTCGCCGCCGGCGGTCGCGACCTCCCCCGCGGCCGCGTCCGCGGTCTTCGCGTTCTCGCCGTCCGCTCCCGCGGTCTCGGCACCCTTTCCGGCCGTCCCGTCGCTTTCCGCGGCGTCCCCGTCCGCCCCGCCGGCGAACGCGCCGAGTCCGGCCTGGTCGTCCTGTCCCCCGCCGTCCGCCGGGGTCCGGGTTCCGGATACCCGCGAGTCGCCTGCGGAGTCGCCCTCGGTTTCGAACGGGGCGGCGTCCGCTGTCCCGCCCCCGTCGTCGGCCGCATCGCGGGACCCGGCCGCGCCGGTCCCCTCCTGTGGCGTCCCGTCACCGTCCACCGCTCCGTCGTCGGTCGCCTCTCCCGTGTCGAAGGCGTCCATGCTGGCCTGGTCGTGCATCGCGGCCTCGATCTCGTCGGCGACGGACTTCAGGGAGCGCAACTCCTCGCGCATGGTCCTCTCGTCGCGGCGAGCCTTCCAGAAGTAGGCCTCGTCGCGGGTGTCCTCGGCGAGCAGGACCACCACGGCCCCCTCGGTCTGGCGGCCGGTCCGGCCCTTGCGCTGGACCGCCCGGATCGCCGTCGGGACCGGTTCGTAGAACAGGACGAGGTCGACCTCGGGGACGTCGAGGCCCTCCTCGGCGACCGACGTCGAGACCAGCACCTCGAACTCGCCGGCGCGGAACGCGTCCAGTGCCTCCTGCTGTTCGGTCTGTGTCATACCGTCGCTGCCCTCGGTGTCGGACTGGCCGACGAACTTCCGCGTCTCGAAGTGCTCGCCCAGGAAGTCCGTGAGCGTCTCGGCGGTGTCCCGTGACTCGGTGAAGACGATGACCCGCTCGCCCCCCTCGATGCCAAGCGTCTGGGCGATGCGCATCCGCGCCCGGCGGAACTTGGGGTGGAGGTCGTCGTAGGCCTCGGCCTTCCGGACCGCTTCGCGCACCCGCGGGTCCGAGACCATCCGCTGGTCGGCCTTCGACGCGCCCGACGAGCGGGCGGCCTGCTTCTGGCGTTCGAGGTAGCGCCGCAGCGACTCGACGCTCTGTGTCTCCGCGTAGGTGACCGCCGTCCGGAGCTTCCGGACCTCCGCCAGCAGGCTCATCCCCTCGTAGCCCTCGGACTTGTCGTTGTCCATCAGTTCCCGGAGTTTGCCCTGGATGCGCTGGATCTCCCGCTCGGAGACGTCGGGCTGGGTCGTGCTCGTCACCCCCAGTTCCTTCAGCGTCGTGAGCCGGTCGCGGACCACCTCGTTGAGGGCGTCGCGGACCTCGACGACGGTCTCGGGGAGTTCGACCCGCTCCCACTCGACGTCGGTCCGGTGGGTGTACTCCGAGACGTCGGCGTCGTCCTCGGTCATGACCGCGACCCTGCGGAGCCCGAGGTTGGCACACACCTCGACGATGGCCGCCTTGTCGTCGCCGGGCGAGGCGCTCATCCCCGTCACCAGCGGGTCACGGGCCTCGTCGTGGTAGCGCTCGGCGATGTAGTTGTACGCGTAGTCGCCGGTCGCGCGGTGGCACTCGTCGAACGTGCAGTGGACCACCTCCGTCAGGTCGATCCGCGAGCCGACCAGGTCGTTCTCGACGACCTCGGGCGTGGCGACGACGACCCGCGCGCCCCGCCAGAGGTCCGCGCGGTCCTCGGGCCGGGTCTCGCCCGTGTAGACGACGATTTCCTCGTCGGGGACGTCGAGAGCCTCGCGGTAGGAGGCGGCGTGCTGGGTCACGAGGGGTTTGGTCGGCGCCAGCAGGAGGGACTTGTTGACGACGTCGCCGGCCAGCCGCTCGGCGGTGACCAGCAGGCTCACCGTCGTCTTGCCGAGGCCGGTCGGGAGACAGACCAGGGTGTGACTTCCCAGCGCCCGCTCCGCGAGCTGGCGCTGGTAGGCCCGGTCCTCGAGGACGCCCTCGACCAGGAGCGGCCCGGAGACGAACTCCCCGTCGCCGTCGCCGTCCCCATCGGTCGTTGCCATTGGGGGGGCGTTGGCCGTCCCCGCGGTTAAGGGTTCAGATACCAGGGCGGAAGTAGTCGACCGCGGCCCGGTCAGCCCGCGGCGGCGACGGCCAGGGACATCGCGACGGCGGCGGCCACGGGGATCGAGAGGTTGTCGTCGACGACGTACCCGCGAACGACGGGCTTGACGCCGTCGGCGGCGGTGGCGGTGACGCCGCCGGCGACGGCCGCCACGCCGGGAACGAACGGGACCGCCAGCAGCGTCGCGACGCCGAACGTCGCCAACAGGACCCAGGCCTGCTTGGTCGGGCGGAGCAGCCCCGAGCCCAGCAGGCCGCTGACGGGGTCGGCGACCGTGAGCATCAGGATGGCGGGGACGGCCACCGGCGTGGGACCGAAGCCGGGGACGAGCGTGGCCGCCGTCGGCGGAAACGCCAGCGCGACGGCGGTCATCCCGACGGCGCCCAGGAAGTAACCCGCGGGGTTGTCCTGTTCGTACTCGCGGGTGAGCCGGTCGAACAGCCGCCAGTCCAGGCCGGCGTACAGTCGGGCGGCCTCCAGCCCGGCGGCGGCGGCGACCGCCACGAGGAGAAACGCCTGCAGGCGGGGCCAGGTCACGGCGTCGAGGAACACGTACGAGAGCGGGACCGCGCTCGTGCTCGCGTGGACCAGTCGGCGCGCGACCTCGTCGTCCATCGCGGGCGCCTACAGGTCCTCGAAGCGCAGGTCGCCGTCCCTGAGCGCCGTCAGCGTCGCGCCCAGGTCCTCGATGGCGACGCGCACCTGGGCGGTCGAGTCCCGTTCCCGGACGGTGACGGTCCCGGGTTCGTCGCCGTCACCGCCGCCCTCCCGCGTCTCATCGTCCGCGCGCTCGCCGATGGTCGCGTAGTCGACGGTGACACAGAAGGGGGTGCCGACCTCGTCCTGGCGGCGGTAGCGCCGCCCGATGGCGCCCGAGTCGTCGTAGGCGACCGACAGGCCGTGGGCGCGCAGGTCCGCCGCCATCTCCCGGGCACGCTCGCCGAGGCCGTCCCGGTCCATCAGCGGGAAGACGCCGACCGTCGTCGGCGCGACCTCGGGCGGGAGCGCGAGGTAGGTCCGCGCCTCGCCGTCGACCTCGTCCTCGCGGTAGCAGTGGTCGAGGACGGTGTACAGCGCCCGGTCGATACCCAGCGACGGCTCGACGACGTGGGGGAGGATGTGCTCGCCGGACTCGGTGACCTCCTCGACGGCGAACCCCGTCCGGTCGACGGGGACCGCGTAGCTCTCGCCGTCGATTTCGACGGTGACGTTCACGTCGTCGGTCGCGCCGGCCTCGCGGAACGCGTCGGGGTCGCGCTCGGCGAGCGTTTCCAGTGCGTCGGCGACGTCGGCGGCGGCCCCGCCGAACTCCGGGCCGAGGTAGCTCATGTCGGGGTCGACCGTCGGCCGCTCGACGGTGACCGGCTCGTCGTACTGTTTGAAGACGGTGTACTCCTCGTCGGAGTGCTCGCGGTGTTTCGAGAGGTCGTAGTCCGAGCGGTAGGCAAACCCCGCAAGTTCGATCCAGTCCCCGTCGACCTCGCTCTCGGCGTCCCAGCAGTCGGCGGCGTAGTGGGCGCGCTCGCCGTCGAGGTGCTGGCGGTACCGAAAGCGGGACATGTCGACGCCGATGCGCTCGTACCACTCGGCCGCGATGCCCAGATAATAGGCGATCCACGGGTCGGCGACGACGCCCTCGTCGACGGCCTCCTGGACCGACAGCTCCCGGGGCTGGCCGTCCTCGGCGTACTGGGCCTCGGCGCTGTAGAAGGGCGCGACCACGTCTGCGACGTCCGACAGGTCGGGGACGTCCTCCTCGGGGTCGACGAACAGTTCGAGTTCGGCCTGGGTGAACTCCCGGACCCGGAGCAGCGACTTCCGCGGGGAGATCTCGTTGCGGTAGGCCCGGCCTATCTGGGTGACGCCGAATGGGAGCTGGTTGCGGGCGTACTCCGCGAGCTGGGGGAACTCGACGAAGATGCCCTGGGCGGTCTCGGGCCGGAGATAGCCCGGCGACGAGGAGCCGGGACCGATGTTCGTCTCGAACATGAGGTTGAACGGTTCGACGGCCTGGCCGGCAAGGCCCGCGCCACAGGACGGACAGACGAGTTCGTACTCGGCGATGACCGCCTCGATGCGCTCGATAGGGAGGCCCTCGGCCTCCTCGATGTCGGTGTTGTCCTCGACGACGTGGTCGGCGCGGTGGCTCTCGCCACACTCCGGGCAGTCGACGAGCATGTCGTCGAAGCCGTCGAGGTGGCCCGACGCCTCGAAGACGGCCTCGGGCATCACCGTCGGGGCGTCGACCTCCATGTTGCCCTCCTGAACGGTGAAGCGGTCGCGCCAGGCGTTCTCGATGTTGTCCTTCAGGCTCGCGCCCGCGGGTCCGTAGGTGTAGAAGCCGGCGACGCCGCCGTAGGCGCCGGCGGTCCCGAGAAAGAAGCCGCGCCGCTTGGCGAGTTCGACCAGATCCTGGCTCATACCAGCGCCTCCAGCAGGTCCATGTCCCGGACGATGCCCGCGAGTTCGTCGCCCGAAACCAGCGGGATCTGCTCGATGTCGTACTCGATCATGGTCTGGGCGGCGTCCCGGGCGGTGCGCCGGCCGCTGATGGTGACCAGGTCGGCGGTCATGAACTCCGAGACCGGGCCGTCGGGCAGTTCGACGTTCCGGGTGGGCATGTAGCTCTTGCCGACGGCCTTGACCGACTCCCACTTCCAGTCGTTGTCGTCGCTGGCCATGCTCTCGCCAGTGTCCTCCTCGCCCTCGACGACGCGGGCCACGTCGATGATGTCGACCTCGGTGACCATCCCCGCGAGTTCGCCCTCGTCGTCGAGCGCGACGCCGTAGGGGACGTCCGCGTGGGCGAGCTGGCGCTCGGCGACCAGCAGCGGCGTCCCCTCGTAGACGCAGTTGACGTCCCGGCGGGCGAGGCCGCCGACCTCGACGCCGCCGTCCACGTCGCCGGCCGCGATGGCCCGGACCACGTCGGTGATGGTGACGATTCCTTGGAGGCTGCCGTCGACGACGGGGACCCGCCGCGCGCCCTCGGCGAGCATCAGTTCGGCCAGCTCCTCGATGGTCGCGTCGGCCGTCACGGTCGGGACCTCCTCGACGAGCAGGGCGAGCTGGTCCTCGTCGGGCCGGTCGATCAGCGCGTCCCGCGAGACCAGTCCCCGGAACTGTTCGCCGTCCGGGGTGTCCTTGACGACGGGCACCGACGAGAAGGCCCGCTCCTGGAGGTACTCGAGGACGTCGTCGCGCGTGCCGGGGATCTCCACCGTGACGAGGTTCTCACGCGACGTCATGACGTCTGCGACGTTCATAGTGGCAGTGACTCCCGCCGCCACCCTCATTTACCTTTCGAGGGCGTGTCACCGACCCACCTGCCGCCGGAACCGGGCCGAACCGGCGAGGCGCCGCCCAGCCCTCACCCGGCGACCGCCGCCATCGCGTCCGGTACCGGGTCGCTCGACCGGGCCAGACCGGGCCGAGCCGGCCTGTCGCGTCGACCGAGCGCTATCGAACTCGAAACCCACACCGCCGGTCCCGGCGTCCCCTGACCGTCGGAGGAGGGCCAGACTTCCGTTTTTCAATCTCTGAGAATCGTTCCGGAGGGTTTATAGGCTGTTGTTACATATTCTCACACATGGCGCCGGACATGGTCGCCGAAGCCGGGGTGGCAACGGACGCCGAGGTCATGGCCTCGGTCGAAGACGGTCGCACCGAGACGTTCATCATCGCAGACGTCAGCCGCGACGGCGCGTATCTCACAGTGCCGCTCGCGGAGGCCGCCTCGCTTCCGGCCTGGCGCTGACTCCGTCCGGTAACGCACTCGTTTTTTCGCCACGACCCCCGCCCGGAGAGTCACGGCCCCGGGGAGTGGCCGGGTCCCGGGTACCGGGACCGCCGCGGTCGGGGGTACCGGGACCGCCGCGAGGATCGCGCGAGGCGGTGTGTGACACGGTCTCCTGGGACGGCGCGGGCTTCTGGCGGGAGAAAACAAGCGTTATACCCGACGGTGTGAATGTGGCGGGCATGAAGGTACTCGTCACGGACCCGATCGCGGATGCGGGGTTAGACCGGCTCCGCGAGGCGGGCCACGATGTCGTCACGGCCTACGATGTCGAGGGGGAGGCGCTGCTCTCGGCCGTCTCGGACGCCGACGCGCTGGTCGTCCGCTCGGGCACCGAGGTGACGGAGGCGGTCTTCGCCGCCGCGCCGAATCTCCGGATCGTCGGGCGCGCGGGCATCGGCGTCGACAACATCGACATCGACGCGGCCACCGAGTACGGCGTCATCGTCGCCAACGCCCCCCAGGGCAACATCAGGGCCGCGGCCGAACACGCCGTCGCGATGACCTTCGCGACCGCCCGCTCGATCCCCCGGGCCCACAACCGCCTGCGCGGCGGCGACTGGGCCAAAGGCGAGTTCCTCGGGACCGAGGTCAACGACAGGACGCTGGGCGTCGTCGGCTTCGGCCGCGTCGGCCAGGAGGTCGCCAAGCGCCTCGACGCGCTGGGGATGGACCTGGTCACCTACGACCCCTACATCAGCGAGGAGCGCGCCGAGCGACTGGGTGCCGACCTCGTCGACTCCCTGGAAGCGTGTCTCGACCGCGCCGACGTCATCACCATCCACACGCCGCTGACCGACGAGACCGAGAACATGGTCGGCGAGGCCGAACTCGCCAGACTGGAGGGGGGATACGTCGTCAACTGCGCCCGCGGGGGGATCGTCGACGAGGCGGCGCTGGCCGCGGCCGTCGCCGACGGCGTCCTCAAGGGCGCGGCGGTCGACGTCTTCGCCGCGGAGCCGGTCGACCCGGACAACCCGCTGCTCGACGTCGAGGACGTCGTCGTGACCCCCCACCTCGGCGCCTCGACCGAGGCCGCCCAGGAGAACGTCGCCACCTCTACGGCCGAGCAGATCATCGCCGCGTTCAACGACGAACCCGTGGCGAACGCCCTGAACGCCCCCTCGATGGACGAGGCCGCCTTCCCGGCCATCGAGCCGTACCTCGACCTGGCAGACACGGCCGCGGCGGTCGCAGTCCAGCTGTTCGGCGGCCACGTCTCCGAGGTCGAGGTCTCCTACGCCGGCTCTATCGCCGACGAGAACGTCGAACTCGTCACCGCGACGGCGCTGAAGGGCATCTTCTCCAACGCCGTCGAGCGCGAGGTCAACGCCGTCAACGCCGAACGCATCGCCCAGGAGCGGGGCATCGGCGTCACCGAGTCCAAGACCAGCACCGCCGAGGACTTCCAGAACCTGGTCACCGTCACCGTCTCGGACAGCGACAGCGAGATCAGCGTCTCCGGGACGCAGTTCGCCGGCGGAGACCCGCGGATCGTCCGCATCGACGGCTACCGCGTCGACGCCGTCCCCCACGGCCACATGCTCGTCGCGCGCAACGCGGACGTCCCCGGCGTCATCGGCCTCATCGGCACCGTCCTCGGCGACGCCGGCGTCAACATCGCCGGCATGTACAACGGCCGCGAGACCATCGGCGGCGAGGCACTCACCGTCTACAACCTCGACGACCCCGTCCCCGACGACGTCATCCAGCGACTCCTCGACGACGAGCGCATCATGGAGATCACCGAGATCTCGCTCGGAAACCACCGTGACGCCTGACTCCGCCCGCTGTGTTGACTCTGGCAGCGGTTGTACCGGCGGTGTTTAGCTGAACATAGGCGCTAAGCCCCCGTCCTCAAGGAGTACCGCAGTCCGCGCCAGCGGACAAGGAACGCAGTAGGGCGGGGATACAGCGTCCCCGGAAATCTCCGATTTCTGGTGTGCGAACGAGACGCTTCGCGTCTCGTCAACGCCGTCATCGGTTGCGTACAGTGTTTTCTCCTGTCCCACAGGCCCACGCAAGCATTTTTATCAGAGAACGCCCAACGAGATTGTAAGATGGGCGTTCCGACCTGTGGACTTCGACTCGCTCGTCGTTCCAACTGGAACGGCTCGCTCCTTGCGAAGTCCGGAGCAACGGACAGCGTTCAAACGCGACAAGAAGCGTGCGCTGTCCCACGGAACTACCCCGTCGAGCCACTAGGAGTGGGACACTCCGAAGGAACGTCCCCAGAAATCGAAGATTTCTGGTGTGCGAACGAATCGCTACGCGATTCGTTAACGCCTGTGGAGACTGAGCGCGTCGGCGCGAGCAGGGTGGGGTAGTTCACGAGACTTTCCCGCTGGTCTCGGCGCTGTTCTTGCCCGACTCGCGATACTCAACACCACCTCGCGATGGACCCCCCACGCTCAAGTCTGTCGGACCGAACATCCGGTATGGACGCCGACACAGTTCGCGTGTGTACGTACAACGTGCGCCGCGACGTCGCCGACGACGGGGAGTACGACTGGGCGGGGCGGCGCGACGCCGTCGCGAGTACGCTCCGGTTCCACCGGCCGGACCTCGTCGGCCTCCAGGAGCCGCTCGCCCACCAGTACGACGACCTGCGGGCGGCGCTGGAGGGCTACGAGTGGGTCGGCCGCTCGCGGGGCGCCGGCGAGCGCGAGGAGGAGTTCTGTCCCCTGGGCTACCGGGCCGACCGCTTCGACCGCCTCGATGCGGGCACGTTCTGGCTCTCGTCGACGCCCGACGAACCCGGCAGCGTCGGCTGGGACGCCAGCTGGCCACGCATCGTCACCTGGGCCCGCCTGCGCGACCGCCGGACCGGCCGGGCGGTCGCGTACCTGAACACCCACCTCGACCACGAGGGGCCGCGGGCCCGCCGCGAGGGCGCTGGCCTCCTGGTCGACCGCCTCGCCGGCGTCCGGGCCGGCGACCCCGCCGTCGTGGCCGGCGATTTCAACTGCACGACCGACGGCGCGCCCTATGCGATACTCGCGGGCGCCGGCGACCGCGAGAGCCCGCTGACCGACGCGCGGGAGGCCACCCCCCACCGGCCCCACGGCCCGACGACGACCCGGACCGACTACGAGTCGCTCGTGCCCGGCCGCCGGATCGACCACGTCTTCGTCGCCGACTGCGACGTCGAGGGGTACGGCGTCGCGACCGACATGGGCGGGGACGGCTGGTACCCCTCCGACCACCTCCCCGTCGTCGTCGACCTGCGGGTCTGAACCGCGCTGTCTCGCCGGCGAGAGCGACGGCGCACGTCCGGCAGTGTTCAGACGCGTGGGAGACGCGAAGATTCAAACAGCGCGAAAGCCCCGAGCCGTTCGACTCGGGGGACTCGTTGCGCTCCTCGCCACTCACTGCGTTCGTGGCTGCGGTGTCGTGCGGGCGACCCGGGCGTCGCCCGCACGGGCAGAGGGACCTGCGGTCCCTCTCGGCTTCCGTCGTCCGCTGTCGTCGAACGGCTCGCCCCTTCCAGTCCCACCCGATTCTGCTGGCCGACCGGCCGAACCGGGTGGGACTGAAAGGGGCCGCTGGCTCCGGGAACCCCGACGACGCAAGGACCGCAACGCAGTGAGGACCGCAGCGAGTCGCGGGACCGGAGCCAGCGGGGGCTTTCACGCTGCTCTCAACCGAGTTGCTCCCGATAGCTGCGTATCTGAACACTACGCACGTCCCGGGCCAGTCAGCGCACTTTTGCCCACAGGACACGGAGAACGGGTATGCTTCTGGTTCGTGGCCACGCGGGTGGGACAGCGCTGACGGGAACGCTCTACGAACGGGGCGAGCGGCCGCCGTTGTTCAAGGGCGCGCCCGACGACGGCGCGCCGTACGTCTGGGTATGTGACGCCTTCTACGAGGTCGAGTCGGGCGGGCATGTCCAGCGGATCGACGGCGAGAAGCGCCACGTCGCCTTCGAGTCGCCGGCCACCCGCGGGTTCGAGACGCGCGAGGCGGCCATCGAAGCCGCCGAGGAACACCTCCGCACGCAGTTCGCCCGCCTGGGCGTCCCCGGCGACGAGGTCGAGGTCGAACTGATAGAGGACCCCGACGACGAGGCCGACCGGAACGACGCCAGTCCCTCCTGAGACGGGGCGCGGGCGGCCGCC
>PXRP01000027.1 GCA_003021655.1 Halobacteriales archaeon QS_4_69_31
AAGCCGATCGGCAGCGCGCGCGGCGAGGTGGGCCTGGCCGCCGAGCGGTTCCGCCGCGCCGCCGCCGAGGTCCGCGATCGGACCGGGGAGTACCGCGAGGGCTCCACCGAGGGCCACGAGGGCTGGCAGGCGCTCATCAAGCACGAGCCCATGGGCACGGTGCTTTGCATCGGACCGTACAACTACCCCCTCTCGACGGTCGCCTACCAGGTCGCGCCCGCGCTGGCGGCCGGCAACAGCGTCGTCCTGAAGCCCTCGAGCAAGACGCCGATCAGCAGCGCCCGCCTCACCGGGATCGTCGACGACGCCGTCGACCTCCCCGACGGCGCGCTCAACTACGTCCCCGGGAGGGGGTCGGGCTCGTCGTCGCGAGCGACTGTCCGCGGGGCGCGCCCGACAGCGAACACGACCACGCGGCCGGGGCCGGCGCGGCGGCGCTCGTCCTCGGCGAGGGTCCGGGGAGCGTCCGCGACAGCGCGACCGCGGTCGAACCCTACCCCGGGACGCGGTTCCGGCCGGCCGGCGAGCGCGAGACCACCGGCCTCGGGGTCGCGCCGTACGACCGGTCGGCGTTCACCTCCGTGCTCGGCGAGGCGGCCGCGGACATTTCGAGCCAGGGGGTCGACGCGGCGGCCGTCCAGTCGCCCGACGGCGACCTGCCCTCCCGGGCGGCCGACGCGCTGGGCGTCAGCGAGGCGGCGGTCGTGGCCGCCGAGACGGTCTCGACGGTCGGCGACGCGGGCGCGGCCAGCGCCTTCCTGGGACTGGCCGCGGCCTGCCGGTCGAGGCGGCGCTGGCGGGCGACCGGGAACTGTCCTACGCCGAGTACCTGCGCCGCCGCGGGGTCGTCACCGGCGGCGAACCCGCCGGCGGGGGCGCGTACGTCAGCGTCCCGTCCTGGCGGCGGACCCTCCCACAGCGCCACCGGCTGGTCGCCGGCCGCTGTCCGGCCTGTGGCGCGCTGAACCTCCCGCCGTCCGGGGCCTGTCGCGCCTGCGCCGACCGCTCCGGGGAGTACGAGTCGGTCACGCTCCCGGGGACCGGCACCGTCAAGGCCGCGACCACCATCGCCCAGGGCGGCGCACCCCCGGAGTTCGTCGAACAGCAGGCCCGGAGCGGCCCCTTCGTCAGCGCCATCGTCGCGTTCGACGGCCCCAACGGCGACAAGACCGTCAGCCTCCCCGTCCAGATGCTGGCCGCCGGTGAGGTGGACGACGGGAGCGCCGCCGCTGGGGGGAGCGCCTCCGGCGACGATGTCGACGGGGACGACGCCGACGGGCACGACGCCCGCGGACTCGTCGGGACGCCCGTCGAGGCGACGGTCCGCCGGATCTACGAACAGGAGGGTGTCGTCCGCTACGGCGTCAAGGTCCAGCCGGTGGGCGCACGGCGCTAACTCCCGCCGGGAGACCGCGGGAGTGTCCCCGTCCGACGACACGCGGCGCCGACCCGACAGCCCGGGGGACACATTCACCACGTGTCCGAGAAAATCGACGGCGGTCGCGTTCCAGGCCCCCCGAGGACACCCGTTCTGGTTAGAATGGTCCGGTTACCGGTCGGGTCGGCCCGGGCCGCTCACGGGCCTGTCCACAGTAGGAGCGTACTCCCGAGCCTGGCGGGAACTGGCTGTACCCGGTCGGCGTCCTGTTCGTCCTGGCACAGGTCGTTGGATACCTCCTCTTGGCGCTCGGACCGCTGCGGATCGGCGTCCTCGACAAGGTGATCCCGGTCGCACTCATCGTCGTGCTGGTCCAGCTGTTCCGGACCACCGGCGAGACCAGTCTTCCTGGGTGATCCCCGTCGACCGCCAGGCTGTGGCAGAGCGACTGGAATCCGTTCGCGTAATGCGTCGGTTCGCCGCCAGGCGGGAGGTTGGGACGCGGACCACGGTCGGTAGGGATTCTTGCGGCTTAGTTCAGACGAGCGGGTCGGGCGTCCGGCGCCAGTCCGAAGGCGCCGCTGATTCGACGACGGCCGATCCCGGGGAAACTGTCAGTCTACCGTAAGTCGTTCGGACTCGTCGTCCGAGAAATAACGGACGTGTTATTCGAGAAGTGACAGACCTCATTTTCCGAGTAGTGACGGACCTCGTCGTCTTCGAGTTGCGTACGCAGTCGACCCAGTGGTCGCCACTGCCAGCTGGACGGACCAGTTCGCCGACCGAGTGTACGGAATCTGTCCGGACCACGAAGAGTGGATGGGGGCAACCGGAGCCAGAACCCCAACCACTCGTTCGCTCCCCGTCGCACGCGGAGCGAAACTGCAGACCCGTCCTGGATCGGGAGTGGGTGTGGTGTGGTGGGGTCCGATGGGTGTCGCGAGAGTTCGAACCGGGATCGGATGGGTGGGTGGGGGTTCGAACTGGGTGGCACCGTGACCGTGGGTGGCGTCGATGCGCACCCATTCACGACTGGGACCGGCACCCGCCTTACTATGCGGTGGGTAAACTGGCCTCTCCGAGCAGCTTCGCCGTTGACCGTGCCAGTCTCCCGACCCGACGGACCTCGCTATTCAGTACGATCACCGTATCGCCGTCGTTGTTCCAGACGGGCCGGCCCGCGTCCCAGTAGCGGTCGGTTTCCGCGTCGGTGCCGGCGCTCCCGAAGACGACGAACTCGTCGGTGAGGTCCTCCCGGTCGTCGCCGGCCGTGTCGGCGTGGACCCGCTCGACGACCAGCGACCCGTCCGTGTTCGTCCCCGCCGGCGGGTCCGTTCCGCCGTTGGTCGCGACCGGGGTCACACCGTCGCCGACGAGAATCGCCCGCGTCCGCGACTCGGCCGTCGACCCCGGTTCGACCAGCGTGCTGTACGGATCGAACGTGACCGTCCGTACCGTCTCGGGGTCGAACGTCATCGTCCCCACTATGGAAACGACCCCGTTAACCGTCGGGGACTCGGACGTTTGTATAAATATATGAATATACAAATAGTAACTATATTTTCGCGGACAGAACCTCCCCGTAGCGTCCCCGTCGGAGTTCGTACGCATCCCCACGCCCATGGGTGATATGCCGATTTCTGGGAACTCCCGGGGTTCAAAGCCTGTATTCCGCCTCGTCTGGCGCTTCGCTACAGCCCGAGTCAGCGACCGAACTGCGCCGCCGTTGCCCGGAGATCTAAGTATAACCTAATTTGTCATTGTTCGAACGTACCGTTTCAATTATTCGAGCGGGTCCCGCCGGCCGGAGGGACAGCCCCCCGAGTGCTCCCGGGACCCCTTGCGATCGGTTTTTATAGTTGCTTGGTGTGTGTTACCACATGGTTAGACGAGTATGCCGAGCGGTAGCCCAGGGAGGCGACTGAGATGCGAAACGCAAAGATCGTCTGTACGATCGGTCCGGCATCGGATTCGGTCGAGACGCTGGAGGGGCTCGCGAACGCGGGCATGTCGGTCGCACGGATGAACGCGAGCCACGGGTCACCCGAACACCGCCGGACGGTCATAGACAGGATCCGGGAGGTCGACGAGCGGACAGACCAGCCGGTCGCGGCGATGCACGACATCCCCGGACCGGAGGTGCGGACCGCCCCGATCGAGGGGTCGGTCTACCTCGAACGCGATTCGACCGTCCGGTTCGTCGAAGGGACGGAGGCCACACCCGAGGAGGTCGGCATCTCGCATAGCCTCGCCGCCGTCGAACCGGGAGACAGGATCCTCCTGGACGACGGCCGCATCGAGACGACCGTCGAGTCCGTCGACGGCGACGTCATCTCGGTGACGGTAGCCAACGGCGGCAAACTCGGCGGGCGCAAGGGGGTGAACGTCCCCGGCGTCGAACTCGGGCTCCCCACCATCACGGACCAGGATCGGGGCGAACTGGCGGTCGCCGCCGAGAAGGAGGTGGACTTCGTCGCGGCGAGTTTCGTCCGCGACGGCGAGTTCGTCTACGAGATCTCCGAGGCGCTGGAGGACCTCGGCGCGGACATCCCCGTCGTCGCCAAGATCGAACGCGACGTCGCCGTCGACAACTTGGAGAGCATCATCGAGGCGGCCTACGGCGTGATGGTCGCGCGGGGCGACCTCGGCGTCGAGTGCCCGCTGGAGGACGTCCCGATGATCCAGAAACGGATCATCCGGAAGTGCCACACCGCCGGCGTGCCGGTCATCACTGCGACCGAGATGCTCGATTCGATGATAAGCGCCCGCCGGCCGACCCGCGCAGAAGCGTCGGATGTCGCGAATGCAGTCCTCGACGGCACCGACGCCGTGATGCTCTCGGGCGAGACGGCGATGGGCGACCACCCGGTGCGGGTCGTCGACACGATGGATCGGATCGTCCGGGACGTCGAGGATTCCCCCGAGTACGACGAACACCTCGAACAGCGAGTCCCGGACGCCGACGAGACACAGACCGACGCGCTGGCCCGCGCGGGCAGGTTCCTCGCGCGAGACATCGGCGCGACGGCGCTGGTCGTGGCCAGCGAGTCCGGTTACACGGCGCTCAAGGCGGCGAAGTTCCGCCCCTCGATCCCGGTGGTCGCCTCGACACCCAGCGACGGGACCCGCCGCCGTCTCGCGCTCTCGTGGGGTATCATCCCCGAGATGGCACCCTACACCACCGAGGGAGCCAACGCCGTGATCAACAACGCCGTCCAGTCGGCGCTAAACGCCGGCGTCGCCGAGAGCGGCGACACCGTCGTCGTGGTCTCGGGCATGATGACCGAACTCGACGGCGTCAACACCTCGAACATGCTCAAGGTCCACGTCGCCTCCGAGACGCTGGGGTCGGGCCGGTCGGTCGTCGATGGCCTCGTCTCCGGGGAACTCCACTGGACCGACGACGGCGACCTGGGGACGGTCCCCGAGGGAGCGATCCTCGGCGTCCCGGCGACGTTCGAGGGAGAGTTCCGCGGCGACACGCGCAAACTCGCAGGGATCGTCGACCGCCATCCGGGCGTGACCGGCTACGCGAGTATCGTCGCCCGCGAACTCGACATCCCCATGATCGCCGACGCGGACGTGGACGACGAGACGACCGACGGGGAGGTCGTCACTCTCGACGCCGAACGCGGCATTGTCTACGACGACGCCGTCCGGCGACAGAAACGGGACGAGTAACGCTCGTCCGGGAGGACACGAAATTCCCCCAGAAGGGGACGTCGATGGTCCCGACAGGGGGACGCGGTCGGCGCCCGTGGGCGCGGGCGGCGCCCGCCCCGGTCGAAAGGCGGTCTGGGTCAGTCCGAACGCGTCGGGTCGACCGCGTCCAGTCGGTCCCCGAGCGTCGCGCGGACGGCGCCGGCGTCGCTGCCGATCCGGAGTATCCGGTAGCCGGCCTGGGCGTCCGCGCGGGCCTGCTCGGGGTCGTTGCGGATGCGACCGGCGGGCACGTCGGCTGCCAGACAGGCCTCCAAGGTGCGCTCGACGGCCGATTCGACGGCCTCGGGGCTTTTCTCCAGCGGGTCACCCCCGGACAGCGACATCGTGAGGTCCGCGGGGCCGAGGAACGCGAAGCCGAGGTGCGGGACCGCCAGTATCTCCTCGATGTTCTCGACGGCGCTGGCGTTCTCTATCATCGTCCCGACGAGGACCTCGTCGTCCTCGCCGGCGACGAAACTGTCGACATAGCCGGCCCACTCGCCGGAGCGCCCGACCCCGACGCCCCTGTCGCCGACCTCCCCGTCGTAGGCGAAGTAGGCCGCCTCCACGGCCGGGCGCAGTTGCGCCGCCGCCTCGACCCGCGGGATGAGTATCGTCCGGACGCCGGCGTCGAGGACCTTCCTGACCAGCGCCGGTTCGGGCGTCGGCAGGCGTACCAGCAACTCGATGTCGGCCGCCTCGGCGGCCCGGGTCAGGTCCTCGAAGACGGTGCTGTCGTAGGGGCTCGGTCCCGCGTGCTCGAAGTCCAGCCAGACGTAGTCCAGCCCGACGGCCCCGAGGACTTCGACCATCGTCGGCGAGAACGTCGCGCAGGCGGCACCGTAGACCGTCCCGCCCGCTTCGAGCGCGCGCCGGAGACTGTTCTCGGTTCTCATGCCCGCCCCTCCTCGATGGCCTCGCGGTTCACCGTCGATTCGGGGATGCCGCCCTCGTAGACGGTCCGGACGTTGTCGGCGGCCCGCTCGCTCATCCGTTCGAGCGCCGCGTCGGTCACGCCGCCAACGTGGGGCGTCAACACCACGTCGTCGCGCTCGTAAAGCGGGTGGTCCGGGCCGGGCGGCTCCGCCTCGAAGGTGTCGAGGCCGGCCCCGTGGAGCCGGCCGGTTTCGAGCGCCTCGACGAGCGCCGTCTCGTCGACGATCGGCCCCCGGGAGGTGTTGACCAGCACGCCTCGCTCGCCCAGCGCGGCGAGTTCGTCCGTGCCGACGGCGTGGCGCGTCTGGTCGGTCAGCGGCGCGTGGACGCTCACGGCGTCGGACCGCTCGCACAGTTCGAGTAGTTCCGGGACGCGCTCGACGCGTGCCGGGATCTCGTCGTCGGGCACGTACGGGTCGAACGCGAGGACGGTCTGTCCCATCCCCTGTGCCAGGTCCGACACCTCGCGGGCGATAGCCCCGAACCCGAACAGCCCGAGCGTGTCACCGGTGAGTTCGTGGCCGGTGAACGCCGGCCGCTCCCACCCGCCCGACCGGACGTGCTCGTCGGCCGTCAGGAGTGTCCGCCGGACGGCAAACAGCAACGCGACGGCGTGTTCCGCGACCGACCGCGCGTTGGCCCCCGGAGTGTTACAGACGACGATCCCCCGGCGCGAGGCCGCCTCGACGTCGACGTTGTCGAGGCCGGCCCCGTGCTTGGCGACCACCCGCAACCGGTCGGCCCTCTCTATCACCGACGCGTCGAGGTTCGCGACTCTGACGATGACCGCGTCGTAGCGGCCGATGTCCGCGAGCGCGGCCTCCGGACTCTCGTACTCGTCCATGCCGGGACACGCCGCGAAGTCCGCGATAGACTCCGGACCCGACGGGTCTATCCGCTCGGGCAACAACACGTTCCAGTGTTCGCTCATGGTCGGTCTTCACAGGAGAGGGCCAAAAGTGTGTAGCCCTGTCGCGCGCCTCCGCTGGCCGCTGTGGTTTCCTCTCAGGTCAAACCGGCACGGGGGCATGTGAACTACCCCACCCTGCTCGCGCTGACGCGCTCGCTGAGGGTGGGGCTTCCTGCTTCTGTGACGCGCTTTGCAGAGACGGGTGTATCCACAGGGAG
>PXRP01000028.1:0-23525 GCA_003021655.1 Halobacteriales archaeon QS_4_69_31
AAGCGTCCGTTTTGGCCACTTTGCACTATCACGATTCACGTCCGCTACATGCAAAAGCGTTGCGAAACCGGTGTCAGCCGACCAAAATCGGTGGTTACGTTCCGTGTCGACTCCTCCCCGCCCTTCCGGTCCGGACACCAGTCCGGATCTCAAGGACGAGGCTTCCGCCTCGGACCGCTCAGGTGAATTCGACGCCGGAGAACTCGAAGCGAGCGCCGCCCTCGTCGCTCTCGGTGACCGTGACCGACCAGCCGTGCCCGTTCGCGATCTGGCGGACGATCGCGAGCCCGAACCCGGTCCCGTCTCTGGTGGTCGTGTAGCCGGCGTCGAAGACATCGTCGCGTTCGTCCTCGGGGATACCGGGGCCGTCGTCTGCCACGTAGAACCCGTCCGGCGTCGTCCCGACGGTGACGGTCACGCCGTCGCCGTCCTCTGTCGTCCCGTGGTCGACCGCGTTCCACACGAGGTTCTCGAACAGTTCCTGGAGGCGGGTCCCGTCGGCGACGACCGACGGCAGGTCCCCGGCCTCCAGGGTCGCGTCGCCGTCGGCGGCGGTACTCCAGGCCCGGTCGAGGACGGCCCCGAGCGCGGCCGCCTCGGTCTCGCCGACGGATTCGCCCTCGCGGGCCAGCGCGAGCACCTCGTCGATGAGCCGCTCCATCCGGTCGAGCGCCCGGCTCGCGCGGTCGAGATGGGAGAACTCCCCGGTGTCGCGGGCGAGGTCGATCCCGCCGGAGGCGACCTGTAGCGGGCTCCGGAGGTCGTGACTGACCACGCCCGCGAACTCCTCGAGGCGGTCTTTCTGTCGCTGGAGTTCCTCGCGCTGGCGTCGCCGCTCGGTGATGTCCTCGATGACGGCGACGATACCGTCGACCGCCCCGCTCTCGTCGGCCACGGGGGAGACCGAGTAGCTGGCGTACAGCTCCGACCCGTCAGCCCGGACGAACTGTGTCGTCTCCGAGACCGTCTCGCCGCCGAGGACGCTCTCGAACTGCTCATGGAGACGGTCGCAACAGCCGTCGGGGACCGCCGGCATCGGCTCGCCGACGACCTCCGAGGCGGTCCAGCCGAAGGTCTCCTCTGCGGCGCTGTTCCAGACCTCGACTCGCCCCTCAGTGTCGGTCGCGATGATTGCCACCGGCGAAGCCTCGACCAGCGTCTCGAACCGCTCGGTCGTCACCGCGAGGTCGCGCTCGACCGCCTTCCGCCGGGAGATGTCGTGGACGAAGCCGACCGCGCCGGCGGTGCCCCCGGCGAACGAGACACGCGAGAGGCGCGTCTCGCAGGGCAACTGGGTCCCGTCGGCCCGCTCGACAGTGACCTCAACGGGGCCGTCCCCGGGGTCGGGGGGGTCTGTCGACTCCGCGCCGTCCGCGAGCACGGACCCGAACGGTTCGCCGACGAGTTCGTCGGCCGATTCGATACCCAGTAGCGCCGCCAGGGCGTCGTTGCCCATGGTGAAGCGTCCGTCCTCGTCGAGGACGTACACCGCCTGGTCGGTCGCCCGGAAGACCGCCTCGTAGCGTGCGAGCGCTCGCTCGCGCGTCGTGCGCTCGGTCACGTCGCGCAACACGACGAGCCGGCCGACCAGCCGGTCGAACCGGTCGCGGAACGGCGAGACCTGGACCTCGAGGAACCGCCGCTGGCCGTCGACCGACAGGGAAACCTCCTGCCAGTCCGTCGGCGCGTCGCCGTACTCGATGGCCGCCCACTCCTCGAAGACGTCGCCGACCCGCCGCCCGACCGGGTCCGCGTCGGCCAGCAGGTCTCGCGCCGCTGGGTTCAGCGTCGAGACGATGTCGTCCTCGTCGAGGACGAGCACGCCGTCGCCCATCTTCTCGACGACCTCCTCGTGGGCGGCCGGCACGGGGTCGAGCCGCTTGAACCGCGAGACGCCGACGGTCAGCGCGATCCCCGAGACCGCCCAGGCGATGGCGCTCGGGTCGCTCTCCGGGCTGAAACCGAAACTCTGGACCAGCACCGTCGTCCAGGGCGCGACGGCGGCCACCGCGACGGCTGTCGCCTGCGTCCGGTAGAGGTGCCGCGAGCGAACGAACAGCCCCACGAAGATGAACGTCCCCGTCAGCATGGCGACGAAGAGGTAAGCGAAGTGGACGAAAAACAGCTGTCCCTCCTGGACCCCCTGGTAGAAGAGCGACCCCGACGTCCCCTCCGCGGTCACGGTAAAGAGCAACGGCCGGAGCCGGGGCACCACCAGAAGCACCGTGAAGACGACCGGTTCGGCCAGGAGCAGGGCGGCAGTCCGCGGGTTCGCCCACCGGGTCCGCCCGCTGTACTCGATGGCGACGTACGGCCAGACCGACGCGGTGACGGCCTGTGCCACCAGCCAGACGCCCACCCACAGCAACTGCGTCGAGCGCGCCGTCGAGAGGATGTCCAGGGCGTAGGTGATATTGCCGACCCCGACGGCGAGATTGACGACCACGAGCGGGAGCGCGCCCGGTTCCGAGCGCTTCCGCCAGGCGACCCCCGCGAAAAGAACCGCCAGCGTTCCGACCGCGAGCAACGCCAGCGGAAACGAGTCCAAAGCGACCACAGTCACACGTTTTGGGCGACAAATCACCTAATTCTACCGTTTCGTGGCATTCGGACGACAGATCCCGGGGGGACGGCCACGGTCCCGACCGTACCGACGACCGCAACCGGCGGGGGTCGACCCGGCCCGAACAGACCCACGAATGATTCGCTGCAACCGACACCTGTCCGAACGCGCTCCAGTGGGTGACGGTCACGACTGGTTTTATATCGCTCAAAAACAATATTTGCAGTAATGCGAGTACCGCCCGCATCGAGCATGATGTGTAATGGTCCCTTGTTTTCAGACGGGGGTATGAAGGTGCAGACACCGGTAGCATGAGTGTCATAGCCGATATCTCTGTTTCCTCGGGGGAGTTCGAAGTTGGGCGGACGATGGACTTCTCGTCGGCGGGCACCGTCGAGTTGGAGTCGCTGGTCCCGGTCGGGGAGCGGGCGATCCCGTACTTCTGGGTTTACGACGCCGATTTCGAGGCTTTCGAGGCGTTCGTGGGCGAGCGACAGGCCGTCGAGGAACTCCAGCGGGTCGACAGCTACGACGACCGGACACTCTACGCGGTCACGTGGTCGATCGAGGACGACGCCGTCTTTCAGGCGGCCCGGCGGGCCGAGGCCTACGTCCTCGAGGCCGTCGGGGCGGACGGCGCCTGGGAGTTCGAGCTCCGGTTCCCGTCCCGCGACGCGCTGTCGACGTTCCAGAAGCGGTGCCGGCAACGGGGCGTCTCCTTCGAGGTCCGTCGCATCTACAACCCGACCGAACCCGAGGTCGGCCCGTGGTTCGGGCTCACCGAGCCCCAGCGCGAGGCGCTGGAACTCGCGGTCCGCCGGGGCTACTACGAGATCCCGCGGGACTGCACGACGCTGGAACTCGCCGAGGAACTGGGCATCTCTGACCAGGCGGTCACCGAGCGCCTCCGGCGAGCGATCACGACGCTGTACTCGAACACGGTGATCGGCTCCTCCGAGCCGTGAGCGCCCCTCGCGCGGCCGGTCGCCACGCCGTCGGCGTCCCGTGGTCGGGACAACCTTTAGGTAGGTAGGGGCGGTGCGCCTAGATACCATGGCCATCGACCCGGAATTCGAGCAGAACCGCGAGATCGCAGAGGAACACGACGGACACAAGGTGTGGGGGCCGGTCGAGGAGCCCGAGACGCTGGGGATCCACGGGACCCACGTCGCCGTCGACTTCGACCTCTGTATCGCGGACGGCGCGTGCCTGGAGGACTGTCCCGTCGACGTCTTCGAGTGGGTCGACACACCCGACCACCCCGAGAGCGAGATCAAGGCCGACCCCACCCACGAGGACCAGTGCATCGACTGCATGCTCTGTGTCGACGTCTGCCCTGTCGACGCCATCGACGTCGACCCCGGCCGCGCCGGCCGGATCTGAGCCGCCCGGCCTGAGACGGGGTCGCCGGCCGGCCGCTCCTCTCCACGGCCACCACTCTGTGTCTCACCACCGCAATTTATACTGCTGGGAACGATCTAGCGCTCATGGGATTTCTGTCCCGGATCGGGGTCGGCTCGGCGACGGTCGACACGATCCTCGAAACAGACACCGTAGAGCCGGGTGACCGGATCGACGCTCACGTCGAGATCGAGGGCGGCGAGGACGACCAGGAGGTCGACGAGCTCGAACTCGCGGTCACCACAGAGTACCAGGTCCCGGCCGACGACGACTACACCTACGAGACCGCCGAACTCGACGAGATGGAACTCGACGGGTTCCGCATCGAGGCGGGCGAGGAATGGACGATGGACGTCCCGCGGGTCGATATCCCGGCCACGACGCCCGCGACGGTCTCACAGACCTCCGTCTGGGTCCAGACCACCCTCGAGATCGACTGGGCGGCGGACCCGACCGACCGGGACGAGCTGACCGTCAACCCGGGTCCCCACCTCGACGCGTTGCTGACGGCCATCGAGAACCTCGGACTCGTGCTGGATTTCGCTGACAACGCCCAGTCGCGGTTCGGGCCCCACCCGTTCGCCCAGTTCTTCGAGTACGAGAACTACGGCGAGGCCCCCTGGGAGAACCTCGACGACATCGAGTTCTTCGTCGCGCCCACGCGGGACCACCTGGAGGTCCAGGTCGACGTCGAGCGCACCAGCAGCGGCCTGTTCAGCAGCGACGAGAGCCGCGCGCAGTTCACCGTCACGTCGACCGACCCCACTGAGGTCCAGTCGACCGTGCGGTCGGTCATCGATTCGAACCTCGACTAACGGCGACGCCGCGGCCCGCGTCCGGTGCCGGCCCGTCCGTTCTAGGTCCGGTGTCGGCCCGTCCGTTCCAGGTCCGGTGTCGGCCCGTCCGTTCCAGGTCCGGTGTCGGCCCGTCCGTTCCAGAGGTGTGACGCGTCACACGGACGGATTTTCGGAGGACGAAAAGCTTACGCTCTCTCCGTCCCCGGGTTGGGATAGGTGCGTGATAACTATGCGCAGTGTGGTACTTACGAAAGGTGTTCCCGACTTCAGGGAGGGGCAGGTCTCGTTCGACGAGGACGGCCACCTGGAGCGCGGGAAGACCCCGACGGTGATGAATCCCAACGACAAGCACGCCCTGCGGGCGGCGTTACAGACGAAAGTCCGCAACGGCGGGACGGTCTCGCTGATGAGCATGGGCCCGCCGGGCTACATGGAGGTCCTCCAGGAGGGGATGGAGGACGTGTACGCGGACGACCTCTATCTGCTCTCGGACCGCGAGATGGGTGCCGCGGACACGTGGGCGACGGCGATGACCGTCGCCACCGGCATCAACGACCTCGACGAGGAGCCCGACCTGCTGTTCGCGGGCTTCAAGACCGCCGACGGCGAGACGGGCCACACCGGCCCCCAGACCGAGTGGTGTCTGGACATGCCGCTTATCACCCACGTCATCTCGATGGAGGTCGACGAGGACGAGGGGACCGTACGCGCCAAGCGCCTCGTCGAGGCCGAGGTCGACGAGATCGAGACCGTCGAGGCGCCGCTGCCGGCGACCATCGTGGCCGACCCCGAGTTCGAGCCGTCCTACCACCGCGCCGAACACCGGCTGAAACACAAGGACCTCCGCGAGCGGACCCAGGAGCGTGCCGCCGAGTTCGGCGCGTACCTCGACGACGACACCGACAAGGAACCCACCGACTGGGACCGGTTCACGATGTGGAACCACGCGGACCTCAACCTCGACCCGGACTACATCGGGCTGGACGGGTCGCCGACGATCGTCGCCGGGGTCGACCCGATCCCGAAGGCCCCCTCCGAGCGGGAGGCCACGGAGATCGACCCCGACGACGACGGCGACATGGAACAGATAGTCGACGAACTCACCCCCTACGCGGCAGGTGACTGACGATGGTCGAGATAGACCCGACTGAACTCGAGATCGCGGAACTCGGACCGAAGATCACAGACGTAGACGACGCCGACGAACTGCGCGAGATGCTCGCCCGCGAGGAGGACGGCGAGGACCGTGCCCCGGTCACGACCCTCATCGAGGACCGCATCGAGACCGTCGAGGGCGACGACGGCGAGGCCGACCCCGAGTCGGTCGACCTCTCGGAGCTGACGGTCGCGGACATCGCCAACATGGTCCGGGACATCGACGACATCGACGTCCTGGAGGACCTCCTCGAACGCGAGAAGGCCGGCGAGGACCGCAAGACCGCCAAGTCCCAGATAGAGAGCCGCATGGAGTCCGTCGAGGGCAGCGACGACGAGGACGGCGACGGACCCGAGTACGTCCCGCCCGAGGAGAAACACCCCGACCTGGACCACCCTACGGCCGACAAGCAGTGGGTCGAGGGGACCCAGGACGGCGACTACCGCGACATGTGGGTCTACTGTGAGACCCAGCACGGCGAACTCATCGACGTCTCCCGGGAGATGCTCGGCAAGGGCCGGGAACTGATGGACGACTACAACGACCAGTACGACGAAAGCGAGGACCTCGTCGCGGTGCTCATCGGCGACGACGTCGCCGACCTGGCCGAGGAAGTGATCGCCTTCGGCGCCGACAAGGTGCTCTACCACGAGGACGACCGTCTCGACCGGTTCCGCCACAACCCCTACACGGAGATCATGACCCACATGGCGCGGGCGGGCGGCCAACTCGCTCCGGAGGGCTACGAGGACGTCGACTGGAAGGCGTACGACGAACCCCGGTACACGGTGTTCCCGGCGACGAACAACGGCCGGGACCTCTCGGCGCTGGTCCAGGGCGAACTCGACTCCGGGCTGGCCTCGGACTGCTCGGGGCTGTACATCGAGAACGCGATGATCTCGAACCCCGCCAAGACGGGCGTCCCCGGCGACAGCAAGGAGTTCGAGCGCATCCTGCACATGAAGCGCCCGGACTTCTCCGGGTTCGAGTACTCGACGATCCTCTGTATCGACAAACCCTTCCGGGACTTCCACCCGCAGGGCGCGTCGGTGATCCCGGGGAGTTTCGAGGTGCCCGAGCCCGACGACGAGCGCGAGGGCGAGGTCGTCGAACACGACATGGACCTGGACGACGAGTGGTTCGCCGTCGACGTCGTCGACTACGACACCCTCGACAGCGGCGTCGACCTGACCGGCCACGACGTGGTCGTCGCGATGGGCCGTGGCATCGGCCGGTCCCCGACGGAGGGGATCGAACTCGGCCTGGAGTTGGTCGAGGCCTTCGACGACGCGGCGTTTGGTCTCTCGCGGGGCGTGATCACCTCCTCGTACAGTTTCGACGGCCACGTCGAGCAGTACATCGGCGAGGACCGCCAGATCGGCGAGTCCGGCCAGGTCGTCGAGCCCGACGTCTACATCGCCGCCGGCATCTCCGGCGCGATCCAGCACAAGGTCGGCATGGACGAGTCCGACACGATCATCGCGGTCAACACCGACCCGGACGCGGACATCCGGGACTTCTCGGACTACTACATCCAGGGCGACCTCTTCGAGGTGTTGCCCCGGCTGACGCGGGCGGTCGAGGAGGGCGACCTCGCGGCCGCGGTCGCGGGGGCGAGCGACGACTGATGGACACGACACAGGACGGACACCACACAGGAGACGACGATGACTGACGATTACGAACACTACGAAGCGGTCGTGGTCGGCGCCGGCCCCGGTGGCGCCGCCGCGGCCGCCACGCTCGCACGCAACGACATCGAGACGCTGGTCCTGGAACGCGGGACCGACGCCGGCTCGAAGAACGTCTCTGGCGGACTAGTCTACGCCGAGGAGTCCTCGCCGTACACCATCGACGACCTCTTCCCCGACTTCCGGGAGGAAGCCACCGACAGGGCCGTCTCAGAACACTACATCCACAACGTCGCCGGCCGCTCGGTGAAGACCTTCGACCTGCACGACCTGCACCACCACGACACCGAGTGGGCCGACGCGGTCCTGCGGCGCAAGATGGACTCCTGGCTGGCCCGGCGGGTCCACGAGATGACCCGCGAGACCGGCGGGGGCCTTCTCACCGAGGTCCGCGTCAACGGCCTCCTCCGGGAGGGCGGGGAGATCGTCGGCGTCACCTGCGACGAGGTCGACCCGATCCGGGCCGACGTGATAATCGGCGCCGACGGCGTCAACTCCGAACTCGCGCGCGACGCCGGCCTGATGGACTGGGAAGAGCCCGAGGAGTGGTTCCAGGGCGTCAAGGCCGTCGTCGACATGCCCGAGGGCGCCATCGAGGAGCGGTTCGGCGTCGACGAGGGCGAGGGCGTCGCCCACCTGTTCTCGGGCGACCTCTTCGAGGGCGCCCGCGGCGGGGGCTTTCTCTACACGAACGACCAGTCGCTGTCGGTCGGGACGGTCTTCCACCTCGATTCGATCGCCGAGGAACGCCACGAACCCCAGGAGTTGCTCGACAACCTCCTGACCCACCCGCTGCTGGCCGACTGGGTCGGCGACGAGTACACCGAACTGGAGTACAGCGCCAAACTCGTCCCCGACTCGAAGAAGGTGGCCCACCCCTCGCCCCACCGCGACCGCCTGCTGCTCGTGGGCGACGCCGCCGGCCAGATGCAGGCCCAGGGGCCGATCATCAAGGGGATGAACCACGCCGTCACGGCCGGCGCGCTGGCCGCCGAGGCGTTCGTCGACGCCAAGTCACGCGGCGACACCGACAAGGCCGGCCAGCACTACGAGTCCAAACTCGAAACCGAGGGCGTGATGGACAAGCTCCGGCCCACGCGGTACGCGACGCTGGGCAAACTGGGCGAACTCGGCCCGGTCGACTCGCTCAGCGACGCGCTGGTCGACTCGCCGGTCGGCCGCCTCGGCGTCGGCCTGCTCGGTGACTCCCTGGAGCGGCTCTACAACTCGCCGTTCCTCGTGGGGATGTTGCCCGACACGAAACTGGGTTACGTGACCCTGCCGACGGTGATCGCCGAGGAACTGGGCGAGCCAGTGGCCGGCGAGAACACCGTCGAACCGCCGGAACTGGACGACCGCATCGGCGACCTGACCTACGACATCGACGAGGGCAACCCCCACATCGAGTTGCGCGACAACTCCTTTACCGCAAGCGGGACGGCCGTCACGGCCTGTCCCGTCAGCGCGAAGGACTTCGGCGGGGGCTGTTACCGCGACGAGTACGTCACCGCGAACGGCGGCGAGGAACACGTCGTCAGCCTCGACACCCAGCCCTGCGTCGAGTGTGGGACCTGTGCGGTCGTCGCCGACACGGACTGGACCCACCCCCGCGGCGGCAAGGGCGTCGAGTACAAGCAGGGCTGACCGGCGACGATGGCCTCGCCTTACGCTGACCGCATCGCGGACCTGGCCGCCGACGCGGAGGCGGCCCGCGAGTCGTTCGAACCCCCCGCGGAGCCGCCCGACGAGGGTCGGGCCATGGAGTACCTCCGCGAGGGGGTCGGCGAGGCCGTCGCTGTCTACGTCGACGCCCGCACCGGCGAGTGGGAACGGTTCGGCGAGGCCGAGTTCGCCCGCCTCGAACGCGCGATGAACGTCTACCTCGAACTGTACGCCCGCTGTTACGGCGTCGACATCGAGGCCGACTACACCGTCCGCGAGGCCGCTGAGGCGCTCGTCGACACCCATAACATCGCCGACGTGGCCCGGATCCTCACGCACGTCCCCGAGCGGCCGTAGGGGGACCGACTTCCAGAGCGCGCCCCGGTCCGACCCTCCGACTTCCCGGCGCGTCCACTCGGGTTCTCGACGCTCCCGGGACCGGTCGGGTGCGCGGTCCCGCCCGGCGGTCCTATGACGAATAATTAAGTAGAGGCACCTGGTAGCGACCCGCATGGAACTCACGGACAAGTTAGAGTTCGACCACGACGACCGGCGGGACATCTACGACTACGTCGAGCGTCACGGGTCGGTCGAGCCCGACCGCGCGAGGCGGTCGCTGGACATGGAGCCGCGTGCGTTCGGACACCACGTGGCCATCCTGAAACGCAACGGCGTCCTGGTCGAGAAAGACGCCGAGTTGCGGATCGCCTATGAGGACGACGCCGAGGCGGAGTTCGAGTCCGACGGCGTCGAGGGACGGATCCGCCAGGCCCGCGAGGAGGACCTGACGGGGCTGGTCGGCGTCATCCGCCAGGCCATCGGCGACGGCGCGTACGTCGACGCCGAGACCGTCGCCGACATCGTCGACCACGAGGAGGTGCTGTTGCGCCACAACGAACTGGAGTCGCGGGTGTTCTTCGTCGCCACCGTCGACAACGAGGTCGTCGGCTGGGTCAGCCTCAACGCCAACGAGACGGAGAAACTCGACCACACCGCCGAGTTGACCGTGGGGGTCCTGGAGGAGTACCGCGGGCACGGCATCGGGAGTGGACTGCTCGACCGCGGCGTCGAGTGGGCCGCCGAGAGCGGCATCGAGAAGCTCTACAACTCCATCCCGGCCACCAACGACGACGCGATCGACTTCCTCTCGGGGCGTGGCTGGGAGACCGAGGCCGTCCGCGAGAGCCACTACAGGATCGACGGCGACTACGTCGACGAAGTGATGATGGCCCGGCGGGTCTGAGAGCGGGTCAACTCGCCCCCTCGGGGAGTTCGTCGTCGGCGTCGTCCAGCGGGTCCGCGACGACGCCGTCCTGCCGCGAGAGCACTCGCGCGTGGCCGGCACACACCGGCCGGTTCTCGGCCCACGGCACGTGTAGCTCGACGGCTGCCTCCTCCTCGCAGCCGTCCTCCGAGCAGGTGACCATACCGCCCCGTTCGCGGGCCGACCACAGAGGCTTTTCGCTCACAGCAGTGCGACGCCGACCATGACGACGAGCACGCCCGCGGTGAGCAGGACCTGCAGGACGGAGGAGGTGAGCATGCCCAAGAGCGTGACGCCCGCCGCGCGGGCGCTCTCCTCGGCGTCCCTGCTGTCGCGGTACTGGAGCGCGAAGACGGTCCCGGCCGTGGCCAGCAAAAAGCCCACCGGGCCGACCGCGACCAGTCCGACGAGGCCGGCCACCGTCGCGACGACCGTCGTCCGCGTCGAGGCCCCGCCGGCCTTCGCGGAGATGGGCCCCGAGAGCCACTCGGCGGCCATCGCGACCAGCGCGACCAGCGTCAGCCCGGAGAGCAGCCACAGCCCCGGCTCCTGGAAGTCGGTCGCGACCCAGTAGACGTAGACCCCCAGCAGCGAGAGCAGACCGCTCGGGACGACCGGGGCGACGCTGCCGACGACGCCGCCGACCAGGAGGACGAACGCGACCACGACCAGGGGGAGGGCGATGTCGATCATTCGAACCGCTCCAGGTCGACCGTGGGGGGCGCGAACCGTGAAAGTAGCGGTCGCGTCGCCGCGCCCAGCGCCCGCATGCACTCGCCGGTCGAGTGAAAGTCGAGCGCCGCCGCGACCGACGGCCAGGGCTCGGCCTGGAGCGCCTTCCGCACCAGCAGCCGCTCCTGGCGGTCGGTGAGGGCGCTGGAGTCGGCGCGTTCACCGCCGTCGCCGCCGCCGGTTCCCCCCGACCCGTTCAGCGTCGGCCGTTCGACCAGATACCGGAACCCCAGCCGGCCCAGCGGGCGCGGAGCGGTATCGAAGACGCTCGCGCCGCTGGGCAGTCCCGCCAGCAGCCGCCACTCCGCGTCGGAGAGGTCCAGCCGGGGCGTCGCGTCGACGGCCGCCAGCGTCTCCCGGACCACGTCGGGGTCGGCGTCGCGTAGCGCGTCGGTCAAGGTACCCGGGACCCGCCGGCAGAACCACTCCGCGTGGCGGTCGGCCAGTGCCCGCCCCGCCTCGCTCGTCGGCCGGAGCATTACCGCAGAGTACTCGCCGCTGGCGTCGTTGCGCGTCGTCGAGAGGTGGACCGCCGCGAAGCCGTTCTCACGCCAGAACCGGACCAGCGCCGGCGTCGCGCCGAAACCGGTACCGAGCCAGTCGACTCCGGGGCCGAACTCGGACTCGACGCGGTCAAGCAACAGCGAGCCCAGCCCACGCGAGCGGGCGGTGTGGTGGGTCGCGATACGGAGGACGCGCTGGCCGACCGTCCGCCCGGCCGCCTCGTCGCGGAGCTGGCTCGTCAGTACGTCGGGGACCATGTTCCCCCGGACCCGGCCGCCATCGTACATGTGGGCCCGCAGGTCCGCGGGGAGGTCCCCCTCCCGGGCCAGCAGGGCGACCGAAACGACGTGACCCTCGTGGGTGAGCGCCCTGACCGAGACGTTGGGGGCGTCGAGCAATCGTGCGAGGTCGTTCGGTTCGGTGCGGTAGTGGGCGAGCACCAGCAGGCCGAACACCTCCCGGAGCAGGTGCTCGTCGGCGAGGAGGGCGGCCGCGTCGAGGCGTCGATACCCCACCGTCTCGGGTGTCGCGTCGGTCACCAGCGGCGCCACCGCGGGCGAGGCGTCCAGCAACAGCGCGCGGAACGCCCAAGCCTCGACGGGGTCGTAGGGCCCGTACCGGATCGGCGTGTTCAGTTCCACGTCGGTCACGTCGAGGCCGCTCTCCGCGAGGCGGTCGCGAAACCGCACCGAGAAGCCCCGGCCCGCACCCTCGTAGCCGTGGACCGTCGTCGCGAACGCGACGCTGGGCGCGTCGAGCAGGTCCGCGAGCACTCGGACGGGCAGGGCGGCCGCCTCGTCGACGACCAGGGCGTCCGGTGGGTCCTCCTGGAGGGCCTCGACCGCGTCCGCCGGCCGTTCGAAGCGCACCCTCCCGGCGGCAGTCTCCAGGTGCCGGGACTCCGTGGTGTGTGGATCGCCGGCGAGCGCGTCGGCATCGGTCAGCACCTCGCGTGCCCTGGCGAACACCTCGGCCGCGTTCCGGTACTGAGGGGCGGTCACGAGGACGTCCCGGCCGTCGAGCGCGAGCGCGCCCGCGGCCAGGCCCGCGGCGCTGGACTTGCCGCGCCCGCGGTCGGCCTCAACGACCAGCGCGTGGCCGGGTTCGCGGAGCGCTTCCAGCGCCGCCACCGCGTCGGCCTGGTCGGCGGTGCGACACCGCTCGTAGACCGCGTCAGGGAACGCGGTGTCGGGGGGAGCGGTCGGTGGGTCCGCAGGCAGCCGCGGTGCGGGGTGGGTCAGCCCGTCCCGGACCGTCTCGTCGGCCCCGGCGTCGGCACCGACGGACACGATGGCGATACCGGGATGTGCCCGCAGGAGTTCGACCAGTCGCTCGCGGAAGTTGCCGGTCACCTCCGATACGTCGAACGGCGGGACCGCCAGCGACTCGTCGAAGCCGTCGCGGCGGTCAGGCCACTCGTCCAGCGGCGGCGTCAGGAAAACGAGCAGGCCGCCGCCGTCGACGGCGCCGACGGCGCGGCCGACGGCGTTGGGCCGGCAGGCGTCGTGACAGTCCAGAACGACCGCCGTCCGGGTCGTCCCGAGGAGGTCCCCTGCCCGTCGTGGTTCGACCCGCTCCCAGGGGGTCCCCTCGGCGGTCCCGAGGTACGTGGCCCCGGCGGGGTCGACCCCCGCGGCGTCGAGGGCGCGCTCGGCAGCCTCGCGCGTCCGCTCGCCGTCGCCGGCCAGGACGAGGAGCCGTCGCTCGTCGGCCTCCCGGGCTTCCGCGCGGAGGTCGGCTGCGACCCGACCGGCTGTCATATCCCACTCTCGGCCGTCGAGCGGCAAGGATGTGCCGGTCGCCGCTGGACTGTCCGGTCGAGCCGTCGTCGAGCGGTCAGCGCTGGCAGCTCCCCTTCGAGATGGCGGCGTTTCGGTGTGTAGACCCGTGACACGCGCTCGTGTCTTCGAAAGGGCTTTTAGGACAGCTATGCCAGGTCTTGATACAGCCTGCGCGGGGTTGATGATGCTCCTAGCCTCTCAGGAAATCGCGCCGCCTTCGGGCGGCGCCGGGGCGACCCGGAACGGCGGGGGAGCGCGAGCCCACGCGCGGGAGGTGAATCCAATGCCAGTATACGTAGATTTCGACGTACCCGCGGACCTCGAAGACGACGCGCTCGAGGCCCTCGAAGTGGCCCGAGACACAGGCACAGTCAAGAAAGGAACCAACGAGACGACCAAGGCCGTCGAGCGCGGCAACGCGGAACTCGCCTACATCGCCGAGGACGTCCAGCCCGAGGAGATCGTCATGCACCTCCCGGAGCTGTCCGACGAGAAGGACGTCCCCTTCCTGTTCATCGGCGCCCAGGACGACGTGGGCCACGCAGCCGGCCTCGAAGTCGGGAGCGCCGCCGCCGCCATCATCGACGCGGGCGAGGCCCGCGACGACGTCGACGACATCGCCGACAAGGTCGAGGAACTGCGGTAGGTGACCGACGATGTCAGCTGAAGAATCCGACGGCGACGGCGGCTCCACGCCCGCCGAAGTGATCGAAGTCGTGGGCCGGACGGGGATGCACGGCGAGGCCATGCAGGTCAAGTGCCGCATCCGCGAGGGCGAAAACCAGGGGCGCATCATTACGCGCAACGTCCTGGGACCGGTCCGCGAGGGCGACGTCCTCCAGCTGCGCGAGACGGCCCGCGAGGCAGACCAGATCGGAGGTCAATAATGCCCCGAACCAGAGAGTGTGACTACTGCGGCGCGGACATCGAACCCGGTACCGGCACGATGTTCGTCCGGACCAACGGCACGACCACCCACTACTGCTCATCGAAGTGCGAGAACAACGCCAACCTCGGCCGCGAGGCGCGTGACCTCGAGTGGACACAGGACGAAGCCGAGGCCGAAGCGGAACCCGAACTCGAACCGGAACCCGAGCCCGAACCGACGGCCGACGCCGAGCAAGTCGAGGCCGACGAAGGCGAGGGAGACGAAGAGACCGGCCTCGACGAGGAGGCCGACCTTGACGAAGGAGTCGAAGCCGACGAGGAAGACGAAGAAGTCGAAGCCGACGAGGAAGACGAAGAAGTCGAAGCCGACGAGGAAGACGAGGAAGACGACGGAGGAGACGAAGAAGCCGACGGAGGAAACGAAGAAGTCGAGGTCGACGAGGAAGCCGATACGGACGAAGACGCCGCCGAGGAGGACGCCGACGACTCCGCGGAGGTCGACGACGGGTCGGCTGACGGCGACACCGCTGGGGACGAGGACGGGGAGGCCGACGAAGAGACGGAGGCCGAGGCATGAGCCACCACGACGAGCGGACCTTCGTCATGGCCAAGCCCGACGCGGTCCAGCGCGGGCTGGTCGGCGAGATAGTCTCCCGGCTAGAGGGGCGCGGCCTGAAACTCGTCGGCGCGAAGTTCATGCAGATAGACGAGGAGCTGGCCCACGAACACTACGCCGAACACACGGACAAGCCCTTTTTCGACGACCTGGTCGACTTTATCACGTCGGGACCGGTCCTGGCGATGGTCTGGCAGGGCGCCGACGCGACCCGGCAGGTCCGGCGCATGATGGGCGCGACCGACCCGGCCGAGGCCGCACCCGGCACTATCCGTGGCGACTACGGCCTCGACCTGGGGCAGAACGTCATCCACGGTTCGGACCACGAAGACCCCGGCGCGAACGAGCGCGAGATCGAACTGTTCTTCGACGAGGACGAACTCGTCGAGTACACGCGCGCCGACGAACCCTGGGTCTACGAGGACGAAGACCACTGACCGGCCCGCGGGGTTCCCGCGCGCCACGTCGCCGGCGGATACCGGGACGGAAGAGCTATTTGGTCCCCGTTTGACGGGACCACCATGGAAGTCGCCGTCGAGGAAACCGCGTTCGAAACGTGGGAGGAGTGTCTCTCGGTGTCGAACGGGGCGATAGAACTCGTGGTCACGGTGGGGGTCGGGCCGCGGGTCATCGCCTGCCGGGCCGCGGGCGGCGAGAACCTCTTTCACACCGACGAGGAGCAGTCCACCTTCCCGGGCCACGAGCCGTTCAGGCGCTACGGGGGCCACCGGCTCTGGCACGCGCCCGAAAACGAGGACCGCACCTACGCGCCCGACAACGACCCCGTCGAGTGGACCGAGACCGACCGCGGGGTGCGAGTGGTCCAGGACACCGAACCGACGACGGGCATCCGGAAGTCGATGAGCCTCGAACTCGCCGCGGACGCGCCGGTCGTCGAGGTGACACACGAACTCACCAACGAGGGGGTCTGGCCTATCGAGTGTGCGCCGTGGGCGATCTCGGTCATGCGGGGCGGCGGGACGGCCGTCCTCCCGTTCTCGAGGGGCGACCCCGAGGGGCTGCTCCCCGACCGGTCGCTGTCGGTGTGGCCCTACGCGACGCTGGCCGACGACCGGCTCGCGTTCGCCGAGGGGGCGGTCCGGGTCACGCAGGACGACGACTGTGACGGCCCGCTCAAGGTCGGCGCGTCGGGCGCCGACGAGTGGGCGGCGTACGTCACCGACGGCGTCGCGTTCGTCACGGAGTTCGTCTACGACGGGGCGGCGACCTACCCGGACAGGGGGGCGGCCATCGAGGCCTACACCGACGACGAAATACTCGAACTCGAGACGCTGGGGCCGCTGGAGGAACTCGCTCCCGGGGAGTCGACCGTCCACACCGAGACCTGGCGCCTCGTCGAGGGCGTCGAAGCTCCTACGGCACGGGCCGTCGTCGACGCCGCAGAGTGAGTCGGGGGTGTCGTCGACGCCGCAGAGTGAGTCGGGGGTGTCGTCGACGCCGCGGAGTGGGGGCCGGTCGGCCGTCTTCGATGCCGTCGAGTGAGCCAGGTCGCCTCTCGTCGCGGTCCCCCGTCCGGGGACTGCTAGATTTTTGGGACCCCCTACCCAACGTGTGTGCGTGCAGACGACATCGGCCAGCGACATTGCGGCTGTCCTCGACGAGTCGGGGCCGGACTACGAGGAGTTCAGCTTCGAGACGGCGACCGGCGGGACGCGCGCGGACGTCTATCTCGTCACCCTCGTCTACCAGGGTCGGGAGTACGAGGTCGTCGTGAAGTTCAAGCCAGCGGGCGACGACAGGTTCGCGGTCGAGCCCAAACTCCACGAGTACGTCGCTGACCGAACGAGCGTGCCGATCCCGCGGATCCTGGTGTTCAAAGAGGAGCCGGCGGCGGACGTGGCGCCGTATTTCGTGACCGAGCGGGTCCGCGGCGACAACCTCGCCGACCAGTTCGGCGACATGACCGACAGCCACTGGGACAACGTCATCGAACAGGTGGGTCGCATCATCGGCGAAATCCACGCCGAGGTCGCCTTCGAGGCGTTCGGCCGACTGATGTTACACGACGGCCGCATCATGATCCGCAACTGGCGCGGGGACTGGCGGGAGTACTTCGGCGACCTCTCGCTGTCACACGTCGAGTACCTCGACCGGACGCCGTTCGACGGCGTCCAGTCGCGCGCGGAGGACGCCATCGAAGACGCCCTCCCGGTCGTCCCCACGGACGGCGTCCCGCGGCTGGTCCACGACGACCTCCAGCCGACGAACCTCCTCTGCCAGCTCGACGAGGACGACCCCATCACCGCCGTCCTGGACTGGCAGGACACCCTCGCGGCCCACCCCCACTACCAGCTCGCGCAGGCGGAGTTTCTCTACATCGACTCTGCGTTCGAGGACCCCGAGGTGCGCGAGCGGTTGCGCGGGAAGCTCTTCGAGGGGTACCGGAGCTTCCGGGAGTTCGAGCGCGACGAGACCTACGAACGGTCGAAACCCGTCTACCAGCTCTCGACGCTGCTGTGGCGGATGACCGGCTTCGAGAGCGCCTTCGACGAGGACGACCTCGGCCGGGCACGCGCCGAGTTCCGGTACCGCCAGCAGTTCGACCGCCTCGTCGGAGAACTACCGGAGTGACGACAGGGACGCGGAGCCGAGTGACGGCCGGAGTCTACTGGCCATCCAAATGACGACTTCGCGACGGCCCTCGTCAGTCCGTTCGTCGGCTGGCTGGTCTACGCGGCGGTGTTCCACGCCATCTCGGTCGTCTTCGACGGCGACGGCCCGTTCCCGACGACGCTCGCGCTCGCGGGCTGGGGGATGGTCCCCAGCGTCGTCGGCTCGGTCGCACAGCTCGCGATCAACTACTACCGCTTCTCGGTCCGGGGGCTCGAGGCCCCGCCCCCCGACGACCCCGAGGCAGTCCAGGAGTTCGTCCGGAGCCTGAGTTCCGGCCCGCTCGTCGCGCTCGGGGCCGGACTGGGGGTTCTGGTCACCCTCTGGAGCGCGGTCCTGTGGACACACGCGCTGAGATGCGCCCGGGCTCTCTCGTTCTGGGACGCCGCGCTGACGGTCGCGCTCCCGGCCCTGGTCGGGGTCGCGCTGTCGGTCTCGACGGTCGTGGGTGCGCTCTAGCGGAGCCACCCCAGCAGGCGGTCGAGCGCCCCAGACTCCCCGGTCGGGTCGGCGAGTTCCCAGCCGGCCTTCTCGGCGGCGTCGGTGACGTGGCGGAACTCCCACCCGAGGTGGGTGGCGACCCGACGGTCCTCGACGCCCGCCCCCACATAGACGTGTCTCGGCGTGTCCGTCGCGAGGCCGACTTCCTCCAGAGCCAGCCACTTGTCGCGGTCGCCGACCTCGAAGTCCTGCCGGAGGCCGCGCTCGTCTACGACGGCGGCGACTGCCTCACGGTCGTCGTCGACGACCCCGACGTACCGGCTCCACTCGCCCGCGTCCGCGAAGGCCGCCGCCGGGTCCGCCAGCCGCTCGACCGCCGACAGCGAGAACGCCAGCGTCACCTCACCGCGGCCGCCGCCGCCAGTCACGACGCTCATACCCGTCTTTCGCAGTCAGGACTGAAAAGCCGACCCCCGTTCGGGACCGGCCACCACCGTCCCGGCGTCAGGGGTGGGTCGACGCCGTCGAGTGATTCGGGCGGTCCTCGGCGTCTATCCCCGCGACTCAGGTGGCGGGGTCGGGTCGTTCCCGCGGCTCAGGCCGTCGTAGTGCTGAGTCGCGGTTCCTCGCGGCCGACGGTGACCGACCTGAACCGCTCGAACCAGGCCCCGTCGCCCTCCTCGACGGCCGACAGGCAGTCCTGAACCGAGAAGTGCACTTCGCCGGTCCCGTCCGAACAGGGGAACACCGCCTCCAGGTCGGTGCCGTCGTAGACGGCCAGCGAGGCCATCGGGAACACCACCACGTCGTGGACGACGTCGGTCCCGATGTACGAGCGCTGGCGGCGCTGGAAGGCCGGTTCCAGGCTGTAGCCGTTCTCCTCGGCCCACTCGCCGAACTCGTCGTAGGTCGCCAGCGCCCCGTCGCGGCTGTCCTGTTCGGGCGTCCGGATGCGCTGCCAGGAGGCGTCGACGCTTGCGTCCGTGACCATCCCGGTCGACTCCAGGTCCCGCACGCGCTCCAGCACGGCCTCCTGCCGGTCGTAGGTGCCGTACGTGTCACCCCGCAGGTAGAGTTCGACGCGCCGCTGTCCCGTTGTCTCTGTCGTGAGGTCTGTCATTCACGCGGACCAACGACGGGACCCCTCAAAACGCTTTCCTGCGTATTCCTTCGAGCGAACTAGCGTGTTCAACGTGTTTAGTCGACTGTCGAGACTCAGTCGTCGGCGCTCGCGGTCCCGCCGGTCGCGGGCACCTCGACCGTGCCGGCGTCGAGTTCGGCCTCGATCTCGCGTGCAGCCTGGACCATGTTCTCCATCTTCTGGTAGGCGATCTCCCGCGGGAGGAGTTTCAGTCCACAGTCCGGACTGATGGTGAGCCGCTCGGGCGGGACGACCTTCAGGCCCTCCTGGATGTTGGACTTGATCTCGGCGACGGACTCGACCTCGGCGGAGTGGTTGTCGACGACGCCCAGCGCGAGGTCCAGCGTGAACTCGGGGTCGGTGAACACGTCGATCTGCTCGTAGTCGCCGTTGGTCAGTTCCAGGTCGACCTCGTCGACTGGGTACTCGAGCACCTCGGGGTAGATGCGCTCGTAGTCGCCGTAACAGACGTGGACACCGATGCGGACCTCGTCGGGGATGTCCGCGACGATCCGTTCGAGACACTCGCCGACGATGGCGTGGTCGTCGGGGGTCGTCGCCAGCGCCGGTTCGTCGATCTGGATGTAGCGGGCACCGGCGTCGACGAGGCGCTCGATCTCGGTGTTGACCAGTTCCGCGAGGGCGTAGGCCAGCGCCTCGTCGTCCTCGTAGGCCTCGTTGAACGTCCAGTTCGCCAGGGTGTAAGGGCCGGTGATGGGCACCTTCACCGGGCGGGTGGCAACGGAACTCGTGAACTCGTACTCGTCGACGAGCCACTCCTCGCCGTAGGAGACCTCGTCGACGACGCTGGGTTTGTCGAAGTAGTTGTGGCCCCAGACCTTCACGCGGCCGTTGAACTCGTAGCCGCCGATGAGGTGGGCGAAGTACTCGACCATCTCCTTGCGGCGCATCTCGCCGTCGACGACGACGTCAAGCCCCGCCCGCTCGTGTTCCTGCGTGATGAGGCGGGCGGCGTCGTCTGTGGCCTCCTCGAACTCCGACTCGTCGAAGCCGCTGTCGGGGTCCTCGTAGAGGTCGTAGGCGCGGTCGAGCCACTTGGGCTTCTTGTAGCTGCCGACGACCGTCGTCAGCAGGAAGTGGTCGTTGGGGTGGTCGGCCGGCCGGAACTGGTCGCGGTCGCTCATGCCGTCACCTCCGCTCGCTCGACGGCGCCCAGCGCCGCCAGTTTCTCCTCGAACTTGCCCGAGGGCAGGTAGAAGGTGGGCGTGTTGACCGTCGCGTAGACCGTCTCGAAGTCGGTGCCGGGCGTGTTGGAAAGCGCCCACTCGACGCGCTCGCAGACCTCCTCGGGGGGCTCGACGAGCGTGTTCTGCCCGTCGACGACCCCCAGCGCCACGTCGTCGGTACAGCCGTACTCCGAGATGACGTAGGCGTTGTCCTCGTGGTTGGCCACGAGGTCGAAACCGACCGCGTCGATATCCGCGTCCAGCAGGTGGGCGTAGACCTTCTCGTCGATACCGCCGTCGCCCCCGTGGGACTCCCAGTAGGTGTGGGCCACGACGTCGGCGTCGACGGCCCCGGCGACCGTATCGATGGCTTCGCTCGCGCGCTCGTCGGCGCCATCGCCGGGCGGGGACTCCAGCAGCGACGGCTCCAGCAGGACGAGCGTCTCGACGTCGGGGAACCGCTCGATTTCCCCTGCCAGGAACTCCGCGAGCGCGTCCAGCAACGCCGCCTCGTCGCCGTAGTGTTCGTCGGTCGCCAGGTCCGCCAGCGTGTACGGCCCCGGCAGGACCGCCGAGAGGTCCTCGACCAGGTCGCTCGCCGCCGCCAGTTCCGCCGCGACGTCGCCGGTCGCTTCCAGGTCGCCGGTCACCACCGGCTCGCGGTAGAAGTTGTTGTTGTCGAAGTAGCGGACGATCCCGCGGGTGTCGACGGCGTCGGCGACCGCCAGCGGGTGCGCGAGCATGTCGTCCCAGCGCAGTTGCCCCTCGACGGGCAGGTCCAGCCCCGCCTCGGTCTGGACGTCGAGGACCTCCCGCCTGGCGCGGTCGTAGGCCGCCTCGACGCCCTCGCTCTCGTCCCCGGAGACGAGACCGCCCTTCTGTCGCCCTTTCAGGTCTGCCAGCTCGTCTTTCGCCCACTCCGGCAGCGGGTACAACCCCGGCGTGGTCGAGACTATCTCCGTCATCGCTTCCGGCTACGAAATGACGCTCCATAATATTTCTCATCTCCGCTAATGTGTCAGGGTAATCACTCCGCGTCGCAGGCGGGGGACACTCGGGGGTGTGGCCCGCGCCCTCTCCCGGTTCGGGGGTGGTGCCCGAGCTTTTCGTGCGTGCCACGAGAGCGGCCCACGTGGCCACAACGTCTCCGGAGGTCCAGCAGACCCTGGCGACGGCCCCGGCACCCGCCGAGGAGGGGCGGCAGGCGGCGATACACTCTACGAGTTCACCGGCGTCCAGGGCGAGGAGAGCGTCCTCGGCGTGTCGATGGTGTTGAACCTCGTCATCGCGGGCTTTTTCGTCTTCCTTGGGCTCGCGAAGCTCGTCCTGGTCTGACCCGGCCGGCTCAATCGCCGGCGCTCGTGAACCGGACCACCAGCAACCGCTCGAACGGGTGGGACTCGCCCGCTACCTCGGTTGCCGACAGTCCACGGGCGGCCGCATATTCCCGGACCGCTTCCGGGTCGGTCAGCGTGCTCACGAGCAGGAACGCCGCCCCGCCGGGGGCCAGCACGCGGGCGGTATCGTCGAGAAACGGCTCGATGGCCGCGCGGCCGTCCTCGCCGCCCGAGAGCGCCCGCTCCATCCAGTCGGCCCACTCCGCTTCGGGGGCGGTGGGCAGGTAGGGCGGGTTGAACGCCACGAGGTCGAACGCGCCGGCCCGGAAGGCGGTCGTCAGGTCCGCCCGGACGACCGGGACGCCGGCCGCGGCCGCCTGCCGGCAGGCGTGGGGGTTCAGGTCCGCGCCGACGACGTGCGCACCGGCCTCGCGGGCGCGGGCCGCCACGTAGCCCGACCCCGTCCCCACGTCCAGCAGGCGGTCGCCCGCGTCGACGGTCTCGACGACGGCGTCGGCCAGCAGCCGCGAGTCCTCGGCGGGCTGGTAGACTGTCTCGGTCTCGCGCAACTCCGCGAGGCGGGGCCTGGCGGTCCCGTCGTCGGGGTCGTCCCCGGCGTCCCGGTCGCCGGTCACGGCTCGCCGACCTCGTACGCGAGCGTCGCCAGTTCCGCGAACTCGGCCGGCGTGACGGTCCCGGCGCGCCGGCCCATCAGTTCCTCGTCGGCGGCCGCGACCACCGCGTCGGGGTCGCCCAGCCCGGAGATGTGGGCCGTGTTGCGGACGGCGTTGCGCATCGTCTTCCGGCGCTGGGTGAACACCGCCTTCAGGAACTCCATGAAGACGTCGTCGTCCGGGACCTCGTAGTCGGGGTCCCGTGGAGTCGTCCGGACCACGGCGCTGTCGACGGCCGGCGGCGGCGAGAACGCCTCCGGCGGGACCGGCTCGACGACCTCGACGTCGGCGTAGTGGCCCGCGGTCACCGACAGGCGGCCGTAGTCGTCGGTCCCGGGGTCGGCGGCCATCCGTTCGGCGAACTCCCGCTGGAACGTCAGGACGAGCGGCCGCCCGCGGGGGAGCAACCGGAAGGCGACCTCGCTGGAGACGCCGTAGGGGAGGTTCGAGACCGACGCCGAGAAGTCGGGGAGGTCGACGTCGAGCGCGTCGCCCTCGACGACGGTCAGTCGGCCGGCCTCGGTTTCGGCGGCGAACTCCTCGCGGAGGAACGCCGCGAGGTCGGGGTCGCGCTCGACGGCGGTGACGCGGTCGGCGACCGCGAGCAGGCGGTCGGTGAGCGCGCCCGTCCCCGCGCCCACCTCCAGGACGTGCGAGCGGTCCGCGCCGACCTCCGTGGCGTACCCGGGAAGGCGGTCAAGGATGCGGTCGTCGACGAGGAAGTGCTGGTCCCGGTCCGGGTCACCGCGTACGCCGGCGCGGGCGAGCAGGGCGTCTGGGTCGCGCTCGCCAGTTCGGGCGTCGGGGTCGCGCTCGCCAGTTCGGGTGTCGGGGTCGCGCTCGCCAGTTCGGGCGTCGGGGTCGCGCCCGTCTTCACCTGAGCGGTCCGAGGCGGAAGCCCCGTCCTTGAGGTCCGGACACCAGTCCGGACCGGAAGGGCGGGGAGGAGCCCACACGGAGCGTAACCACCGATTTTGGTCGGCCGACCCCGGTTTCGCAACGCTTTTGAATGTAGCGGACGTGAATCGTGATAGTGCAAAGTGGCCAAAACGGACGCTT
>PXRP01000028.1:23634-71879 GCA_003021655.1 Halobacteriales archaeon QS_4_69_31
GTCCACGCACGGGGGCAGGCCGAAACCGCAACCACGGAGAAAGCCCCGCCCTCAAGGAACGAGCCGAAAGGCGAGCGAGTAGGGCGGGGTAGTTTACTCATTCTCGTCGCGGCGTGCGAACGTGCGGTACTTCAGGTCGTCCTCGCGGATCTCCTCCAGGATGCGTTCGACGATCACGTCCCGGGGGTTGTGGAGTCCGCTCACGCGGTCTTCGAGGTCCTGGAAGCTCTCGAACGGTCTGCGCTTGCGCTCGTCGAGGATCGTGTTGCGCAGTTTCTTGCCGATCCCCGGCAGGAGGTTCAGCTGGTGGAGCCGGAGCGTGACGGGCTGGGCCTCGTTGTAGAAGTCGACGAACCGCCCCTCTTCCTCGTCGACGACGTCCTCGACGACGTACTCCAGTTCGGACTGGGCCCCGCCCGGGAGGTCGTCGTACTCGATCTCGTCGACGAACTCGATGGCGTCGTTCCCGTCGAGCGCGATGTCGTTGCCGATCGAGATGTCGGCCTCGTCGCCCAGGATGGTCTCGTAGAGGTGGAACTCCTCGCGGTCGAGCGCGTAGGCCAGGGGCTGTTTCTGGTACTGCGGGCGGTCGTCCTCGGTGCGCCCGTGGGCGAGGTAGTCGAGGACGACGGCCCTAGAGGCAGACGACTCGTCGCGCTCGGTGTCACTCATGTCACAGTGATACGACGAGACAGAACTTAAACCCCAGCAGTCACGCGTACTTCGCGACGACCTCGAGAATCTCGTCGAGTTCGTCGCCCGACAGCGAGTACCGCTCCTGGGCGTAGACCGCCCGGAGTTCGTCGCGGTCCGCGGGCCGGAGGTTGGCGATCTTGTAGGCGGTCGGCTCGTCGACTTTCTCCAGTTCGAGCAGTTCCGCGACGAACTCGCGAGCCTCTTCGGGGTCCAGCACCGCGAAGCGGTTGACGTGCTCGATGGCCCGCGCGAGTTCGTACCGCATCTCGCGCTCCTCCTCGGCCGCGCGCTCGCGTTCGAGGTCCTGGAGGATCACCTTCGTCTCCGCCAGCGTCAGGTACTCCTCGTCGACTTTCTCCTTGAATATCGTCATTCCTGGGGCCGGAGGTGTGCGGACTTGACGATGAGCGTCTTCTCGGTGTCGCCGTCGGTGATCCCGACCTCGTAGGCCTCGCCCTGCTGGCCGACGACCTCGCCGGTGTACCCGTCGAACCGGGGGTGGTAGCGGCCGTCGTCGACGCTCGGGTCTATCTTGAGGTGGACCATCTGGCCCTCCTCGAACTCCTGGACCGCACGCCCCGGCGGGGACGTGCCACCGTCCCGCGGGTCGTTTCTGAGCTTGTGCCGCGTGTTCGACCGGGGTCCGTTAGAGTTGGGCATTCGTGGGGTGGCCTAATCCGGTGACGCTTATAAAACGTGCGTTACGCGCCGGCCACGCGATCCCCTCACGTGGGCAGTGGGGGCGGACGACCGGTCCTGAGAGGGCGAATGCGGGGGACCGGGAGGAACAGTCAGAGGCGACCGACTTCGCCGACTTCGACCGACTCGACGCCCTCGACGGAGGCGAAGGCTTCCTCGACGGCCTCGGTGCCGCCGGTGTCGTCGGGGACGATGACCGTCGGGAGCAGCGCCACGAGGCCGAAGGCCACCTCGTCGCGTTCGAACCCGTTGATCTTCGCGCCCTCGGGGATGGACTGTTCGAGACGCTCCTGGAGCGCGTCCAGGTCGACGTCCGGGCTCTCCGGCATGACCTTGATCTGTGCGGCGACTTTCCCCATCGTTACGGTCCAGTGAACCCGCAGTCGGGACACTCGTAGAGGTTGCTCTGCTTGCGGCACTTGGCACAGCGGTAGATCCCGTGGCCACAGTCCGGGCACTTGAACGCGGCGGCGTTCGTGCCGGCGATGTTGATGCCACACGAGATGCACTTCTGTTTGCGCTTCTGCTGGCTCTCGCTCATACGCTCCCGTACCCTCTGGGGGCTTTTAACCGTTGTCAACTCGGTCGTCGGGCGCGTGCCGCCGGAACGGGCCGCTCACCCGAAGTTCTCGACCTTCGCGGCGTCCGTCCGGCCGCCGGCCCCCTCGATGGCGGCCGTCGCCGCGTCGACGAACGGGGCGAACCCGTAGACGAACAGCTGGCTGTCGCGGCCGTGTTCGGCGAGGGCGCTCCCGACGGCCGCGGTCAGGGCCGCGTCGGTGTCGGGGACGGCGACGGTCACCCCCGCCTCCCGCAGGGCCGCGATCCGCTCGGCGTGGACCGGGTCGTCGGCCCGGTAGACGACGACCGCCTCGTGGCCGTCGGCGAGCGCGCGCTCGGCGATGGCGACCGCCGCGCCGACGCCGGGACCGCCCGCGAGGACGACCGCCGGGTCCTCGCCGTCGTAGTAGTTCCTGCCGAACGGGCCCGAGACGCGGACGCTGTCGCCGGCCGACAGCCCGTCCAACAGCGCGCCGACGTCGTCCCTGGGGTCGACCTCCACCGTGACCTCGAAGGTCCCCTCGACGTCCGGCGAGGAGACCGTGTAAAACCGTGCCTCCGGCCCGTCGGCCGTCTCGAAGGCGAGCTTGACGAACTGGCCGGGTTGGGCCGTAAACCCCGGCGGCGACTCGACCTCGACAGCGACGGTGTCGGTCCCCACGGACTCGACGGCGGCGACGGTGAGGTCGGCCTCGTCCATGTGAGCGTGTCGAGGCGGCCCGTCGCAAATCCCTTTCGTTCCGGGGTGTGTCACACCGCGGGTAGCGGTTTCCCTTCGAACATATTTTGCCGGCCCCCGTCGTCGCGGTTTTCGAACGCTCGCGCGGTTCTCGTCGTGGGGCGGGCGGCCGATTTGCTCGACGTTACAGAAGCCTTTTTGCCGGGGGGAAAATATCTTGGGGCAGTATGCCCGAGGACCTGAACTGGGCCATCGGCGGGGAAGCCGGTGACGGGATCGACTCCACGGGGAAGATCTTCGCTCAGGCACTCTCGCGTGCCGGCCGTCACGTCTTCACGTCGAAGGATTTCGCCTCGCGGATCCGCGGCGGCTACACCGCCTACAAGATCCGGACGTCCGTCGACCGCGTCGAGAGCGTCGTCGACAGGCTCGACGTTCTCATCGCGCTGACCGAGCGCACCATCGACGAGAACCTCGACGAACTCCACGAGGGGTCGGTCATCATCTACGACGGGGAGCGCTCGACGATGCAGGACGTCGAGGTCCCCGAGGGGATGGTCGGCCTGGAGGTGCCGCTCAAGCGCCTCGCCGAGGACGCCGGCGGCGCAATCATGCGCAACGTCGCCGCCCTCGGGGCCGCCTGCGAGGTGGCGAACTTCCCCATCGACAACCTCGACGAGGCTCTCGAGAAACGGTTCGGGGACAAGGGCGAGGCCATCGTCGCCAACAACCGCCAGGCCGCCCGCCTCGGCCAAGAGTACGTCGAGGAGAACTACGACCACGAGTTCGGGTACGAACTGGCGACGACCGATAGCGACTACGTCCTGTTGAACGGCGACGAGGCCATCGGCATGGGCGCCATCGCCGCCGGCTGTCGCTTCTACGCCGGCTACCCCATCACCCCCGCGACCGACGTGATGGAGTACCTGACCGGCCGCATCGACCGCTACGGCGGCAAGGTCGTCCAGGCCGAGGACGAACTCGCCGCCATCAACCTGGCGCTTGGCGCCGCCCGCGCCGGCGCCCGCGCGATGACGGCCACCTCGGGCCCCGGGATCGACCTGATGACAGAGACCTTCGGGCTGGTCGCGACCACCGAGACGCCGCTTGTCGTCTGTGACGTGATGCGGTCGGGCCCGTCGACCGGGATGCCCACGAAGCAGGAACAGGGCGACCTCGACATGGTGCTGTACGGCGGTCACGGCGAGGTACCCCGGTTCGTCGTCGCGCCCACGACGGTCTCGGAGTGTTTCTGGAAGACCGTCGAGGCGTTCAACCTCGCGGAGAAGTACCAGACGCCGGTGTTTCTGGTCTCGGACCTGGCGCTGGCGGTGACCGAACGGACGTTCCCGCCCGAGGCATTCGACATGGACGAGGTCGAGGTCGACCGCGGGAAGGTCGTCGACGAGTCCGAGGTCGACTCCTGGCAGGACGAACAGGGGCGGTTCCAGCCCCACTTCCCGACCGCCGACGGCGTCAGCCCGCGGACCTTCCCCGGGACCACCGGCGGCGCGCACATGACCACCGGGCTCGAACACGACGGACTCGGGCGCCGTACAGAGGACACCGAGGTACGGAAAGAGCAGGTCGAGAAACGCCAGCGGAAAGTCGACACCGCACGGGAACGCGAGGAGTGGGACTACCGGGAGTTCGGCGACCCCGAGGCCGACATGCTCGTGCTCTCGTGGGGCTCGAACGAGGGCGCCATGCGGGAGGCCCTCGACATCCTCGCCGAGGACGGCTACCGGGTGCGGTTCATCTCGGTACCGTACCTGTTCCCGCGGCCCGACCTCTCGACGGAGGTCGCGGCCGCCGAGGACGTCATCGTCGTGGAGTGTAACGCCACGGGCCAGTTCGCGGACGTCGTCGAACACGACGTGCTCGAACGGGTCCAGCGGGTCAACAAGTACAACGGCGTCCGCTACAAGGCGGACGAACTCGCGGCGGAGATCAGAGAGACGCTCGCGGGCGACGCGGCTACTCAGGACCAGGAGGTCGAAGCACAATGAGCTCGGACGTTCGATTCACCGACTTCAAGTCTGACAAGCAACCGACGTGGTGTCCCGGCTGCGGCGACTTCGGGACGATGAACGGCATGATGAAGGCCCTGGCCGAGACCGGCAACGACCCCGACAACACGTTCGTGGTCGCGGGGATCGGCTGTTCCGGGAAGATCGGGACCTACATGCACAGCTACGCGCTCCACGGCGTCCACGGCCGGGCGCTCCCGCTGGGCATCGGCGTCAAACTCGCCAACCCCGACCTGGAGGTGATGGTCGCCGGCGGCGACGGCGACGGCTTCTCGATCGGCGCGGGCCACTTCGTCCACGCCGTCCGGCGCAACGTCGACATGACCTACGTCGTCATGGACAACCGCATCTACGGGCTCACGAAGGGCCAGGCCTCGCCGACCTCCCGCGAGGACTTCGAGACGGCGACCTCGCCCGAAGGGACGAACATGCCCCCGGTCAACCCCCAGGCGCTGGCGCTGGCCTCCGGGGCGACCTTCATCGCACAGTCGTTCTCCTCGGACTCCAAACGGCACGCCGACCTCGTCAAGCAGGCCATCGAACACGACGGCTTCGGCTTCGTCAACGTCTACTCGCCGTGTGTCACGTTCAACGACGTCGACACCTACGACTACTTCCGGGACGCCATCGTCAACCTCGACGAGACCGACCACGACCCCAACGACCGCGACCAGGCCAAAGCGAAGATACTGGAGGGCGACACCGAGTACATCGGCGTCCTCTACCAGGACGAGAACTCCGTCCCCTGGGAACAACAGGAGGGCCTCGACCAGAACATGGCCGAGATCCCCGACGGCGCACCCGAAGACGCGATGGACCTCGTCCGCGAGTTCTACTGACCGCGGCCGTTTTCTCCGGGCTGTCAGTCTCCATCTCCGCCAGACTGACGGCCCCGCCTTCGCCACGGCGGGGGGTTGCGCCGGCACGGGTCGCGCCCACACAACCTGTTGGGGACCACGAACTTGGTGAGGGATTCCCTGTCCTCGGGTATGCATCTCTTCTGGCACCGGCGGGACCTGCGGATCCCGGACAACCGCGGGCTGGCGCTGGCCGCCCGCGACGACGACGTCCTCCCGGTGTTCGTCGTCGAGGAGGGACTCCTCCGTCAACTCGGCGGCCGCCAGCGCGCGTTCGTGCTCGCTGGGGTCGACGCGCTCCGTGCCGCCTACCGGCGTCGGGACGGCGACCTGCTCGTCCGCCGTGGGAAGCCCGCACCCACGCTTGCCGGCCTGCGCGACGCGCTCGACGCCGGATTCGTCTACTACAACCGCCACTACCGGCCGGCCAGGCGCAACCGGGAGCGGCGCGTCCGGCGGCGGATGCCCGCGCGGGCGGTCACCGACCTCGTGCTCGTCGACCCGGAGCGGCTCGACGAGCGGTACCCGAACCACGGCCGGTTCTACGACGACTGGAGCGCGGAACCGAAGCCCGAACCGCTCGACGAGCCCGACACTGACGCGCTCGTCGACCCCCAGGAGGTGGCCGACCGGATCCTGGCGGCACCGGCCACAGAGGAACAGATGGCGGACCCGCTGTCGGCGACCGGGGACGACGAGGCGGACCTGACGCCGGGCCCGGCCGCCGCGGCCGACGACGACGCGGCGGACCTGTCCGAGGGGGTGGCCGACATCGACCTCCCGACGGCGGGCTACGGGGCGGCCCGCGAGCGGTACGACCGGTTTCTCGACGCGGGGATCGGGAGCTACGCCGACACGCGCGACGACATGGCGGCGGCCGTCGAACGCCCGGTCGGAGCCGTCTCGCGCCTCTCGCCGTACCTCGCGGCCGGGATGGTCGGCGTCCGCGAGGTGTGGGCCGACGCCACCGCGCGCTACGAGCGCGCCGACGAGGCGGTCCGCCGGAACGTCGGGAAGTACCGCTATGAACTCTCCTGGCGCGAGCACAACTACCACCTCCTCTCTCACACCCCGACGCTGCTGACGAAAAACTACAGGGACCCCCCCAACCCGATCGCGTGGCGCAACGACCCTGACGAGTTCGCGGCCTGGAAGCGCGGCGAGACGGGGTATCCACTCGTCGACGCCGGCATGCGACAGCTCGAGGCCGAGGGGTACGTCCACAACCGCCCGCGGCAGAACGTCGCCTCGTTCCTGACGAAACACCTGCTGGTCGACTGGCGGAAGGGCGCCCGCTACTTCGCGACGAAACTGGTCGACCACGACCCCGCGAACAACTACGGCAACTGGCAGTGGATCGCCTCGACCGGCACCGACTCCGTCGACGTCCGGATCTTCGACCCCGTCGCCCAGATGGACAAGTACGACCCCGGCGCCGACTACGTGAAAGCGTACGTCCCCGAACTCCGCGACGCGGCGCCCGAGCGGGTCGTCGAGTGGCCGACGCTTTCGGCCGGGACCCGCGAGTCGCTCGCCCCGGAGTACCCCGACCCGGTCGTCGACCGCGACGCCGCATACGAGCGGGCGAAACGCGTCTTCGAGACAGCGCTGGGCAAACGCTGAGGGCGGGCGCGGTCGCGACCGCGGTGCTTTGCCGTTCGGGCGGCGACCGGGCGGCCCGCGGCGACCGGCCGGTCGGGCGAGACTAACGTGTCATTTATCCCGCGACCCCGGGAACACGGGGGTGTGCGAGCGAGCGAGCGCCTCCGCGGGCTGGTCGAACTCACGCGACCGGCCAACGCCGTCGCCGCGGGCGTGCTGACGTTCGTCGGCGCGTTCGTCGCCGTCGAGCAGTGGCGACGGGGGGTCGCGACGACCGCCGGCGCCGCGTGCGCGACGACGGCCGTCGCCACCGGCGCGGGGATGGCGATAAACGACTACTTCGACCGCGAGGTCGACCGCGTGAACGACCCCGGGCGGCCGATCCCGCGGGGTGCGGTCCCGCCGCGGGGCGCGCTGGCGTTCAGCGGCGTGCTCTTTGCCGTCGCCGTCGTCCTCGCGGTGACGCTGCCGCCCCTTGCGGTCGCCATCGCGCTGGTCAACCTGGTCGCGCTGGTCACCTACACGAACGTCTTCAAGGGGACCCCGGGGCTGGGCAACGTCCTGGTGTCGTATCTCGTCGGGAGCGCCTTCCTGTTCGGCGGGGCGGCGGTCGGCAACGCCGGCGCGTCGGCCGTCCTCGCGGCCCTGGCGGGGCTGTCGACGCTCGCGCGGGAGGTCATCAAGGACGTCGAGGACATCGTCGGGGACCGCGAGGAGGGGCTCCGGACGCTCCCGGTGGTCGTCGGCGAGCGCCGGGCGCTGACACTGGCGGCGGCGGCACTCGGGGTCGCCGTCCTTGCGAGTCCGGTGCCGTACCTGCTGGGGACCTTCGGCGTGGCGTACCTGGTCGTGGTCGCGCCGGCCGACGCGATAATGGTCTACGCCGGCTACCGGAGTTTCGCGGACGCGGCGGCCGGCCAGTCCGTCCTCAAGTACGGCATGTTTCTCGCGACGGCCGCGTTCGTTGCGGGCCGGTCGAGTGCGGTGCTGTAGCCGGCGAACGCAGTTCAGCAAGACTCTTTAGGCAGACGCCGGAGTCTCGTACATGGACCACTTCGACGTGGTGATCGCGGGGGCCGGGCCCGCTGGTGCCCAGTGCGCGCGCGACCTCGCCGGCCGGGATTACGACGTCCTCGTCCTCGAGACCGAGTCCGAGGACGAGTTCCCGCGCCAGAGCAACAAGTCCACGGCCGGCACGTTCCCGTCGATGATGGCCTCGTTCTCGGTCCCGGACGACGTGGTGATGAACTACACCGACAGCGTCGTCCTCGAGTCGCCGAACGACTCCTACGTCACCGACCAGCCGGGTGCGGTGCTGGAGTTCGCGGAGTTCAAGCGGTTTCTGGTCCGTGACGGCCGCGAGCGGGGGGCGACCTACCGGTTCGACTCGCGCGTCTCGAAACCCATCACGGAGGGCGGCGACGTCGTCGGCGTCCGCTACGACGGCGACGAGGAGGTCTACGGCGACATAATCGTCGACGCCACGGGGCCGGCGGCGCCGCTGGCCAAGGCACTCGGCGTCAGCGACCTGGAACGCGAGCGCCAGGCCATCGGCGTCGAGTACGAGTACGAAGGCGTCGCGGTCGACCACCCGGAGTACCCCGACCTGACCGACGCGATGATGCTACGGCTCGACCACGACCTGGCGCCGGGCGGGTACTCGTGGATATTCCACACCGGCGGGGACACGGCGAAGGTGGGGCTGTGTTACATCCAGAACGACTCCCACCGCCGGTACGCCACCGACGGGATGGGGATCGACGACTACCTCGAGTACTGGCTGGAGACGGACCCGCGGTTCGCCGAGGCCGAGCGCATCGAGGGGAAACAGGCCCACCGCGGGTCGGCCCACATCCAGCCCCCAGGGTCGCTGAGCACGGACAGCTTCATGGCCGTCGGCGATACGGTGCCGACGATCGACCCGCTGTGGGGCGAGGGCATCCACACGGGGATGAAGTCGGGCCGGGCCGCGGCGGTCACGGCCGACGCGTGTCTCACGCCGGCCGACCCCGACACCTCCGCCGAGGCGATGTCCGTCTACGACGACCTCTGGCACTCGGAGGTCGCCCCGAAGGCCCGGACGCGCCTGCTGATGACGGAACTGCTCTATCTCGCGCCCAACGACCGCTACGACACCCTGATGCGGGACCTCCAGCGGACCGACGGGGACACGCTCTCGGAGGTCAACGCCGGCGACAAGCTGGCCGCGCGGAAACTGTTCCACCTCTCTGACCTGCCGATGCTCGCGCGGTTCGCGCGACGGCAACTCGCCCAGTGACCCACGCTCGCCGTCCGACCCCCACGAAACGGCTCTGTCGGGCGGTTCTCGCGGTATCGGTCCCCGACTCCGGCCGTGATCGTGCGACAGAATTTTAATGCCACGGAATACCACACGCGGGTATGCAAGACGAGCACAGCAGGCGACAGTTCCTGATGGGGTGTGGGTGTGTCGGCGCGGGAGCGCTCACGGCCACCGGGGTCGGAGCCCGGTCAGACCCCGACGCGGACCTTGCACAGCCGCCGACCAACTGGAGCCGGACCTACGAGGGGCCGGGCGACGCGCCGGGCAACGCGGTCGCCCCGGCCGTCGACGGCGACGGGCACCTCCTGGCGGGCGAACAGGCGGTCCCCGACGACGTCTCCGAGACGACCGACCGCGCGGCCCGTCTCGTCAGAATCGACGCGGACGGCGACGTTCTCTGGGAGGAAACCTACACCCAGCAGTCGACGACCGTCGCGAACGACGTCCTGGCGGACGGCGACGGCTACGTCGTCGCGGGGTACACCGCCGGCGACGACACCGGAACCGACGCGTTCGCCATCAGAGTCGACGAGGACGGCGACGTCGACTGGCGCAAGACCTTCTGGATCCAGCCCGACACCGACGACATCGTCCACGCCGTCGAGCCCCGTGCAGGGTCGGGATACGTCTGCGTCGGCGAGACGAGTCGGTTCAATAGCGGGCTGGTCACGCTCTTGGAGTCCGACGGCGACGTCGACTGGTCGGACACGTTCAGGGACGGGGGCGAGAACCGGCTCGACGCCGTCGCGGAACACCCCCAGGGCGGGTACGTCGGGATCGGCCGCACAGACGCCGACAACGACGACCTCAACGGGTGGGCGTTCAGATTCAACGAGGACCGCGACATGCTCTGGAGCAAGTCCCACCGCCGGCCACGCGAGGGGGCAGGGAGCGACGAATTCTTCGACTACAACGTCTTCTACGACACCGTCGGGACCGCGAACGGGTTCCTCGTCGTCGGGACGAACGGGTCCAGACGGTCGGAAGCGCCCCGGAACGGCTGGGTCGCGGAACTCAACACCGACGGCGGGATCATCTGGCAGCAGTACTACGAGCGGACGGACGACGTCGTCGAGTTCTACAGCGTCCAACTCGGCGAACTCAGGTACTACGTGGCGGGCAGGCGCGCCGACGACCTCTCGGGGACGGACAGCCGGGGGCACGTCCTGCGTGTCGGTATCAGGGGCGCCGTCGAGTGGGAAGACGAGTACGAACCGTCGGGCGTCGGCGCGCTCGCCGACATCAACCTGGTAGACAGGGACGAACTCGTCGGCACCGGCGGGGTCGCTCCGAACGCCGCCGGCCAGTCGGACATGTGGGGTCTCACGGTCGGCGGCGAGGGAGCGACCGAGCCGACGCCGTCGCCGACCAGGACGCCGACACCCTCACCGACGCCGCCGCCGACGCCGACCCCCTCGCAGACGGCGTCGCCCACGCCGACCGAGACCGACGTGCCAGGCGGCGGTGGTGGAGGCGGCCAGACGCCGACGAGCGCCCCGACGGAGACCCCGGCCGGCGGTGGCGGTGACGGCGGTGGCGGTGACGGCGGCGGCGACGGCGACTCGTCGGGTGGCGGCGTCCCGATGACTGCCATCGGCGTCGGTCTCGCCATCGTCGCGCTCGGCGTCGGCGGCTTCCTCTACAACTACTTCGTCCGCGGCGACGGCGGCGGTGGCGGCGCCGGCGGCCAGGGCGGCCAGCCTCCGCAGGGCGGCCAGGGCGGCCAGCCCCCGCAGGGCGGTCAGGGCGGTCAAGGTGGTCAGGGCGGTCAGCCCCCGCAGGGCGGCCAGGGCGGCCAACCGCCACAGGGCGGCCAGGGTGGCCAACCACCACAGGGCGGCCAGGGAGGGCAGGGCGGCCAACCGCCGCAAGGCGGCCAGGGAGGGCAGGGCGGCCAACCGCGCCGCAAGGCGGCCAGGGTGGGCAACCACAGGGCGGCCAGGGTGGGCAGCCACAGGGCGGCCAGGGCGAGTCCGGTGGCTCGTCGGAAGGCGACGGAGGCGACGGGCAGGGCACTGACGAGGACGCCGACTGATCAGCCCCGCCGGCCGAGGACGACGCTGACGTTGTCGCTACCCCCGTTCTCGTTGGCCGTCTCGACGAGGATGTCCGCGGCGTCAGCGAGCGCGTCGGTCGTCGAGACCACCTCGTGGATGGTCGACTCTGGGACTTCCTCGGTGAGTCCGTCCGAGCAGAGCAGCAGCGTCTCGCCGGGGTCGAGTTCGAGCGAGAAGGTGTCGGGGTCGACCCCGTCGCCCGCACCCAGCGCCTGGGAGATGACGTTGCGCCGCGGGTGGGCGGCGGCCTCCTCCTGGGTCAACTGGCCGGCATCGACCAACTGCTGGACGAGCGAGTGGTCGACGGTCACCTGCTCGATGGCGTCGTCGGTGACGCTGTAGGCGCGGCTGTCGCCGACGTTGATGACCGTCGTGGTGTCGTCCCCGACGAGCGCCGCCACGAGGGTCGTTCCCATCCCCCCGCGGCCGCTGTCGGCGGCGGCGGCCTCGCGGACCGCCTCGTCGGCGGTCCGGACGGCCCGTTCGAGCGCCTCGGCCGGTTCGGCGCCCACCCGTCTCCCCAGGTTCTCGGCGAACGCCTCCAGCGCGGTGGCGCTCGCGACGTCGCCCGCGCTGTGGCCGCCCATGCCGTCGGCGACCGCCAGCAGTTCGCCGCTGTCGGTCGAGACTGCGAGGACGCTGTCCTCGTTGTGGTCGCGCCGTCTGCCGACGTCCGTCTCCGCGACCGTCTCGACTCCCATACCTGAAGGCCGGGGGGCTTCGCCGAAAAACTTTCGTCGAGCGACAGCTTTGGCCAGATCGTCTCATCTCAGTGTCACGTCCAGGGCCGGGGAAGAAAGCTTATTCAGCGGGGTGCCAAACGCCCGGATATGTCCGTCGGGAACCAGGGTGTCGTGGAGGCGATCAAGGTGGACCTCCGGAAGTTTTACGAGACCTGGATGGACCTGCTCTTTCCGCGCCAGCGCGCGGACGACCACTCGGTGCTGGGGAAGTGGCGTCCCGAGACGCCCCGGGAGAAGGTGACCTACAACGGCTGGTCGGTGCTCGGGATGTCCGTCATCGCGGTGCTGTACCCGCTCGCGCTCTTCGGCGTGGTCGTCCGGTTCCACGCCCGGAAGGTCGACGTTTCGGTCGAGAAGATCGGTGCGATCGGCGTGTTCCTGCTCGCGTTGCTTGTCTGGGGCGGCCTCGCGGCGCTCGTGGAGTTCCAGCTGAGCTTCCCGGAGAACGAGGCAAACGCCATCATCGGTGCCAGCGTCGTCGCTATCGTCTCGACGGCGCTCGCGCTGTTTTTCCGCCACGTCGGCGGCCGCGCCGTCACCGTCATCTTCGCGTACCCCTTCGCGATGACGGCCATCTTCCTCCCGCCCGTGGTGGCCGCTCTCCTCTCGGACCGGGTCGCGCAGTTCTCGATCGTCTACAGCGAGGAGGTCGCCGTCATCATCCAGAACCAGGTCCTCGCCGAGGTCGGCCTCAAGGACTACTTCGTCGACAACTTCGACCGCAACGGCGGTGCCTACGTCATCATGTGGGTGGCGATATCGGTCCCGGCCGGGTGGCTACTCGGCTCGACGGTCGCGCTGGCCGATTTCATCCGCCCCAAAGAGGACTAGAGCGGCACCTCCGCGGGGTCTATCGTCCGCGCCTCCGGGACGCCCCGACCGACGCCGACCTCGCCCGTCCGGTCTCTGTCGACGAGTATCGTCCCGCCGACCGAGAGCGGCGCGAGCACGCCCCCGACCACCGTTCCCGCGTCGGACAGCGGCGCCCGGACCGCGACGCTGTCCGCTGCCGTCAGTTCGGCCTCGCGTGCGACACGGTCGGCCGCAGTCAGGAGTCGGCGGTGCGTGTAGGTCTCCCCGCCGGCCGCGAGGAGGGCGGTCCCGGGCGCGACCGCCTCGGGCGGCATCGTCGGGTTCTCGCTCCAGACCTCCCGCTCGAAGTGTGCGACCCCGGTCTCGTCGGGGTCGTCGCCGTAGGCGAGGACCTGCGTCCCGGGTCCGGAGTCGTATTCGGCGACCCGGTCGGCGGGGACGACCAGCGCCCGCGCCTCGACGCGCCGCCCGGGGTCGAATGTGACCGTCGCGCCGAGGAGCCCCGCGCCGAGAAAGGCCGTCAGCGGCGGCGGCGAGAGCGCCTCGGCGGCGTCTACGGCGACCGTCGCGCCCTCGCGGACGCCGTAGTGGCGAAACAGGTTGCCCGCCTTCCAGGCGGTCGTACAGAGCTTCTCGTAGCTGTACGAGCCCGCGCGGCTGTCGGTCCGGAGCGCGAGCGCGTCGCTCCGGCGCTCGCGCGCGACGAGGTCACCGACCGTGTCCATGGTCGCCGTTGGGACGACGGCGGGAAAAGGCGTCGGGACCGTGCTCGAGCGCCGTCCCGAGACCGGGGTACATTTACAATTTCGGTGTGTGCGTCCGGGTATGACCGACGACGCCGCGGGAGCCGGCTGGTTCGAGGGCGTCGACCCCGACAGCCTGGCCGGCGCCCGCGAGGCGCTCGAAGCGGGGTCCGCCGACGCGCCTGCCGACTGGCCGGCGCGGGCCGTCGCGGCCGGCTTCGCCGCCGACGCCGACGACTACTACGACAAACTCCACGAGGCGACGACGACGGTGGCCCGCCAGCGCGTCCGCGAACTGGAGCGGGCCGACGACCGCCAACTGATCCACGCCGTCCGGGCCATGGACGATTGTCGCCGGACAGCGAACGAACTCGCCGAGCGGGTCGCCGAGTGGGCCGGCGCCCGCTACGACGACGCGGGAACGGGCGTCGAGTACGCGCGGGAGCTGGCGGCCGGCGACGCGAGCGGGGATCCGACGGGCGACGCGGACAGGGACCCGGCCGGCGAGCGGCTGGTCGCGCTGGCCGAGCGGACGGCGGCGCTGGCCGACGAGGCCGACGAACTGGAGCGGTTCGTCGGGAGGGCCGCGCCCGACGTGGCGCCGAACCTCGCGGCGATGGCCGGGCCCGTCTTGGCCGCACGGCTCATCTCGCTCGCGGGCGGGCTCGAAGCGCTGGCGAAACAGCCCAGCAGTACCGTCCAGGTGCTCGGCGCCGAGGACGCGCTCTTTGCCCACCTCAGGGGCGACGCGCCCTCGCCGAAACACGGCGTCATCTACACCCACGAGTACGTCAGCGGCACGCGCCGGGAGAAACGGGGGTCGGCCGCCCGCGCGCTGGCGGGGAAGCTCACTATCGCGGCCCGCGTCGACCACTACGGCGGCGACCGCCGGCCGGAACTGGACGCCGAACTCGACGAGCGGATCCGCCAGATCAGGGGTGGGGGCGATGAGTGACCTGCCCGCCGGCGTCCAGCGCCGCACCATCGACGGCGAGCGGTCGCTGGCGACGCGTGGCGAACCGGTCTACGGCGAGGCGACCGACGGCGAGTGGCGCGCCTGGAACCCCCGGCGCTCGAAACTCGCCGCGATGCTGGAGTCGGGGCTGGCGACCGGCCTCGCGGGCGGGGAGACGGTACTCTATCTCGGCGCGGCGGCGGGGACGACTGTCAGCCACGTCGCCGACTTCGCGGGGCCGACCTACGCCGTCGAGTTCGCGCCGCGGCCGATGCGTGACCTGCTGGCGGCCTGCGAGACGCGGCCGCGACTGTTCCCGCTGCTCGCGGACGCGCGGACCCCGGGCGAGTACGCCCACGTCGTCGAACCGGTCGACGCCGTCGTCCAGGACGTCGCGACCCGCGGCCAGGCGGCCGTCGCCGTGGCCAACGCGCAGTTCCTCCGCGAGGACGGCCGCCTCCTGTTGGCCGTCAAGGCCCGCAGCGAGGACGTCACCGCCGACCCCGAATCCGTCTTCGAGGCGGTGCTCGACGACCTGCGCGAGCGGTACGAGATCCTGACGACAGAGAGGCTCGAACCGTCCCACGACGACCACCTCGGCGTGGTCGCCCGTCCCCGGTCGTAAACCCGCCCCCGCTGTATCGAACCCGCCGGCGGCCGATGGGGACGCCGCAGTTCCCATTACCCCAGGGTCGGTACTGCGCCCATGGAGTTCACGGTCCTGGGTTCCGGTGGTAATAGTCCGACGCCGATGCCGACCTGTGACTGTCGCGTCTGCGAGGAGGCCAGGGAGAAGGGCATCCCGTACGCCCGGCGGGGCAACTCGCTTTTCGTCCACGACGAGAAGGTCCTCGTCGACGCGCCCGAACTGGTCTGGGAGTCGCTGAACCGCGAGTCGATCCGGGCGGTCGACTACGTCTTCCTGACGCACTTCCACGCCGACCACACGCTGGGACTGCGGGTCCTCCAGCCCCTGGGGATGGAGGACGTGCCCGTCACCGACTTCGTCGGCGACCCGCCGACACTGGTCGTGAGCGAGACCACCTCCGAGCGGGCCATCGAGGCCAACGAGGTGTTCAGCCACCTCACGGAGGTCTGGTCCGACGTCGAGGTCCTAGACGACGGCGAGACGCGAGCGTTCGGGGACCTGTCGGTCACGCACCTGACCGCGGACATCCACGAGGACGGCGACGGGGCCATCTCGGGCTTTCTCTTCGAGGACGGGACGGCGACGGCGTTCGTCTCGCCCGACGAGAACAGGCACTTCGATCTGGACCGGCTCCCGGCGCTTGACCTGTGGGTCAAAGAGACCGGCTACTTCCCGGAGACGCCCGCCGGAGAGCCCCTCGTCACCGAGGAGGCGGCCGAGACGACGCTCGCCCACGAGATGACCTTCGAGGAGTCGCTGGCCCAGGTCCGGACGGTCGAGCCCGGGCGGGTGGTCTGTACCGAGATCGAGGAACTGTTCCGGCGCAGCTACGACGACTACAAGCGTCTGGAACGGGACCACGAGGACCTGAATCTGGAGTTCGCCTACGACGGGATGCGGATCGAACTCTGACTCGGTCGCCCCGAGACGTCCTCCCGCCGTCGGCGCCGCCGGGGCCGCGCGCGACGAGCTGACTCGCGCGCTGACGGTTCGCTTGCCGGGTCGGGTGGTCGGCTCACCGGGTCACCGCGGACGCGGCCGCGACCCGCCCCGTAGCGGTCTCCGGGATGGGAAGGTTTTACCGCTCGCGGGTCGACGTTGTCGCCGATGGACGAGCGGGGTTCACGCGAGAACTTCACCCGGACCGGCACGCTCGGGATAGAGGAGGAGTACTTCGTCGTCGACGCCCAGGGGCGACCGACATCGGGCACCGACGAACTCGTCTACGGGTCCGAGCCGCCGGAGGTCCTGGCCGGCCGTCTCGACCACGAACTGTTCAAGTGCGTCATCGAGGCCCAGACGCCGACGATCGAACCCGGAGAGGACCCGCGGGCGGCGCTAATCGAGGTCCGCGAGGCGCTCGTCGAGCACGCCGAGGCCCACGGTTTCGGCATCGCCGCGGCGGGTCTCCACCCGCTCGCGAAGTGGCGGGAACTCGAACACGCGGAGAAACCCAGGTACCGGGCCCAGCTCGATCGTATCCAGTACCCCCAACACCGGAACACGACGGCCGGCGTCCACGTCCACGTCGGGGTCGACGACGCTGACAAGGCCGTCTGGGTCGCCAACGAGATCCGGTGGCACCTGCCGGTCATGCTGGCGCTGTCGGCCAACTCGCCGTTCTGGAACGGCTTCGACACCGGGCTGGCCTCGGCCCGCGCAAAGGTCTTCGAGGGACTCCCGAACACGGGGATGCCGACCGCGTTCGCTGATTACGAGGCCTTCGACACCTTCGAGCGCCGGATGATTGAGACCGGGAGCATCGACGACAGGGGCGAACTCTGGTTCGACGTGCGCCCCCACTCCGGACTCGGCACTGTCGAGGTGCGCACGCCGGACGGCCAGGCCGACCCCGACCGCGTGATGGCGTTCGCCGAGTACACGCAAGCTCTCGTCGAGGACCTGGGCGCGCGCTACGAGGACGGCGAAGCGGGCAGCGACTACCGGCGGGAACTCTACGAGGAGAACAAGTGGCGCGCGCTGCGGTACGGCCACGACGCCAGCCTCCTCGACAAGTCCTTCGAGACGACGACCGACCTCGGGGAGATCGTCGACCGCGAGGCCGACCGCCTGGGGATAGCGGGTATCCGCGACGTCTACGACGGCGAGAGCGGCGCACAGCGCCAGCGCCGGATCCGCCGCGAGGACGGCGTCGCCGCGCTGGCCGACGCGCTCGCGCTCCAGTCGGAGTGACGCCCGAGCGTGGTCTCCCGACCCGTCGGCAAGGTTTTTATCCACCAGGGGCTTTCGTCCTTCTAGAGAGGACGCATGTCTGCCGACGATACAACCGACGACGACGAGTCCGAGTACGAGGAGTTCGACGGGGACGGCGGGAACGTCCGCGAGCGGCTCGAAGAGGAGGCCGACAGGGCCGTCGACCAGCTCGACGAGGGGATCGTGGACCTCCTCTCGTGGGTGCTGGAGACCGAGACCCGCACGCGCATCTACGTCTATCTCCGCCAGCACCCCGACAGCACGAGCGACGAGATCGCCGACGGGACGGGCCTCTATCCCAGCACCGTCCGGGAGGCGCTGGCCGAACTCCACGACGAGGGCAAGGTCTCCCGCCAGAAGCGCGAGAGCGACGGCGCGGGCAACAACCCCTACGAGTACTCGGCGATGGCCCCGAGCGAACTCGTCGGCACCATCGTCGACGACGTCCAGTCCGAACTGAACACCGTCTTCAACCTCGACGACGTCCTCGGCGCTGGCGACGACGAACCGGTCCACGACGAGGAACCCGTGACGATCACCGTCGAGGACGCCTCCGACGACGAGGCGGACGGGGACGAAGACGCCGGAGCGAGCGACGGCGACGAGGCGGCCGACGCGAGCGACGGTGACGACGAGGCGGCCGACGTGAGCGACGGTGACGACCAGGACGAGGACGACACGTCGTGACCGGAGACGGCCCCCGGCCCCCGGCCCGCAGTCCGGCGGCCGTGGGTTTGCAGTCCACCGTTCACGGTTCACGCGACCCGTGAGTCAGTCAGCCGGCCGGGGACCGTTCAATCCGCGTCCCGGTGGGGGTTACGTGACAGCGCGCTGTCATCTACCGGCCGAGCCGAAGGCACTTTATTCAGGGCCGCACAGTCACCGGGTATGAAGGTCGCGCTGGGTGGGACGTTCGACCCGATCCACGACGGACACCGCGCGCTGTTCGAGCGCGCGTTCGAGGTGGGAGACGTGACCGTCGGGCTGACGAGCGACGACCTCGCGCCGACCTTACGCGACGACGACCGCTACGTCCGCCCGTTCGACGAACGGCGACGCGACCTGGAAGCCGAACTCGAAGCGTTCGCCGAGGAGTTCGGCCGGTCCGTCGAGGTCCGCCGGCTCGACGAACCGACAGGCATCGCGACCGAACCTCAGTTCGACGCGCTGGTCGTCTCCCCCGAGACCGAGGCCGGCGGCAAACGCATCAACGAGATCCGCCGCGACCGCGGGGTCGACCCCCTCGACCTGGAGGTCGTCGACCACGTCTACGCCGAGGACGGCGAGATCATCTCCAGTACGCGCATCGTCGACGGCGAGATCGACGAACACGGCAACCTGACGCCCGACAGCGACGGCCGCCCTCACCCCGACGACATCGCCGGATCCTGAACTGCCGGTCGTCTCCTCCACGTTCTCGGGTCTCTCTACTCGGTCGCACAGTCCCGGCTCCCACGCGTCTCCAGTCGGGTGGGGGCTGTCTGCTCGGCCGTATTCTCCCGGTACGGCCACACCGTCACCACTTCGGGAGTCGCGCCTCTCTCACTCCGGGAGTCGTGCGGTCACCACTCGGGGGCGTCGTGGCCGGCGCTTTCGAGGACCGCCTTCCAGCGTTGCTGGACGGTCAGCCGCGCGACCCCGGCGGCGTCGGCGACCTCGGCCTGCGTCCGGCGCTCGCCCTCCAGGAGGCCGGCGACGTAGAGGCTGGTGGCGAGCATCGCCCGCTTGGAGCGCTCGTCGTCGGGCAGGTTCGAGAGAAAGAGGTCGACCGCACGCGAGCGCGCCGACTCGCCGTATCCCAGCCGTTCGGCGACGCCCTCGAGGTCGTCCAGCCACGCCTCGTTCTCGACCTGGTCGCGGGCGCTGTACATCACACGCGGCTTGGCGGGCGGCGGCCTTAAACCTTCAAGGCCGGACAGGCGTGGTGGTGTCGAGCGTGACGGGACGCCGGTCTACGAGACGGCGGTCGAGGCCGGCGACATGGTGTCCAGCGACGAGGACGAGGAGCCGGTCTTCCGGGTGGAGTACCGCGCCTTCGACGAGGAACCCGGCTATCGCGTCGCCTGCCGTCGTCGACCGCCTCGCCAAGCTACACACCACCGGCGGTCAGCGCCAATGGATTTATTCCGGTCGACCGTCGTGATTCCCCAATGGACGCGTCACGGCTGGTGGTGTACGCGTCGGTGGCGCTGATGGTCGCCCTGACGGTCCTCTCGGGCCCGGTCGTCGGCGCCGTCGACCTCACGACACCGGTCGTACACGGGGCAGTCGGCGAGGGGAACGTCACCGTCGAGTCGGTCGAGGCGCCCGCGACCGCGCGGATAGACCGCGGCTTGCAGTCCGAGTCCTACTACCTGAAGGTGCCCGACACCCGGGTCAGGGCTTCCTCGATCACCGGCAAGCCCGTCGTCTCCTACCGCATCGAGATCCCGGGGCTCAACTACACGCGGTCGACGGCTCACTTCCTAGACTCCGACGACGCCGGCGTGGTCGCGTTCTCGATCGCCGAGGACACGCTCGGGAGCGACCGCGTCGACGCGGAGCGCTACGGGGGCCGTATCCGGCTCGTCGTCCGCGGGACCACGGAGTGGGTCGTCTACGAGGGCACCGTCACCGTGGAGGTGACCGAATGAGACTGGCGGCCGGCCGGCGGTGGGAGCCGACCCGACGGCGGCTGGCCGCGGCGCGGGCGCTACTCGTCCGGGTGTTCTTCGGGTCGGGCCACGGCGTCGCACTCTTCCTCGGGACGCTCGCGTTCGCCGGGCTCTACTGGCGGGTCGGCGTGTTCATCAACGACACGTACACGCTGGCCAACGCCTTCGTGAGCCTCGCGGAGGGGTACCTCCACGTCGACGAAGCGGTCTACGGACCCGGCCTGGACACGCCGGGGATGGTCGTCAGCGAAGGGCAGGTCTACGGGCGCAACTACGGGCAGCTCGTCGTCTCGCTACCGTTCCTGTGGGCGATGGAGGCGGCCGGGACGGTGGCGGACCCGGGGCTGGTCCTCCCGCTGGCGTGGGGGCTGGTCGCCGTCGCGCTCGGCGCGACGAGCGGTCGCCTGGTCGGACGTGCGACCGCCGGTCGGGCCGTCGGCGCGGTCTGTGGCCTGGCGGTCTTCCTGGCCAGCGCCGCGGTCGCGCGGCCGCTTGACCCGGTGCTGTTCCCGGTGGTCGCGCTCCAGGCGGCCACGCTCGTCGCCACGGCCCTCGCGGCGACGACGCTGTATCGCCTCCTCGCCCGGCCGTACGGGGACGCGGTCGGAACGGCCGCGGGAGTCCTCGCCGTGACGGCGACCCCGATGGGGTTCTGGGCGACGATCCCGAAACGCCACGCGTTCACCGTCGCGCTCGTGCTCGGGGTCTGTTACGCGCTGTACCGGAGCCGCGAGCCGGCGGACCCCGAGGCGCTGCTCCCGCCGGTCGGCTTCCGGGCGCTCGCGTACGGGCTGGTCGGCCTGATGACGTGGCTCCACGGCGGCGAGGCGTTCGTCGTCTTCCTCGCGCTCGTCGTCGTGGACGTGCCGACTGCGCCGTCGAACGACGTCCGCTCGCTCGCCGTCCTCGCGGGGGTCTTCTGTCTGTCGCTGGTGCCGTTTCTCGTGACCAACACCCTGATCGCCGGCGACCCGCTCCAGCCACCCCGGATGCTGCCTGATTACGGCGGCGTCGTCGGGGAGAGCGGTTCCGGCGCTGGCGGGGAAGCGGGCGGTTCCGGCGAGGGGTCGGGGTCGTTTGTCACGGCGGTGTTTCCACCGGCTGTCGCTACGACCCTCCTGGCAGTATCGGACCGCGTCGGGACCCTGCTGCACCCGTTCAGACTCGGGCTCTGGGTCGTCGCCGACAAGCCGGACGCGCTTCTCAGTACGTTCGTCCGTAGCGGGTACAGCGACCGGCTGGTCGGCGAGAACCTGAAGCAGGCGATCAATCTGTCCGTGGCCGAGGCTGGCCCGCTGGTGGGCGGCGTCGTCGCCGGCGTGGCGGTCCTGACCCGTCGGGCACAGCGGGTCGACGGGCGTGAGGCCGTCCGTGAGTTCCGGTCGCGTCTCGACGCCGCGGGACCAGCGCGGACGACGGACGCGTTCGCGGCCGTCTGTGGTCTCCTGTTCGTCCTCGTCTATCTCCCGCGGTTGCCGGTACATGCGCAGGTCACGGCGCGGTACCTGCTGGTCCTCTACCCGCTCGCGCTCTACGGGCTGGTCCGACTCGGGCCGCTCAGGCGCGTCCTCGCGGACCACTGGCAGACGGGGCTGTGGACCTGGGCCGGGGGCGTGTTCGTCGGCGGACAGCTGTTCGTCGTCGCCGTCGCTGCGGGGTCGCTGGGTCGGGGGAGCGCCTTCCAGTTGCACGCGCTCGCGGGGCTGGGCGCGGCGGCGCTGTTCGCGGTCCTCGCGTCCGCGAGCGTCCTGACCGACCGGGCCGACCGGGCGACGGCACTGGCCGCCGGCCTCGCCGCGGCGCTGGGCACGAACCTCGTCGTCCTCTCGGGGCTGGTCTACTTCCAGTACGGCCCGTACGCCCTCCCGGCAGCCGGGGCGGTCGCGGACCTCCTGTCGGCCGTCTGACCCGATCCGGGACCGTGTCACTCTTGGCACACGGTGTCGATGCCCCGGGTATGGACCGCCTCAGGGATTCGCTACTCGACGCGCCGATCGTCGAAAAGGAGGGGTATCACTACTTCGTCCACCCGATCAGCGACGGCGTCCCGATGTTGCGGCCCGAACTGCTCCGGGAGATCGTCATCAAGATCATCCGCAAGGCCCAGCTCGAGGACGTCAACAAGATCGTCACCCCGGCCGCGATGGGGATCCACATCTCGACGGCCGTCTCGCTGATGACCGACATCCCGCTTGTCGTCGTCCGCAAGCGCCAGTACGGGCTCGACGGCGAGGTGGCGCTCTCGCAGGCGACCGGCTACTCCGAGAGCGAGATGTACGTCAACGACGTCTACGAGGGCGACCGCGTCCTCGTGCTCGACGACGTGCTCTCGACGGGCGGGACGCTCACGGGTATTACCGGCGCTCTCGAGGAGATAGGAGCCGAGATCGTCGACATCGTCGCCGTCATCAAGAAGACCGACGGCGAGAACAAACTCGCCGACGCTGGCTACGAGGCCAAGACGCTGATCAACGTCGCCATCGAGGGCGGCGAGGTCGTCGTCACCGACGACAGGGGCGACGGGTAGCCACGCCGCGTCGGGCTGGGGGGTGAGGTCGACGGCGTCGAGAACTCGCGGTCGGGCCTCGGCCGCTCACACCGACACAGAGAGCGTCTCCGGAAGGGTCGAGAGCGCTGACCGATAGTTCGAGGTCGCTCCCGATGTCGGCACTCGTATCGACCGCACAGACGCCGATGGCGTCGTTGCGCCGGAGACTCGTCAGAAACGTCGAGTTGGGGAACCGAGAGACCGAGCGGGTGTCCGTGTGGGCGAACCGCTGAAGCTGTCGGCGCTGGGCCTCGTCGTAGCTGCGGCGTTCGTGGCCGATGAGACACACTTGCCCGATGGTCTGGCCGTCGTGTTCCACGTTCGGGCCGGCGTACGAGACGATACCCAGGTTCTGTAGCACCTCGTTATTCCGGTCGCGGGTCAGCGTGTCCCCGTCCGCGCCGGTACAGGCCAGGAAGTTCTCGACGTCGTACTGTTCGAGCGCCTCCAGCCGGGACCCCTCGTCCTCGGGGGCGAGAAAGCCGACCTGGGCGCTGTGGGTGATCAGGTCGTCGACGATAGAGCCCAGCCAGCCGACGGCGTCCGCCTCGATCCGGTCGAGCGCGTCCTCGACTGCCGTCGGTGTTCAGTCGCCCGTCGACGAGTCGCCCCCGCCGTCGGTCTCGTCGTCCAGCAGGTGGTCTGCCAGGATCGGGACGAACGTGCCCACGTCGGTGACCATACCGATGGCCTGGTCGCTGCCCCGGTCGAGCAACTGGGTGACGGTCGCGGGGTTGATGTCGACACAGACGGTGCGGGTGGTCGAGGGCAGGCAGTTGCCGACCGCGACAGAGTGAAGCAGCGTCGAGAGCATCAACACGAGGTCCGCGCGGTGGGCCTGCTCGCGGATGGCGTTCTGGGCCTCGACGGCGTCGGTGATGGTCTCGGGCAGCGGGCCGTCGTCGCGGATCGACCCCGCGATGACGTACGGGACGTCGTTCTCGACGCACTCGTACATCACGCCGGAGTCGACGACGCCGTCGGCGACGGCCGCCTCGATGCCGCCCGCGCGGATGATCTCCGAGATGGTGTAGATGTGGTGTTTGTGGCCCTTGCGGGGGTGGTCCAGGCTCTCGGTGTCCATCCCCAGCGACGTGCCATAGAGGTCCCGTTCGAGGTCGTGGACGGCGAAGCCGTTCCCGATAGAGAGCATGTCGACGTACCCCTCCCGGACCAGTCGCGCCGTGCTCTCGCGCGCGCCGGAGTGGATGAGCGCCGGGCCACAGACCGCCAGCACCTCACCGCCCTCGCGTTTGGTCTCGGCGATGGCGTCGCCGACCTTCCGGATCGTCGACTCGGAGGGCCGTTCCGAGGAGACGCCGCCCTGCATGAACCCGAAGGCGCCCTCCCGGCCGCGGGGGCGCTCGGGCGGGCTCACCCGGATGCCCGTCTCGCCGGTGACCACGAGGTCGCCCTCCTCTATCGCGTTGAGGACCTTCGTGTAGGCCCGGAGGTCCTCGCCGTTCTCGACGACGACCGCACAGTCCATCTCGATGTTCTCGACGGGGGCCCACTCGCCGTCGACGCGGATCTCGGTGGGGTGGTTCGTCGTCGAGTAGAAGCCGTGGGGGACGACCTGGTCGGCGGGCGCCGGTTCCAGCGTCGCGTCCTTCGGGTCCGAGAGGTTCGCCCCGTTCTGGTGGAGTTCGTGGATGATAGACTCCAGCGTCGCCTCGTCGTCGGCCTGGACGAGCAGGCGTGCGTACGATTCGGCGGTCTTGTGCCGGCCGATCTCGAACTCCTCGACCTCGAAGGAGCCACCCATGTCCATGATGATGCCGAAACAGGCCTGCATCATCCCCGAGTCGATGATGTGGCCCTCCAGCTCGACCTGGCGTGCGGCGGTCATACTGTGTGGGTAGATGGCCCCGAGTAAGTGGTTTTGGATACGCGTCCCCGCAGTCTGGTGGCGTCGGTCCGGTCGCTGGCCGGGGGCGCCGTCGACCCCGTGGCGCCAGCGGTCCCCGGGACGCTCCTGGACGAACGCCGTCGAGTCCGGCGCCGCGCGCAGGGAGGTCGAGTGGCGCCAGCGGTCCCCGGGACGCTCCCGGACGAACCCGTGCCCGACCCTCGCTCCCTTCCCCGGCGCGGCCGGCTCACTCGAAGTCGGTGTGACACTCCACGCGCCACTCGACCGCCGAGCGGTCGTCGAGGCGGTCGTAGAAGCGGCGCAACCCCGCCGAATCGGTCTCGGGGAGGACGTGTAACCGGACGGTGCCGTCCCTGACGGCCACCCGGAAGACGTCGGTCGTCCCCTCGTCGCGGACCAGGTACAGCGCCATCGGGAGTTCGTGGAAGTCGCCGAAGCGGTAGGGGCCGTCCGCCAGGACCGTCTCGACCAGCGACGCAAGGTCCGTGTGTTCGTCGCCGTCCCCGTCTCTGTCGGCGTCCTCGTCCCTGCCGGCGCCCTCGTTTGCGTCCCCGTCGGGCGCGAGTTCGAAGACCGTCTCGCCCTCGTACTCGACGCCGCCGCTCCGAGGATAGGTCCGCTCGGGCCGGCTCGGGATCGCAAAGGAGGGGTCACGCGCCATCATCCGGTGAGTCATCCCGGGGTAGGGCACGATCGTTTTTAAGTCCTCGCTGTATCCGCTCCGGTGGCGTTCACCTTCGGGCGCTCAGTAGCCGCGGCGAGTCGGTCTCTCTCGTAACCGCGACCCTCAAGGGATTCAGTTGTCAAGGTATCGCTGCCGCAGTCGGCCCACGTACTGTGCATCCCAGCCGCTGGTTTCGACGTAGTCGGTGAGTGCAGCGTCGACGTATTCCACAGGAATGACATCGTTGGTCGTGAGCGTACAGAGGATGTGTGGTGAGATGACGACGGAGTAGCACTTCTCCGAGACGCCGGCCACGCAGGCGAGAAACGCGGTTCCGTGGTCCGGGAAGAAAAGCAGGACGTTCGGCTGGTCGGGCATGCCGTCTGTCTGCAAACGGGCCGAAGTGAAGGTGTGAGAGAGCGCAGGTCGCGACCGTCACCACCCATCCGCTCGCAGCTACCACTCGTCGTCGACGAGGTCCCGCAGGCGGTCGAACGCCTCGCGCTCGCGCTCACCGCCGCAGGACTCGACGACCGACTCGAAGTAGGCCAGGCGCTCCCGGAGGCGTTCGGTGTCGTAGGCGTCGACGTCCAGCCTGGAGGCCGCCACCGTCGCCTCGACGACGGCGGCGTGTCCGCGGTTGGTCGTCGGCACCGTCTCGCGCTCGACGGCCGCCTCCTCGACGGCGAGTTCCCAGGTGACCACCGGCGTGTCGCCCTCCGCCGTCGCGTCGCGGCGCTCGACGGCGACGCGCGCCCAGGCGTCGGCGCTGGAAAGCACCGGCTCGGCCCGCTCCCAGACGCCCAGCGCGGCTTCGACGAAATCGACCGGGTCGCGGGTGAACTGGACGTAGCCGCCCCCGCGCTCCCGGAAGTTGCGCCGGGTGCGGGTCCGCCCGTACGTGCGGGCGGTCACCGGGTCGCCGGCATGGACGCCCAGCGCCGCGACGCTCCAGCGGTCGTTCGGTCCCAGGGTGGCGACGACCGACTCCGTGACCCCCCGGAGGGCGACCGGCCAGTCGGCGGTGCCGTGTGACCCGCCGGTGTCGTCGGCGGTCATACCGGCATCCCGCGCTCTAGCGCGACGAACAGGCCCGCGGCGACGACGTCGGCGGTCGTCCCCGGATTTATGTCGCGGTCGACGAGCGTCTCGGCCAGTTCCTCGGGGTCGAGGTCCCCGTCGCGGGCGGCGCGGGCGCGCTCGGTCACCCACTCTGCGGTTTCGCGGTCGTGCTGGATTGCGACGAACGTGTCGGGTTCCTCGGCCAGCAGGTCGAGGAAGACCGCGGCGGCGCGGTCGGTGACCGGTCCCTCGCGCTCGCGGAGCGACGCGGCCGCCACGAAGGTCCGCTCGAAGCCGCCGACCCACTCGCGGGCGACGCCGTCGCGGTCGGCCGACCGCTCCATCACGTCCGCGAGCGCCAGGCCGCGCCGCTCTAGGACGGGGACGGCCTCGCTCCCCCGGCGGACGTCCAGCGGTTCCATCCCCTCGGGCGGGTCCGCGACCGCGACGTTGACGGCCTCGAACGCGCGGTAGAACGCGGCGGCGTCGGAGACGGTCGTCTCCGCGACGACCGCCGACGCGCCCGCCGGCGAGAGGGCGTCCCGACCGGCCGCGGCGACCAGCGGGGTCGTCAGCAGGACCGCGCCGAACTGCGTGTTACCGCCCCGCTGGGCGCTCATGCCCTCGATAGCCCGCCTGAAGGCCGCCCCGAGCGGGTCGCCGGCCGCCGCCCGGCGGAACCCCTCGCGCGCCCCGACGGCGCCCGCGAGGAACTGCTCGAACCGGAGGTCGTCGCACTCGCGGTGGCGGTCGACGTTGCCGGGCTTGGGCGTGCCCGCCACCTCCAGCAGGAGTGCGAGTTCGGCGTTCTCGGCGGTCGTCCGCCCGACTGCGCCGTCAGTCACGGGTCCCACCCCCGGCGCCGGCGACGTGGTCGACAGGGTCAGTCACGCGCGCCACCTCCGACGCCGGCGACCTGCTCGGGGGATTCGTCGAACCACTCGGCGACGGCGTCGGCGACCCGCCGGAGGACGACGGGGTCGTCGCTGGGCCGGCCGACGCTGACCGCGTCAGCGCCGTAGTCGAGGTACTCCCGGACCGACGCGCGGTCGCGGACCTCGTTGTTGGCGACGACGGCGGCGTCGGTCGCGGCGGCGACCTCGCCGACGACCGGTTCGGAGTCCATCGCGTCGACGTGGATGGGGTCGGCACCCGCCGCCGCGACGCGCCGGGCGAGCGCGGGCAGGTCGACGCCGGGGACCCCGGCGCGGACCTTCACGCTCACCGTCGCGCCGGTCCCGGCCGCCGCCGCGACGTACGCCCGGAGGCGGTCGCCGTCCCGGAGCAGCGACTCGCCGGCCCCCGCGGCGCACATCTCCTCCTGGCGGCAGTGGGCGTTGACCTCCAGGACGGCTCCGTAGTCGCGGCAGACCCGTGCGGCCGCGCGAACCGGTTCCGGGCTCGCGGCCCGGACGTTGAACCCGGGTCTGAGGGGGGCGTCTGCCAGCGCCCCGAGTTGCGCGTCGACGAACGCCAGCGGGTCCGGGGGCAGGAACTCGACACGGTCGCGGGCGACCAGTTCGCGTGCGGCCGCCCGCGTCGGTTCGTCGAGGGCGATACCGCCGAGAACGGCTGCGCCGACGTACGGCGCCGCCGCCCGCGCCCACGCGGCGTCCGAGCGGCCGCTCAGGCTCGCCGCGGCGACCCGCGGCCGGAAGGGCGGGTCGCCCGCGGGCCGGTCGGCCGGCGACCGCGTCATCGTACCAGCTCCATAGCCTCGCTGACCGCGCGGGCGACCCGCTCGGCGTCGGCGGGGTCGTCCATCGCCGTATCGGTGCGGACGACCGGCCGGTCGAGGACGGTCCCGTCGGCCTCGTCGAGGACGAACGCGTCGGCGAAGGGGAAGGCCTCGGCGACGCCGGCGGTGCTCGGCTCGTAGCCGGCCGCGACCAGCAGGTCGTCGGCGGGGCCAGAGAAGACGCGGTCCTCGACGAACGGCGAGACGGCCACCACGGGAGTGTCCGCCAGCGCCGCCTCGACGCCGTCGAGTGCGAGCATCGGGCCGATGCTCGTCACGGGGTTGGAAGGCCCGACGACGACGGGCTCCGAGAGCGCCGCGAGTACCGCCTCGGTGGCTTCGGCGTCGTCGCTCCCGCGGAACTCCACGCGGTCGACCGCGGGTTCGCCGTCGTGGGCCACCCAGAACGCCTGGAAGTGCATCGGCCCGTCCGCGGTGTGGACGACCGTCGCCACCGGGTCGTCGCTCATCGGCAGCACCTCGACGGTGAGACCGAACGCCGCGGCCAGGCGCCGGGTCACCCCGGTCAGCGAGTACCCCTCGTCGAGCAGGCTCGTGCGCAAGATGTGGACGGCCCGGTCGCGGTCACCGATGTGCATGAACTCGCCGACCCCGGAGAAGCGACGCCATCGCGCGAGTCGCCGGCCCTCGGTCTGTCGGTCCTCGGGCAGGTAGCGCGGCCCGACCTCCACCCCGAGCCGCTCGGCCAGCGTCCGCAACTGGGCGTGGGTCTCGGCGGTGTCGCCGTCGATCCCCCACCACGTCTCGCGGTCCAGCACCCCGCCGAGGAGAAAGAGCACGGTGTCGACATCCGGGCAGACGAGGTGCCCGCCGAGTTCGACGTCGTCGCCGGTGTTGCCGACGACCGTCGTCTCGGCGGGGTCGAACACCGCGTCGGCCCCCGACAGGAGCTTCGGCGTCCCCGTCCCGCCGGACAGCACGGTTACCATACCTCCGGGTAGGTGCGAGCCCGCCCTAAACACTTGCGTCCGGCCGGCCCACGACCGGGTCGGCCCCCCACACTCACAATGCCGTGTATCATCCAGTTGTCAATACTGAGAATTGCACCTTTAGACTGAAGGCCCCCGGCCGAGAGGGTCGAGGTAGCGTCGATGCCGGATTTCCACGCACAGCGGTCAGGCGCGACTGCGCACAGGTTTGCCCCCGCCGCCCCGGACGAAGACACCGTTTACGGTGCCTGCTGTCCGGGCTGGCACAGCGCTGCCTCCCACGAGGACGCCCTCGCCGACTGGGTCGAGTTCATGCGACACAACGATGTCGAGCGGGTCTGCTGTCTGCTTCCGGGCCGACAGCTCGCGGGTTCACAGAGCAACATCGCCAGATACCGGGCGGTCTTCGGCGACGACGGCGTCTGCCACGCGCCGACGCCGGACCACCACCTGGTTGACGAGCCGTTACTGGCCGACCGGATACTGCCGTTTCTCGACGCCGCGGTCGCCGCCGACGAGCGGGTCGTGGTCCACTGTCTCGCGGGACTGGGCCGCACCGGCCAGGTGCTGGCCGCGTGGCTCGCCCACGACCGCGACATGGGCCCCAACCGGGCGGTCGCCACCGTCGAGGAGATGGGGCGACACCCCCGAGACGCCGTCAACGCGGGCAACGCCACCGAGAACGACCTCCGGGCACTCGTGTCGACGTTCGAGTGACCGGACGCCGCGGCGCCGGACCGCGGCCGTGCGAGCCATCCCGGGGGGACCGCCAGCCGCCGCTCCGTCCCGGGTCCGGGCTGTCCAGACCGTCCGGGCCCGGGCTGTCCGGACCGTCCGGGCCGGCAGGGATGCTGAACCTTTTGACCCGACCCGCCTAAGGGGCCGACGATGACGACGATCAAAGACAGCGTCCACGACCACATTTCGGTCGAGGGCGTTGCGGCGGCGCTGGTGGACACGCCCCCGGTCCAGCGGCTCCGCCGGGTCGCACAGCTCGGGACCGTCACCTACGTCTACCCGTCGGCAAACCACACGCGTTTCGAGCACTCGCTGGGCGTCTACCACCTCGCCGACCGGGCGCTGGACCACCTCCGTATCGAGGGCAAGCAGGCCGAGCGGGTCCGTGCCGCGGCCGTGCTCCACGACATCGGCCACGCCCCCTACAGCCACAACGTCGAGGAACTCGTCTACCGCTACACCGGGAAGTACCACGACGACGTGGGCGACCTGCTCGACACGGGTCCCGTCGCGCGGACGCTCGCGGACCACGGCCTGAACCCCGACGCAGTCGCCGACCTGGTCGCCGGCGAGGGCCAGCTCGGCCAGCTCGTCTCGGGGGAACTGGACGTCGACCGGATGGACTACCTGGTCCGTGACGCCCACCACACGGGCGTCCCCTACGGCACGATCGACACCGGGCGGCTCGTGCGTGCGCTGTCGTTCGTCGACGGCGACCTCGTGCTGGGCGAGGGGAACGTCCAGACCGCCGAGAGCCTGCTGCTGGCCCGTGCGCTGATGAACCCGACCGTCTACAGCCACCACGTCGCCCGCATCGCCAAGGCGATGCTCCGGCGGGCGACCGAGCGCCTCCTGGCCCACGACGGCGTCGACGCCGCCGAGTTGCGCCGGATGGACGACTACGACCTCCGGGTGGCGCTCCGGGAGTGTCCGGCCACCGCGGCCTACGCCCACCGGCTCGACCGCCGGGACCTCTACAAGCGGGCGGTCTGGGCCGAGATGGCCGCCGTCCCCGACGAGGTCGTCGACGCCGACCACGAGCACCGCCGGGAACTGGAACGCGAGGTGGCCGACGCGGCCAACGTCGACCCCGACGCGGTCGTGCTGGACGTACCCGACCGGCCGTCGATGCCCGAGTCGACGAGCCGCGTCCTCGTCAACGGCGAGGTGCGCGAACTCGGCGCGCAGTCGACGCTCGTGAGCGCGCTCCGGACCGCCCAGCGCGACCAGTGGCGCCTCGGCGTCTACGCGCCCGCCGAGTCCGCCGGGCGGGTCGGCGACGCCGCCGTCCGGACGCTCGGCCTCGACACCGACGACACCCGCGTCCGGGACGTCCGCCCGGGTATCCACGCGACACTCGACGAGTTCCAATGACAGACACCACAGCTATCGACGGCACGGTCCTGCGCGGACGGGAGTTCGAGCCCGTCGAGGGACAGGTCGTCATCGAGGACGGCCGGATCGCCGCTATCGAGGAGCAACCGGCACACAGCGACCGGATCGTCGTCCCGGCGTTCGTCAACGCCCACACGCACATCGGCGACTCCATCGCCAAGGAGGCCGGCGAGGGGCTCTCGCTGTCGGAACTGGTCGCGCCCCCGGACGGGCTGAAACACCGCCTGCTCCGGGCGGCGAGTCGCGCCGAGAAGGTCGAGGCGATGCGGCGCTCGCTGTCGTTCATGGAGACCGCCGGGACGACCGCCTGCATCGAGTTCCGCGAGGGCGGCGTCGGCGGCGTCGCGGCCATCGAGGAGGCGGCCGCGGGCGCGGGCGTCGACCCGGTTGTGCTCGGGCGCGAAACCGTCGAGGCGATGGAGGCCAGCGACGGCTTCGGCGCCAGCGGGGCCGACGACGGCGACTTCGCCTACGAGCGCAACGCGACCGCCCGCGCCGGCAAACTGTTCGGCATCCACGCCGGCGAGGTCCACAGCGGCGACATCAACCCCGCGCTCGATCTCGACCCGGACTTTCTGGTCCACATGGTCCACGCCGAACAACTCCACCTGGAACGGGTCGCCGACAGCGAGATCCCGGTCGTCGTCTGCCCGCGGTCGAACCTCGTGACCGGCGTCGGCGTCCCGCCGGTCGCCGACCTCGTCGACCGGACCACCGTCGCGCTCGGGACCGACAACGTCTTTCTCAACAGCCCCTCGATGTTCCGCGAGATGGCCTACACCGCCAAGCTCACCGACGTCAGCGCCCGCGATGTGCTCCGCATGGCTACGGTCAACGGGGCCGAGGTCGCCGGCCTGAACTGCGGCCGCATCGAGGAGGGCCGGGACGCCGACCTGCTCGTCCTCGACGGGGACTCCGACAACCTCGCCGGCGCCAGAAACGTCGTCCGCGCCGTCGTCCGCCGCGCCGGCGTCGGCGACGTCCAGGACGTGGTCCTGTCCGGTCGGTGAGTTCCTGGCGGACCTCGCGTCCTGTCCGACCGGTCGGTGCGTCCAGGCGACCCAGAACCGGAACCGCGCCGGAAACGCCCCACGGCCTCCGGTTCCCCGGCCGGTGCCGGTCCGGGCGACCCGAACAACTATGTGTGGTCTCGTTGTAGTGGGGGACACTGGAACGGCGACGTTCCCTGTTTGCCCCCGCCCGGCCCCGCCGGGTTGGATAGCCGTAGCCGGGGGAGTTGGTAAGGGTTATGTATCTCGCGCCAATAGAAGGCTGTAGTATCTCGTGACAGCAACTTCTCAGACCGGCCAGACCCACACATGGTAGACGTCAACCGACACGACCTCGTTCCGGAGCACACCGTCCTCGACGGCGAGCAGATCGAGGACGTGCTCGAGGAGTACAACATCAGAAAGACCGACCTGCCCAAGATCAAGCGCACGGACCCCGCGCTCCGCGACCTCGATGCGGACGTCGAGGCTGGCGACGTCGTGCAGGTCACGCGGGACTCGCGAACGGCCGACCAGGCAGTCGTGTACCGACTCGTCGTAGAATAACATGAATACACAGGACAGACGCGCCATATCACGTGAGTATTTCTCGAGGGAACGACTCGCAGAACACCACTTCCGCTCGTTCAACGCCTTCCTCGACCGGGGGATGCAGGAGGTCGTCGACGAGAAGGCGACCATCGACACGGACATCGGCGACAAGGAGGGCGAAGAGCCCGTCTACGTCGAACTCGGCGACGTCCGGGTCGTCACGCCGCGGGTCCGGGAGGCCGACGGCTCCGAGGAGCTGCTCTACCCCCAGGAGGCCCGCCTGCGCAACATCACCTACGCCGCGCCCGTCTTCATGGAGATGGCGATCATCAAGGGCGGCGAGGAGGAGGAAGAACGGGTGGTCGACCAGACCGAGACCAAGATCGGCCGCATGCCGGTCATGGTCGGCTCCGAGAAGTGTAACATCGCGGGCTTTTCCAGCGCGGAACTCATCGACATCGGGGAGGACCCCGCCGACCCCGGCGGCTACTTCATCGTCAACGGCTCCGAGCGGGTGCTGATGACCAGCGAGGACCTGGCGCCCAACAAGATCCTCGCCGAGACCGACACCAAGTACGGCGACACCATCGAGGTGGCCAAGACCTTCTCCCAGCGCCGTGGCTACCGCGCGCTGGTGCTGGTCGAACGCCAGCGCGACGGCCTGCTGGAAGTGTCGTTCCCCTCGGTCTCGGGGAGCATCAACTTCGTGACGCTGGTGCGGGCGCTCGGGCTGGAATCCGACGAGGAGATCGTCCACCGCGTCTCCGAGGACCCCGAGATCGTGAAGTTCATGCTGGAGAACCTGGAGGCCGCGGACGTCCAGACCACCGAGGAGGCCATCGAGACGCTGGGCCAGCGGGTCGCCTCCGGCCAGGGGAAAAACTACCAGCTCAAACGCGCCAACTACGTCATCGACCGGTATCTCCTCCCGCACCTCCACGAGGACGGCGTCGAAGAGGAGGACGTCCGGATCAACAAGGCCTACTACCTCTGCCGGATGGCCGAGGCGTGTTTCGAACTGGCGCTGGACCGGCGCGAACCCGACGACAAGGACCACTACGCCAACAAGCGCCTGAAGGTCAGCGGCGACCTCATGAAGGACCTGTTCCGGACGGCGCTGAACAAGCTGGCCCGCGACGTGAAATACCAGCTCGAACGGGCCAACATGCGCAACCGCCAGCTCTCCGTTTCGACGGTCGTCCGGTCGGACGTGCTGACCGAGCGGCTGGAACACCCCATCGCGACGGGCAACTGGGTGGGCGGCCGGTCGGGCGTCTCCCAGCTGGTCGACCGCACCGACTACATGGGCGTGCTCTCGCACCTGCGGCGGCTGCGCTCGCCGCTCAGCCGCTCGCAACCGCACTTCGAGGCGCGTGACCTGCACGCGACACAGTGGGGGCGTATCTGCCCCTCCGAGACGCCCGAGGGCCCGAACTGCGGGCTCGTCAAGAACTTCGCCCAGGCGATGGAGCTGTCACAGAACGTCGAGGACGAACAGGCACTCAAACAGGAACTGGCGGCGATGGGCGTCCAGGGCATCCCCGGGATCGAATCCATCGAGCAGCCGGCAGACGACTAACAATGAGCAAACAACGCGAAGCCAAAGTCTACGTCAACGGGAGCCTGGTCGGGACCCACCCGAGCCCGGACCAGCTAGCCGCACAGATCCGCCAGGCGCGACGCCGGGGGGAGGTCTCCGAGATGGTCAACGTCTCGGTCAAGGAACGCACCGGGGAGGTCATCGTCAACGCCGACGCCGGCCGCGCCCGCCGTCCGCTGCTGGTCGTCGAGGACGGCAAACCCCTCATCGACGACGCCGAGATCGAGGCCGTCAAGGAGGGCGAGATCGCCTTCGAGGGCCTCGTCGACGCCGGCTACGTCGAGTTCATCGACGCCGAGGAGGAAGAGGACATCTACGTCGCCGTCGACGAGACCGAACTCACCCCCGACCACACCCACCTCGAGGTCGACCCGCAACTGATGTTCGGCATCGGGGCCGGGATGATCCCCTACCCCGAGCACAACGCCTCGCCCCGCATCACGATGGGGTCGGGGATGATCAAACAGTCGCTGGGGCTGCCCAGCGCGAACTACCGGATCCGGCCCGACACGCGCCAGCACCTCCTGCATTACCCGCAGTTGTCGCTGGTCAAGACCCAGACGACCGAACAGATCGGCTACGACGAGCGCCCGGCCGCCCAGAACTTCGTCGTCGCGGTCATGTCCTACGAGGGGTTCAACATTGAGGACGCGCTCGTGATGAACAAGGGCTCGGTCGACCGGGCGCTGGCCCGGTCGCACTTCTTCAGGACCTACGAGGGCGAGGAACGCCGCTATCCGGGCGGCCAGGAGGACCACTTCGAGATCCCCGACGAGGAGGTGCGGGGCGCCCGCGGCGAGGAGGCGTACACCCACCTCGACGAGGACGGCCTCGTCAACCCGGAGACGCCGGTCGGCGAGAACGACGTCCTGCTGGGGAAGACGTCGCCGCCCCGCTTCCTCGAAGAGCCCGACGACATGGGCGGGCTCAGTCCGCAGAAACGCCGCGAGACCAGCGTCACGATGCGCTCGGGCGAGTCGGGCGTCGTCGACACCGTCACGCTCATGGAGGGCGAGGACGGGTCGAAGCTCTCGAAGGTCTCCGTGCGCGACGAGCGCATCCCCGAACTGGGCGACAAGTTCGCCTCCCGGCACGGACAGAAGGGCGTCGTCGGCCACATCGCCCCCCAGGAGGACATGCCATTCACCGAACAGGGCGTGGCGCCGGACCTCATCCTCAATCCCCACGCCCTCCCGTCGCGGATGACCGTCGGCCACATCCTGGAGATGATCGGCGGCAAGGTCGGCTCCCTGGAGGGCCGGCGCGTCGACGGCACCGCCTTCACCGGCGAGGGCGAGGACGATCTCCGGCAGTCGCTGGTCGACCACGGCTTCGACTCCAGCGGCAAGGAGGCGCTGTATTCGGGCGTGACCGGTGAGAAGATCGAGGCCGAGATCTTCGTCGGGACCATCTTCTACCAGAAACTGTACCACATGGTCTCGAACAAGATCCACGCCCGGTCGCGCGGCCCGGTGCAAGTGCTAACCCGCCAGCCCACGGAGGGGCGGGCCCGCGAGGGCGGCCTGCGCGTCGGCGAGATGGAACGGGACGTCCTCATCGGCCACGGCGCGGCGATGGCGCTCAAAGAGCGCCTGCTCGACGAGTCCGACCGCGAGTTCATCAACGTCTGCGGGGAGTGTGGGATGACCGCCGTCGAGAACGTCGAGCAACGCCGGGTCTACTGTCCCAACTGCGACGAGGAAACCGAGATCCACGAGGTCGAGATGAGCTACGCCTTCAAACTCCTGCTCGACGAGATGAAAGCGCTGGGCATCGCGCCCCGCATCGAACTGGAGGACGCAGTCTAACATGAGCGCACAGGGAACCCCACAGGAGATCGGTCAGATCAGCTTCGGGCTGATGGACCCCGAGGAGTACCGCGAGATGAGCGCCACGAAGGTCATCACGGCCGACACCTACGACGACGACGGCTTCCCCATCGACATGGGGCTGATGGACCCGCGCCTGGGGGTCATCGACCCCGGGCTGGAGTGTAAGACCTGCGGGAAACACTCCGGGTCGTGTAACGGCCACTTCGGCCACATCGAACTGGCCGCGCCGGTCATCCACGTCGGCTTCGCGCGGCTCATCCGCCGGCTGCTGCGCGGGACCTGCCGGGAGTGTTCGCGGCTGACCCCCGTCGACGGCCGCCGCGTCGCCGACGCCGAACAGGCCGCCGAGGAGCGCAAACGCGAGTACCGCGAGCAGCTCCGGCGCACGAAGGAACTCGGCAAAGACCCCAGCGACGTGCTCAAGTCGGCCATCCGCGAGTGCCGGAAAGTCGACTACTGCCCGTACTGTGGCGCCAAGCAGTTCGACATCAAACACGAGAAACCCACCACGTACTACGAGATCATCGAGGTGCCCCACTCGGAGCTGTCCAAGCGGCTCGAACGCGCGATGGACCCCGAGGACGGCGCGCCGGTCACCCCGGAGGACATCGCCGACGAACTCGAGGACAGCGACTTCGAGCCCGGGCGCATCCGCGAGTTGCTCTCGGGCACCTACCGCCCCGACCGCAACGACATCGACCGGCTGAAGAACCTCGGCCGGGCGCTGGGCCGGCTCAACGACCTCGAGGAGGTCGACCCGAGCATCGACTCCTCGGCGGATTATTTCGTCCAGGAGGACATGGACAAGCTGATGCCCTCGGACACCCGCGACTGGTTCGAGGCCATCCCCGACGAGGACATCGAGGCCATCGGCATCAACCCCGACCGGTCCCGGCCGGAGTGGATGGTCCTCACGGTCCTGCCGGTGCCGCCGGTGACCGCTCGGCCCTCGATCACGCTGGACAACGGCCAGCGCTCCGAGGACGACCTTACGCACAAGCTCGTCGACATCATCCGCATCAATCAGCGGTTCATGGAAAACCGCGAGGCCGGCGCCCCGCAACTCATCATCGAGGACCTCTGGGAACTGCTCCAGTACCACGTCACCACCTTCATGGACAACGAGATCAGCGGGACGCCGCCGGCTCGCCACCGCTCCGGGCGGCCGCTGAAGACCCTCTCGCAGCGCCTGAAGGGCAAGGAGGGCCGGTTCCGCGGCTCGCTGTCCGGGAAACGGGTCAACTTCTCGGCCCGGACCGTGATCTCGCCGGACCCCACCCTCTCGCTCAACGAGGTCGGCGTCCCGGACCGGGTCGCCAGCGAGATGACCCAGACGATGAACGTGAACGAGCGCAACCTCGACGAGGCCCGCCGGTACGTCGCCAACGGGCCCGAGCGACACCCGGGCGCGAACTACGTCCGCCGCCACGACGGCCGCCGGCTCAAGGTGACCGAGAAAAACTGCGAGGAACTCGCCGAGAAGGTCGAACCCGGCTGGGAAGTGTCGCGGCACCTCATCGACGGCGACATCGTGATCTTCAACCGCCAGCCGTCGCTGCACCGGATGTCGATCATGGCCCACGAGGTCGTCGTGATGCCGTACAAGACCTTCCGGCTCAATACGACCGTGTGTGTCGTTGGTGACACGACAGTCGACTGCGGTGGATACGAGCGCCGGATCGACGCTATCGAGGACAACTGGGACGACGAGGTCGTCACGACATACGACCCCGACGACCGCGAGACCCGTGAGACGGACCTGCAGGACTTCTGGTCGCTGCTGCCGTCGGAATACGGTGCGACGGTCCATCGCGTCGAGACGGAGTTCGGTGAAATTGTCGCGACATCCGACCACCCCCTGGAGACGCCGGACGGGGCCGTCCCGGTCGAAGACCTCGAACCGGGCGACGAGTTGTTCCGTCGTCCGGTCGACCTACCCGAGTTCGAACCGGACGACGACGAACAGATCGCAGTGACAGAAGACGATGTCCGCGAGGCCGCACCCGAGGCAACCTACGTCGGGCACATGCTTCGGACGCTCGACGGACTGGTACCCTTCGACGCACACTCGCGTGAGGGTGTCGCCGTCGCCAGACTCGTCGGTCACCTCTTCGGTGACGGGACGCTGGACTTACACGGTCAGACGGGGCGCCTGTTTTTCAGAGCGTCTCGAGATGACCTCCAGGCGGTCCAGAACGACCTCGAACGGCTTGGATTCGATCCGGAGGAGCCGGTGCTGAAAGAGAACACAGGACAGATCGTCGCTGCAGACGGTGGGACGAAGCATGTCGAGGGAAGCGGCTGGTCGATGAAAGTCGGGAGCAAACCCCTGGCTTCGTTCATGGCGGCTGCGGGCGTTCCCGCCGGCGACAAGGCACAGTCCGACGCGACGGTGCCCGAGTGGATCAGGAATGGCCCGAGGGCGGTCAAGCGTGCGTTCCTGAGTAGCTACTTCGGAGCGGAACTGAGCACTCCGTCCTACCGCGGTCATAAGCTGTTCCGACAGCCCGTGTTCAAGCTATCGCGGACCGAAGATGTCGTCGACGCTGGAAAACAGTTCGTCGAACAGATCGACGCAATACTCGAGGAATTCGGAACCGGTATCTCAAACGTTCGCGTCCGACCGAGTAATCGACGACAGGACGGGTCGGTCTCACAGCAGATCGTCGCCGAGTTAGAAGCCAGTCACGAGGCAGTCGAAGCGCTGTTCGGCCGGATCGGCTACACCTACAACTCCGACGCCGAAGCAGAGGCACGGCTGGCGTACGGATACCTCTCGGACAAACCCCACGGCGCGTTCGCAATCGAACAGTTTCCGGATTACGACGACTGGAAAGAGGAGCGAGTCGTGAATGAGAACGAGGGTATAATATCCGATAGTATAAAAGAAATAGAAAGAGCCGAAAATCAGAGAGTATACGACATTACAACCGAAGATAAAGCACACAAATTCATCGCGAATGAATTAGTGTCAAATAATTGTCCTCCATACAACGCGGACTTCGACGGCGACGAGATGAACATGCACGCCCTCCAGAACGAGGAGGCCCGCGCGGAGGCCCGCGTGCTGATGCGGGTCCAGGAACAGATGCTCAGCCCGAAGATGGGCGAGAACATCATCGGCGCGATCCAGGACCACGTCTCGGGGACGTACCTCCTGACCCACACGAACCCCCGGTTCAACGAGACCCAGGCGCTGGACCTGCTCCGTGCGACCCGGATCGACGAGTTGCCCGAGGCCGACGGGACCGAAGACGGCGGGGTCTACTGGACCGGGCGGACGCTGTTCTCGGAGCTGTTGCCCGACGACCTCGACCTGGCGTTTACCTCCTCGGCGGGCGACACGGTCGTCATCGAGGACGGCCAGATGCGCGAGGGCACCATCGACGAGGACGCCGTCGGCGCGTTCGGCGGCGAGGTCGTCGACACCATCGCCAAGGAGTACTCGAAGACGCGGGCGCGCATCTTCATCAACGAGGTGGCTGCGCTGGCGACCCGCTCTATCATGCACTTCGGGTTCTCGATCGGGATCGACGACGAGTCGATAGACCCCGAGGCCGAAGAGCGCATCGATGAGGCCATCGACAACGCCTACGAGCGCGTCGGGGAACTCATCGAGACCTACGAGGCGGGCGAACTCGAACCGCTGCCGGGCCGGCCGGTCGACGAGACACTGGAGATGAAGGTCATGTCGACGCTCAGCAAGGCCCGGGACACCGCCGGCGACATCGCCGAGGACCACTTCGCCGAGGACAACCCCGCGGTCATCATGGCCGATTCCGGCGCCCGCGGGTCGATGCTGAACCTCACGCAGATGGCCGGCTGTGTCGGCCAGCAGGCGGTCCGGGGCGAGCGCATCAACCGCGGCTACGAGGACCGCACGCTCAGTCACTTCAAGCCCCACGACCTCTCCCCGGAGGCGCGTGGCTTCGTGGAACACTCCTACCGCGGCGGACTCGAACCCAAGGAGTTTTTCTTCCACGCGATGGGCGGCCGCGAAGGGCTGGTCGACACGGCGGTGCGGACCTCGAAGTCGGGGTACCTGCAGCGCCGCCTCATCAACGCCCTCTCGGAACTGGAGACCCAGTACGACGGCACCGTCCGGGACACCTCGGACACGGTCGTCCAGTTCGAGTTCGGCGAGGACGGCACCTCACCGGTCCAGGTCTCCTCGGCCGAGGAGGGCCAGACCGTCGACGTCGAGTCGATCACCGAACGCGTCCTCGACTCCGAGTTCGACTCCGAGGCCGAACGCGAGCGGTTCCTCGGCGAACGGCCCGAGCCGACGAACCTCTCCGAGCACGCCGACGACTGGTGGATGGAAGCGGCGGGGGGTGACTGACCGTGGAGGTCGACGAGGACGTCAGAGCGCTGGTCGAGGACACTACCCTCCCGCGCCGTCTCAAGGAGGACGTCTACGAGGAGGTCGCCGCCCGCGGGGACCTCTCGCTCGAAGCAGTCGACGAGGTCGTCCAGGCCGTCGAGAGCCAGTACCTCGACACGCGCGTGGACCCGCTGGACCCGGTCGGGACCGTCAGCGCACAGTCCATCGGGGAACCGGGAACGCAGATGAGCGTCCCCGCCGAAGAGCGGGTCATCGTGCGTCGAAACGGCGAGACGGACGTGACCGAAATCGGCGGGCTCGTCGACGGACTCGCGGCCGTCCGGGAGACCCGTTCCGTCGACGGCCACGAGGTCGTCACGGCGCCGGAGAACATGGAGGTGCTCTCGCTGCGGGCCGACGAACGAGTCGCGTGGAAGCCACTCGACGAGGTCAGCCGCCACGAGGCACCGCCGGAACTGCTCCGGTTCGAACTCGAATCCGGGCGGGACGTTCGGGCGACGAAATCTCACTCGTTTGTCACGCGACGGGACAACGAGGTCGTTCCAGTCCCGGGGGAGGAGTTGACTGGCGGCGACTGGCTCCCGGTCGTTCGCTCGTTCGATGGGAACGGCCCCGGGACGGTCAACCTCCGCGAGTATCTGGATAGCGACGACTACTGGTTCACCTCCACGCTGACCGACGGCGGTGTCGCGGCCGACAGTCCGGCTGGCAAAGACCAGACCCGGAACAAGCGCGAGGCGCTCGCGGCCGGCGAACTCGACGAAGGGGCCGTCTATCCCGTCCAGGGGACGGTCGGCCTGCCCGAGGAGTTCCCGCTCGACGGGACGACCGGATTCTTCCTCGGCGCGTTCCTCTCGGAGGGGAACGCCACGGACGACTACGTCTCGATTTCGAATGTCGACGCTGACTTCCAGCACTGTGTGCGCTCCGTTGCAGAGCGGTTCGGTCTCTCGGTCAGCGAGTACGACAACGAGAGCGGATTCGGGACGGGACACGGCCTTCGGGTCAACGGCACGGTCCTCGCGGACTTCGTTCGGACCGTCTGCTATGCCGACGGTGAGAAAGCCGTTCCCGGCTTCGCCTTCGGAGCGCCCCGGACGTTCGTTCGAGCGCTGCTCGCGGGGTATTTCAGCGGAAATGGCACCGTCGCCGACCGCGCCGTTCGTGCGAGTTCCACGTCACGCCGACTTCTCGAAGGGATCGCTCTCCTCCTCGGTCGATTCGACATCTACGGTCGGTTCGGCAGCGGGGACGGTTCGACGACACTCCGGATCCCGTCGAAGTACGTCCCCGCGTTCGCGGAGCGGATCGGCCTCGTCGGCGACCGCGGCGACCGACTCGATGCAGCTGCCTCGGAGATCGACCCGAACGGCCCGGACGCGACGGACCAGATCCCGAACGTCGGCGACGCGCTCGAGACTGTGGCGGCGGCGGCAGACATGCCATCGCGTCAGGTCCACAGCGCGCACGAACGACAGCGGATCGGACGCAACCGCCTCTCGGAGATCGTTGCCAACACCGCGGAATCGACCGCGGACGAACCGGCGGCGCTTGCGGATCTCGAACGGGCCGTCGAGAGTGACGTGGTCTGGGAGCGTATCGAGTCGGTCGAGACGGTCACGCCGGACCACGAGTACGTCTACGACTTCTCCGTCGGGGGACTGGAGACGTTCACCACGGCCCAGGGCGTCGTCACCCACAACACGATGAACACCTTCCACTACGCGGGCGTCGCGGAGATCGACGTCACGCAGGGGTTGCCGCGGCTCATCGAACTGGTCGACGCCCGGAAGGAGCCGGACACGCCGACGATGTCGATCCGGCTCGACGAGGCGTACGCGACCGACCGCGAGAAGGCCCACGAGGTCGTCTGGCAGATCGAGTCGACGAAGATCCTCCAGCTCGGGGACGTCTCGACGAACGTCGCGGACATGCTCGTCCAGATCGACCTCAACGAGGAGACGCTGCGCGAGCGGTGGCCGACCGCCGACAGCCTAGACGAGGTCGTCGAGGACATCGCGACGACCATCGAGTCGTCGCTGGGCGTCGACGTGAGCACGCCCGCGCGGACGGTCGTCCAGTTCGGTCCGGAGGAGCCCAGCTACCGCGACCTGCTCCAGCTCGTCGAGGAGCTGCGCGACATCGTCTTCAAGGGCATCGAAGACGTCTCCCGCGTGGTCATCCGGAAAGAGGAGACCGAGCGCGGCGAGGAGTTCGAGCTCTACACGGAGGGGTCGGCGCTGGGCGACGTCCTCGGCATCGAGGGGGTCGACGCCTCGCGGACGACCTGCAACGACATCCACGAGATCTACCGCAACCTCGGCATCGAGGCGGCCCGCGAGGCCATCATCGACGAGATGTACCTGACCCTCGAAGAGCAGGGGCTCGACGAGGTGAACATCCGCCACCTGATGCTGGTCGCGGACATCATGACCAACCGCGGGACGATCCAGTCGATCGGCCGCCACGGCATCTCGGGCAACAAGGAGTCGGTGCTGGCGCGGGCGGCCTTCGAGGTGACGGTCAACCACCTGCTCGACGCCGCCATCCACGGCGAGGTCGACGACCTCAACGGCGTCACGGAGAACGTCATCGTCGGCAAGCCGATCAAGCTCGGTACCGGGGACGTCAACCTCCGCATGAACGCCGGGGGCAGCGGCAGCGCGGACTAGATGACGGTCACACTGTCCGACGAGGCGCGGCGGGTGATCGCTCTCTTCGAGGAAGAGACCGGCGCCACCGTCCGGGATTGCGTCGTCGACGAGGAGTTCGACCGCCTGCTGGTGCTGGTCAAGGCCGGCGAGATGGGCCAGGCCATCGGCCCCGGCGGCGCGAACGTCCAGCGCGTCGAACAGCGTCTCGACCGCGAGATCAAACTCGTCGAGGACGCCCCGACCGCCGAGGACTTCGTCGCCAGCGCCCTCGCGCCCGCCGCCGTCTACAACGTCACGATAAGCGAGAACGACAACACCGTCGCCTACGCCGAGGTGGCCGACGAGGACCGCGGGGTCGCCATCGGCGCCGACGGCCGCAACATCGAGGCCGCCCGTCGCCTCGCGGCCCGCCACTACGACGTCGACGGCATCGAACTGACCTGACGCTGTCGGCCCCATCGCTCGTTTCCCCGCTCGTGACCTGTGGGTGGTGTTTAGTTCAGCGAGAGCCGAACCGGGCGGGACGGGGCTCGTGGGGACACACCTGACTCGGCGGTTGCTCGACGACGGCCACGAGGTGGTCGTCGTCTCCCGGAGCGCCAGGTCGGTCGCGATGGACGAGGACGCGGGGACGCTCGACCGGGTGGAGGCCTCGGTGACCGACCGCGCGGCGCTGACCGACGTCACGCGGTACGGGCTGGCCGACCTGCGCTTCGGGTAGCACCCGCGCACCCCACTTCGGTGCGTGGCGGAGTTCCAGACACACGACGAAAGAGGAGCCTTAAGTACCTCCGTCGGATACGCACGGGTACTATGGCAAACGGCAAATACGCCGCGCGCAAACTCAAGAAGGAGCGCCAGAAACACCGGTGGTCCGACTCCGACTACGCGCGCCGCGAGCGGGGGCTGGGCGAGAAGTCCGACCCCCTGGAGGGCGCGCCACAGGGTCGGGGCATCGTTCTCGAGAAGATCGGCATCGAGGCCAAACAGCCCAACTCGGCGATCCGGAAGTGCGTCCGGGTCCAGCTCATCAAGAACGGTAAGCAGGTCTCGGCGTTCTGTCCCGGCGACGGCGCGATCTCCTTTATCGACGAGCACGACGAGGTGACCATCGCCGGCATCGGCGGGGCCAAGGGCCGCGCAATGGGGGACATCTCCGGCGTCAACTACAAGGTCGAGAAAGTAAACGGCGTCTCGCTCATCGAACTCGTCCGCGGGAACGCGGAGAAACCGGTCCGATAACATGTCCGAGGCAGACTCCCAGTCCGCGAGCGCGAAGCTGTTCGACCGGTGGTCCGTCGAGGACATCGAGTACAGCGACCCCTCGACAGAGCGGTACATCACCGTCACCCCGATCGCACACACGATGGGGCGCCACGCCTCCAAGCAGTTCCAGAAGTCGGAGATCAGCATCGTCGAGCGCCTCATCAACCGGCTGATGCAGACCGACGAGAACACCGGCGACAAGGCCAAGACCATGCGGATCACCCAGGAGGCGTTCGAGATCGTCCACAGCCGCACCGACGAGAACCCCATCCAGGCGCTCGTCAGCGCCGTCGAGAACGCCGCCCCGCGAGAGGAGACCGTCCGCCTGAAGTACGGCGGCATCTCGGTGCCCCAGGCCGTCGACGTCGCGCCCCAGCGCCGCGTCGACCAGGCGCTGAAGTTCCTCGCCGAGGGCGTCTACAACGACGCCTTCAAGTCGCCCGTCGACGCCGAGGAAGCGCTGGCCAACCAGCTCGTCGGCGCCGCCAACAACGACGTCTCTACCTACGCCGTCAACCAGAAAGAGGAGAAAGAGCGCGTCGCGGCCGCCGCGCGGTAGTCTCTCCGTCTTCCCCGTTCTCTCCTCTCTCGATTACCGGAATCGGCGTTCCGAGACCGCCTCGTAGCACTGCTCGCCGGTGAGTTGCCACGTGCCCGGCCCGAGCGCGGGGACCGACGCGCCCCGGACCTCGACGTACTCCATGGACGCGCTTGACGGGCCACCGACAAGAAATCACTGTCGCGGGAGTCGGTCGACCCGTCCGGACGCGGTCCGGGCACCCGAGACAGGGGGGCGACCGCGCCGCGGTCACCCGGGCACCAGCGACAGGTCCAGGTGCTCCCGTATCCCCGCGACGGCGCCCGCGGGGTCGGACAGGTCCAGGGGCGGCAGCGTCTCGACGGTGACCTCGGCGAGGTCCGCGACGACGCCGGGGTTGGTTCGCTCGGCGACGGTCGCGCCCTCGTACTCGTTGAGGACCACGCCGAGTACCGGCACATCGCGCGAACGGAGCGCCGCGACCGTCAGCGTCGTGTGGTTGATCGTCCCCAGTCCGGAGCGGGCGACGACGACCGCCGGCAGGTCCAGGTCGGCGACGAGGTCGATCACCTCGCGGTCTCCCGCGAGGGGGACCCGGAGGCCGCCGATGCCCTCGACAACGCCGCGCTCGGCCCCGGAGAGGGCGTCCCGACAGCCAGCGAGTAGCTCATCGTACGAGAGGTCGACGCCGGCCTCGCGGGCGGCCACGGTGGGGGCCAGCGCGGGTTCGAGCCGCCGGAGACAGGTCGCCGCCGCGTCAGTCCCGCAGGCCTCGGCGACGAAGCCGGCGTCGTCGTCGGGCGGGTAGCCGGTCTGGCAGGGTTTGACCGCCCGCGCGTCCTCGCCGTCGGCCCGGAGCGCCCCGACCAGCCCCGCGGTCACGACGGTCTTGCCGACGCCGGTGTCGGTGCCGACGACCGCGAAACCGGCGGGCGGCGCCGGCTCCGCGTCGGCGTCGCTCACAGCAGGCCCACCTCCTCGCCGGCCGCACGGAAGGCCGCCAGGCAGTGTTCGATGTCCTCGGCGGTGTGTGTCGCCATCGGCGCGACGCGGACCCGGCTGGTCCCCTCCGGAACCGTCGGCGGCCGGATCCCCGGCGCGAGGACGCCGCGCTCGCGCAAGGCGTCGTCCAGCGCCATCGCGTCCGCGGCGTCGCCGACGACCACGGGGAGGATCTGTGTCTCCCCGCGGACCTCGTAGCCCATCCCCGCCAGCCCCTCGCGCAGGCGGGCGACGTTCTCCCAGAGGCGGTCGCGCCGGTCGCTCTCGCGGGCGATACCCAGCGCCTCGCGGGCGGCGGCCGCCGCGGGCGGGGCCAGCCCCGTCGAGAAGACGAACGACCGGGCGGCGTTGACGAGGTGTTCGACCAGGGGCTCGCTCGCGGCGACGTAGCCGCCCTGGCTGGCCAGCGCCTTCGAGAGGGTTCCCATCTGGACGTCCACGCGGTCGCCGAGTCCCTCCCGCTGGACGACGCCGCCACCGTCCTCGTAGAGGCCGGTGGCGTGGGCCTCGTCGACCATCAGCCACGTGCCGTACTCCGCGGCGACGTCACACAGGTCCGCGAGGGGCGCGACATCGCCGTCCATGCTGAACACGGAGTCGGTGACGACGAGCCAGGACTCGTCGTCGTCGGCCTCGCGGGCCCGCCGGTCGAGGCGCCGGCGCAGGTCCGCGGGGTCGCAGTGGTCGTAGACCAGGGTGTCGGCGTCGGCCATCCGGCAGCCGTCGATGATGCTCGCGTGGTTCAGTTCGTCGGAGAAGACGACATCCGGGGAAAGCGCCGTGAGCGTGCTGACGTTCGCGGCGTAGCCCGACGAGAAGACGAGCGCGCGGTCGGTGCCCTTCGTGTCCGCCAACTCGCGTTCGAGCGCGCGGTGGGCCGTCGTGTCGCCGGTGACGAGCCGGCTCGCACCCGCGCCCGCACCGACCTCGCGGGCCGCCTCCGTCGCGGCCGCCTGCACCCGGTCGTCGGTCGCCAGCCCCAGATAGTTGTTCGACGCGAACACCAGTCGCTCGTCGCCGTCGAAGCGGGTCCGCGGCGCGGCCGACTCGGCCGTGTCGAGCGAGCGCTTGAGACCGCGTCGCTCCCGCTCATCGAGCCGCGCGCGAAGGTCGAAGCCGCGGTCGCGCGTCTGCTGTCCCTCGCCCTCGGCCATCTCAGAAGCCGGGCATCAGCTCCGCGGGACCGAAGACGCCGTAGTCGCCGGCGCGATTGTGCCGGACTGCGGCCTTCAGGTAGCCGAGCGCCGGCCCGTTCACGTTCGCCGCCATGCTGGTGTCGTCGCCGAGTTCGAACGTGTTGGTGGCTCGCTCGCCGTCGAACGTGCGCCCGGTGACGGTGACCGTCGTCGTGACCGGCTTCTCGTCGCTGCGCACGTCGAGCACGCCGCCGACGGTCACGTCCTCGGCGTCACAGATGCCAGCACGCTCCAGCAGCACGTCGTCGGCGTGTTCCATGTCCTCGAACTCGATGACGCCGTCGTGTTCGTCGATGACCGCCTCGATTTCCTCGGCGCTCATCTCGCGGGCCGTCTCCATGTCGTAGCCGTCGAGGTGGGCGATGTCCTCGCGCACGGTCCCACGGTTGTCCTCGTAGCCGGACTTGAGACCGACGCCCCAGTGGATGTCGACGGACTCGACCTCGACGAACGACTGTGCCGCAAGCGCCGCCGCGCCGGTGAGGAAGCCGGGCGTCGCGCCCGCACCACAGACGAACGTGACGCCGGAATCGACCAGCTCCTCCTCGCGGTCGTCCAGCATCCCGATGACCCGCGAGCGCTTCAGCACGTCCACGAGGACGCCCTCGTAGCCGGCGTCGGCGAACCGCTCGGCGATGCGGGGGATGAAGTCGTGTTCGAGGTTCGGGAGCGCGAGCAACACCGCGTCGAGCGCGTCCGACTCCTCGATGACCGCGCCGATTGGGTCGGCCGTCCGCTCGCCCTGTTCGGACGCGACGATGCCGGCGTCCGCGCCGTGCTGTTTGACGCCGCTCTCGACGGCCGTACCGCCGTCCGTGCGGGCGTCCGTGTCGCCGGTGCCGTCGCCGGCGATGTTCCCCTCCGTCGCGTCGAGGAGTTCCGAAACGTCGAGCCCGTCGTGGTCGACCGCGACGCCGTGGCGGTCACAGGCCGCCACCGGTTCGAGCGTCTCCTTTGCCGTGCTGACTTCGAGCGTTCGCCGTCCGATGCCACCTGTCCCGAGTACCGCGAAGTTGATTGTGTCCATATCAGTCGTCGGTTGCGTTGCTCGT
>PXRP01000029.1 GCA_003021655.1 Halobacteriales archaeon QS_4_69_31
CGGGCGCTGGCCAGCGAACTCGACCTGCCGTTCGTCGAGGTGAAACTGTCGATGATCACCTCCCAGTACCTCGGCGAGACCGCCAAGAACGTCGAGAAGGTCTTCGAGGTCGCCACCCGCCTCTCGCCGTGTATCCTCTTTATGGACGAGTTCGACTTCGTCGCCAAGACCCGCGCCAGCGACGAACACGCCGCGATCAAGCGCGCGGTCAACACGCTCCTCAAGAGCATCGACGAGGTCTCGCTGATCGAACACGAGGTGTTGCTCATCGGCGCGACCAACCACCCCGACCAGTTCGACGCCGCCGCCTGGCGGCGCTTCGACGAGATCGTCAACTTCCCCAAGCCCGACGACCGGATGCGCGCCGACATCCTCCAGGTGGTCACCCGCGACATGGAGATCGCCGACTTCGACCCGATGGAGGTCGCCCAGCGCACCGAGGGGCTGACCGGCAGCGACCTCCGGCTCGTCCTCCGGGAGGCGGTGCTCGACGCGCTCACCGAGGAGCGGACGACGCTCACCCAGCAGGACCTGCTCGACGCCGTCGTCGACTTCGAGGAGCGCGACAACTTCAAGGACCTCGACATGATCGAGGGAGACCACGACGCCCTCGTCGCCGGCGGGGACATCTCCGGCGCCGGCGATTCCGGGACCGCCGCCTCCGACGGCGGCCACGAACACGGCCACGACCACTGAAACGCGGACCCGTCGAGTCCCCCACGGAGGTGACCCACCGGTGGCGGCCAGGAGCACCACCGGCGGACGGCCCCGGGCCTGACCCTCCCGGCGTTCGGTCCCGTACGGCGATGAGAACCGTTAACTGACGACCGACCGACTCAGCGACAACGAATGAAACTCCCGGAAACACAGGTCGCGGTGCTCGAAGCGGCAAGCGCCGACGACCCTCGAACCGTCGAATCGACCGCCGACGAGACCGGCGAACCCGAGCCCTCGGTCACCGGGGCGGCGTTCTCCCTGGAAGAGGAGGGCCTGCTCGCCGTCGAGGAGACCACCGAGACCGACATCTACCTCACCAGCGAGGGCGAGAGCTACGCCTTCGAGGGGTTGCCCGAACACACGCTCTGGGCGACGGCGCTGTCGCTCGACGCCGACGAACGGCCGGTCGACCTCGGGCGGGTGCTGGCCATGACGACCCTCGACGACGACGCGACCGACATCGCGCTGGCGAACTTCGCCCGGAAGGGGATGGGCGAGATCGACGACGGCGGGGTATCGGTCGACCCCGACTACGACCTCGACGCCGACCCCGAGAAGCGCCACCTCGACGCGCTCGACGAGGCCGACGACGGGGCCGACCCCGCCGACTTCGACGCGGACGTCGTCGAGCGCCTCCAGGGGCGCAGCCTCGTCGAGGAGGCCGAGCGGACGGTCCGGCGTGTCACCCTCACCGAGGCGGGCGTGACCGCCCTCATGGAGGGCGTCGAGGTCGCCGAGACCGTCGACCAGGTCACGCCCGGGTTGGTCACCTCCGGCGAGTGGGCCGAGGTCGAGTACGCCGACTACAACGTCGAGGCCGACGCCGAGGCCGTCTATGGCGGGCGCCAGCACCCGCTCCGGGGGATGGCCGAACGCGTCAAGGACGTCCTGGTCGGGATGGGCTTCCAGGAGATGCAGGGACCCCACGTCGACGCCGACTTCTACATCAACGACTGCCTGTTCATGCCCCAGGACCACCCGGCGCGGACCCACTGGGACCGGTTCGCGCTCGAAGCGCCTGCGAAGATAGACACAGAGGACCTCCCCGCGGACCTGGTCGAGGCCGTCGAGCGCGCCCACCGCGAGGGCGTCGGTCCCGACGGCGAGGGGTACCACTCCCCCTGGGACGAGGAGTTCGCCCGGGCGCTGGCCCTGCGGGGCCACACCACCTCGCTGTCGGTGCGCCACCTCGCGGGCCTGGCCGACGCCGACCTGGAGCCGCCGGAGCGGTACTTCTCCATCGAGAAGGGGTACCGCAACGACACGCTCGACGCGACCCACCTGCTGGAGTTCTTCCAGATCGAGGGGTGGGTGATGGCCGACGACCTCTCGGTGCGTGACCTGATGGGCACGTTCACCGAGTTCTACGAGCAGTTCGGCATCACCGACATCGAGTTCAAGCCCCACTACAACCCCTACACTGAGCCGTCGTTCGAGCTCTTTGGCCGCCATCCCGAGACGGGCGAGCTCATCGAGATCGGCAACTCCGGGATCTTCCGGCCGGAGATGCTCAACCCCCTCGGCGTGGAGGCCGACGTGATGGCCTGGGGGCTGGCGCTGGAACGGCTCTACATGCTCGTGACCGGCGCCGAGGACATCCGCGACGTCCACGGGACGCTCGCGGACCTCGAGTTCCTCCGCACCGAGGAGGTGACCTACTGATGCCCACCGTCGAGGTCGACCCCGACGAACTCCGGGAGCTGACCGGCCACGGCGACAGATCCGACGAGGACCTCCGCGAGGACCTGTTCGCGCTCGGCATCGAGTACGAGGGCGAGACCGACGACGGCGCGTTCGAACTGGAGTTCGCGCCCGACCGACTCGACCGGCTCTCGGTCGAGGGGATCGCCCGCTCGCTGCGCTACCAGTACGGCGACGACCGCGGCGTCTATATGCCGGCGGTCAACGACCCCGAGTGGACCATCCACGTCGACGGCGACGTGCCCGCGGACCGCCCCTACGTCACCGGCGCGGTCGTCCGCGGGCTGGACCTCGACGAGGACTCCCTGGAGTCGCTGATCCAGCTCCAGGAGAAACTCCACGCCACGATGGGCCGCGAGCGCGTGAAAGGCGCCATCGGCATCCACGACCTCACGATGCTGAAGGGGGCGGCGGCGACCACCGAGGAACCGACCGAGGCCGAACTCGACGACGCCCGCGTCGAGACGGCCGCGAGCGGCGGGAAGTCCATCCGCTACACCGGCATCGGGAAGGTCGACGACCGGTTCGTCCCGCTGGACAGCGACAAGGAGATGACGCCCGTCGAGGTGCTCAACCAGACCGAGACCGGCCGGAAGTACGCGCCGTTCGTCTCGGCGTACGACCGCATGCCCGCCATCTACGACGACGTCGGGCTGTTCTCGTTCCCGCCGGTCATCAACGGGAAACGGACCGAGGTCTCGGCCGATTCGCGTGACCTGTTCATCGAGATGACCGGCACCGACCAGTGGACGATAGACCACATGCTCACTATCGTCTGCTACGCGCTCGACGCCCGCGGCGGCCGCGTCGAGGAGGTCGAGGTGACCTACGCCGACGACGCGGTCGGCGAGGACGCCAGCGCCACGCTCGTTCGTCCGGACCTGACCACCAGGACCAAGACGGCCGCCCACGCCGATATCGAGTCGATGCTCGGCATCGACCTCGACGGCGAGGAGGTCGTCGACCTCGCCGAACGGGCCGGCCTGAACGCCACACGGGCGGACGCCGACGGAACGAGTGTCGCCTCGGCAGATACCGGCGACGACGGCCTGGCCTACGAGGTCGAGATCCCGCCCTATCGCGTGGACGTGCTCCACCCCGTGGACGTGGTCGACGACATCGGTCGGGCGTTCGGCTTCAACGACCTCGGGCCCCGGTACCCGGACGTCTCGACGGTCGGGGGCCGCCACGAGCGCTCGCGCCTGGAGCGGGCCACCCGCGAGACGCTCGTCGGCCTCGGCTTCCAGGACCTGCTGAACTTCCACCTCATCGGCCGCACGGAGAACTTCAACCGCCTCAACGTCGACCCCGGGACCGACGTCCTCGGCGGCGGCGAGCCGGCCGCCATCAAAGAGCCCTACAGCGAGGCCTTCGAGGTCGTCCGGACGTGGGCGCTCCCGTCGCTGCTGCGCGTCCTGGAGAACAACACCCACCGCTCGTACCCCCAGGACCTCTCGGAGGTGGGCTTCGTCGCCGAACGCGACGACGACGTCGAGACCAAGGTCGCCGAACGCCGCTCGGTGGCCGCCGTCCTCGCGCGCAACGACGCCTCCTACGAGGACGCCAAGGCCCGCCTGCGCGCGGTCTGTCGGACGTTCGACGCGGACCTGGAGACGCCGCCGACCGACCACCCGTCGTTTATCGACGGGCGCACCGCCGAGGTCGTCATCGACGGCGAGAGCGCCGGCGTCATCGGCGAACTCCACCCCGAGGTCCTCGTGGAACACGACCTGGAGTTGCCGGTAGCGGCCCTCGAGTTCGACCTGGACGCGCTCCGATAGCGGCCGAGCGGGGCGAGACCGACGACGGGGACAGCGGCGGCTTCGCGACGTCGGTCATCGAGAAACAGGCAGTGTCCCCGTGCTGACTGTGGCGCGCTGACATCGCCCGGTTGACCCGGCCATCAGAACTCGTGTTCGACGTCCTCCGGGTCGGCCTTCTGGATGATGATCTTGTTGTCGCGCACTCTGACGAACACCTGGTCGCCGATCTCCATCCCGGCGACGGCAAGCTCGTCCTCGTGCAGGTTGATGTGTACGTTGTGGTACTCGCCGTCCTCGTCTTTCGCACCGCTCGGGCTGAGCTTCTTCTTTCGCACCATCGCGCTATCCTAGTCGGCCCTTCGCCGCAGGACACACTTAAGTCTACCGTGCGCGTGCGCAAGCACTCCGGGCGTGCCGGAGGGCGTCCCTATCTCCCGGTTCAGGGACCGCGCGTGCGCCGAACCGGCCCGGATTCCGGGCTATTTTTCAGGCGGATCCGGCCCGAAACCGCGCCGCCGGACCGGTTACTTATAAACGAATCGCCAGCATGCGCCCCGATCGGGGGGTATATTTATAATGGATCATGTGCTGGACTGACACGGAGCGGCCGAAACTATGGCACCCGATAGCGACAAGCGCAACTTCGCGCTCAGGACGGAGGACGGCGAGGAAGACAGTGTCTTTTCAGGTTCGACACCGAGACAGGCTGCGCTGAAGGCGGCACGGCGGCTCGAACCCGCGCCGAGCGAGAGCGACGCCGACCGCGAGCCGATCCGGCTCCGGGAGAAAGGCACCACGAAGGTCCACATCTACGAGGGGTGGGCCTGGAAGGAGTCGCCACCCGAGGTCGACATGGACGAGTGGGACGCCGACAGTCCCGACGAAGTGTGGATGAACCAGGTCGACGAGATCACGAAAGCGAACGTCTCCAAAGAGGGCGTCGAGCACCTCGACGAGATCTGAGCGGGGCCGCTTTCCCGCTTTCTGCAGCGGTGTCAGCGGACGCCAGCACAGGTGCTGGCCTGCGCGACTCGCCTTCCGGTCCGACCCGCCCGCCCGCCGGTCTCGCGTCGGTCTCTCCCGGCCCGGAGCACGGCGAGTTCTCGCCCGCGGCTCCGACACCCGGCGATACCGACCCGTCCGGGAGGGGCCGGGAACCGGTGTTCGCTCGGCGTGCCAGCGCCGCGGGACGCTCGTGGTCCGTCCGTGGCGTGAGTGTGAGCCGTTCGCATGAAATCGCATGACGTAGCGGTGTCCGATCCGACGACCTTAAGTAAACCCCATCCCTTGAGGAGAGTACGGAGCGCGGCGGGGACGACCCCGCCCAGGTTCGCACCACGCCGCCCGCCCGTCGGGGGCCGACCCGGCGCGGACGGAACGACGCCCTTAAGTATAGCAGGGTGCTCGGGTGTGATGCGAACGTGGCCTGGTCGGGGCCGACATCGCTCGACCGACCTGGACCGTGCAGGCCCGTTCTGCGCGCCGGCGACACGAAGGGTTTAACACCCTTCCCCGGTAAGGTTCAGGTCCGCAAGAAATGAGGATTCCACCCCTGCGGTCCGCCGTACAGATGGGATCTGATGTTAGCCCTGGTAGTTCGGTGACACTCGGTCGGCGAGTGTCGTCGGACGCGTATTCGATAGCGACACACTCATCGTGAGTGTGCTCCCGCCTAACCCCCCTGTTCTACAGGGGACATTCCGGTTGATCCTGCCGGAGGCCATTGCTATCGGAGTCCGATTTAGCCATGCTAGTTGCACGGGTTCAGACCCGTAGCAGATAGCTCAGTAACACGTGGCCAAACTACCCTGTGGACGGGAATAACCTCGGGAAACTGAGGCTAATCCCCGATACGGCTCGCATGCTGGAGTGCAGCGAGCCGGAAACGCTCCGGCGCCACAGGATGTGGCTGCGGCCGATTAGGTAGACGGTGGGGTAACGGCCCACCGTGCCGATAATCGGTACGGGTCATGAGAGTGAGAGCCCGGAG
>PXRP01000030.1:0-30673 GCA_003021655.1 Halobacteriales archaeon QS_4_69_31
AGACGTTTGGGAGAACGAGCGCACGCCGACACCCGTGCGCTGTTTCGCGGTTCGACTTCACTCGATGGGGTTGTCGGTGCGTGAAGTCGAGGGGGTCTTAGCCTGGCTGGGTGTCGATCGCTGCCACCAGGCGGTCTGGAACTGGAAAGAGAGGTTAGCCGAGACACAGAGCGACCCGCCGACGGCGGAGCCGTCGCGGGTCGCGGTTGACGAGAAACGAATCGAGGTAGACGGCGAGAAGAAATGGTTGTACGCCGCGGTCGATACGGACTCGAAGTTACTCTTAGAGGTCGATGTCTACAGCCGCCGCGGGACAGACCCCGCGGCGGCGTTCCTCCATCGCCTCACCGAGAAACATGATGTCGGCGAGACGGAGTTTCTCGTCGATGCTGGTGGCTACCTGACTGCCCTCGCTCGCCACGAGTTGAGCGGTCAGCTCAACTATACCACTCGAAACCACATCAAAAAGTGGTTCCAGATCGTCTCAATGCGGATCGACCGCTTTCACTCGTTCTGGCGGGGCAGTCAGGCGAGCGCTAAGCGATGGCTGCGGCGGTTCAGACACTACTACAACCGAAACCGGCCAAATCAGGCATTGGATGGCCCCACGCCCGCCGAGGAGGTGCTGAACTAGACAGTGTCACAATTTCGAGGCTGTTATTTATCTGTTAGTGCCCCGGATAATCCCGTTCGAAACGGTCATCAATCTCTTCCGAATCGATGTGAATGAGCACTGGCCGACCATGCGGACAGGCCCACGGATTTTCACATTCATCGAGAGTCGATAGAAGGTCTACCACGGACCCATCTGTAAGCGATGTGTTCCCGGTAATAGACGGGTAACAAGCCATATCTGATAACAAACCATCAGCGACCGCTTCAACAGTCTTTTCGGCTGCGTCCTCCCCAGTAACGAAGTCCAATAACACGTCTCGAATAATCTCAGGGCCAGCAGCGTCGGCAATGATACCCGGAAGCGTCCGAACTTCCACGGTTTCGTCACCTGTCCTCGCGGTGTGGAAACCAAGGCTTGCTAATGCATCTGTCCGGGCTTCAAAAACAGACATCTCATGTGCTGTGAGTTCTATTTCGACCGGTTCCGCTAACGCCTGCGTAGTTGTTTCACCCTCGAACCGCTGTTTTAGTCTCTCGTAGTTGATTCGTTCGTCAGCGGCGTGCTGGTCGATGAGGATTAACCCATTATCAGATTCGGCGACAATGTACGTGTCATCTAATTGCCCAAGGACTCGAAGGTCTGGGAACGTATCGAACTCTGTTGTGTCGTGGGCGTCTTCACCGCTCAGCGTCTTTTGTGTGTTCGGTTCGGTCGTAGTGGAAGACCGTTGCCGCCGTTCATCTGGCGTTGATGACGTTTTTGAGTCTGTGGAAGATGACTCTAGCCCAGTGGTTGACGACGACTCGGCTGCCGAACTTGACGGCGACTGAGACGGTGTACTCGGCGTGTCTGGAGTATCCGTAGATGATTTCGCTGGGGACTTGCTTCGGGGCGCTTCTGTAGAGTCTGACTGGTCTGTATCCCCGCTCCGTGCTGCCCCATCTGTTCTATTCACCGAACCCATTGTCTCGTCAGACTCCCCTGTATCGGCTGTATCTGTGGCGGAGTCATCAGCATCTTCGGAGGCAGACGACGGGTTAATCTCAGTCTGTTCAGGAGCACTTCGACCGCGTGGAGCGGACGAGCGAAGAATACCCTCTTTTTGAAGCGCGTCTTCGACCGCAGTGCGAACTTGTCGCTCAACAGCATCCGATTTAACCCATCTTACCTCCATCTTGCGGGGGTGGACGTTGACGTCGACATCGCCGGCCGGCACGTCCACGAAGAGCACGGCGAACGGGAAGCGGTCGGGGGCGAGCTGGCTCCCGTAGGCCCCGACGACGGCGTCGCGGACAGTGCTGGCGGTGACGTAGCGGCCGTTGACGTACGTCGACAGGTACTCGCGACTCGCCCGGGTGGTCTCGGGGTGGCTGACCAGCCCGGAGACGCCGTCCAGCGGGCCGTCGGGGAGGTCCCCGGCGTCGGCCTCGACCGCGACCATCGACTCGGCGACCTCGCGGCCGTAGACGGCCATGACGGCCTCGCGGCGGTCGCCGCCGCCGGTCGTCGCGAACGTCTCGCGGCCGTCGTGGGTCAGCGAGACGGCCACGTCGGGGTTGGCCAGCGCGTAGCTCGTCACCACTCTGTTGACGTGGGCGAACTCCGTCGCGTCCTGCTTGAGGTACTTCCGGCGCGCCGGGACGTTGTAGAAGAGGTCCGCCACCTCGACGGTCGTCCCCTCGGGACAGCCCGCGGGCTCGACGCCGGTCACGTCGCCGCCCTCGACGCGGAGTTCGGTGCCGCGGGCGGCCTCGACGTCGCGGTCGCCCCGGGGGCGGGTCCGGACCGTCGTCCGCGAGACGGCGCCGATGGCGTGGAGCGCCTCGCCGCGGAACCCCAGCGTCCCGACGCCCCCCTCCAGGTCGTCGATGTCGCGGATCTTCGAGGTGGTGTGCTGGTCGACGGCCGTGCGGACCTCCGCTTCGGTCATACCGTGGCCGTCGTCGGTGACCCGTATCCCCTCGGTCCCCCCGGCCTCGACGGCGACCTCGACGCGGGAAGCGCCGGCGTCGAGGCTGTTCTCGACGAGTTCCTTCACGACGGAGGCGGGGCGTTCGACGACCTCCCCAGCGGCGATGCGCTCGACGGTCGCCTCGTCGAGCCTGTGGATCTCGACCATCGTCTCCCAGTGGGGACGGCGCCGTGAAAACCTTCCCGGGTGTCGGGTCCTGGCGTGGACAACTGCCTGGACGCCCCGAGTCATCGACGGGACTCGACCCCGGGGCCCGACATGTGGAGAGCGCCCGGGTTCAGCGACCGGTCTCGACGGCGGGCCCGGACATGCGGAGGGCGATCGGAGTCAACGCCCCGTCTCGATGGCGGGGTCGGACTCGCGGTCGGCGAGCGCCCGCTCGATGGCCTCTTCGAGTGGCCTGAACGGCATCTCCTCGATCGCCCCCTCGGGCGTGTACCAGCAGTAGTCGCTGCGGTCGGAGAGTTCGACGTTGCGGCTCCGTGCCTCGACGCGGTAGAGGACGGCGTAGACGGGGTCGTCGCCGCTCCCCCAGATGTCCGTGACGGTCTTGACCGGCCGCTTGACTGTCGTGTTCAGCCCCACGTCCTCGTGGAGGGTCCGCCGCAGTGCGGGTTCGGGGTCGCTGTCGGCCTCGATCCGACCGCCGGGGAACGTCCACGGCCCGAGCCCGCTCGTGACGAGCAGAACGTCACTCCCGGGACCGAACACGACCCCCCGCTGTGTCACCTGCCCCCGGAAGTACTCCTCGTCCATGGATCTGGTAGAACTGGTGGACCCGCTTGAATCTTTGGCTCCCGGAGCGACGGGTCGCAAGCGGGGCCGCCGTCCGTCGGTCCGCGCCGCGGGCGGCGGACGTCCCGTGCGGACTGCCCCTACCCGGGTTTTTTCGGCCCTCTGGCAAAGGCCGGGTATGTCCTTCGAACGGGTCGCGGTCACGGGCGGCAACGACAGGATCGGCGAGGCGACCCTGCGGGAGTTCGCCGACCACGGGTACGAGACGGTCGACCTGGCGCGCGGCGGGCGCCGCGAGGACGTCTCGGGCGGCGGCGTGATGGACCGCCGGCTCATGCCCGCGGCGCTCGTCTACGACCCCGCGCTCGTGGCGACGACGCCGCCGGGCGTCAGGGCGGCCTCTGCGATGAACGGCTTCAACAAGGCCGTCGAGACGCTGTACTCGCCCGGCCGGACGCCGGTGACGGACGGCACCGCGGTCGGGGCACTCGGGCTGATGCAGCGGGGGTTCGGGACACTCCACAAGGCCGACCCCGACCCCGAGTCGCTGGTCGACGCGGTGGCGGGCGTCGTCTGTGCTCAGTACGGCGTCTCCAGGCCGGACGCGGTGACGCTGGGCGTCGTCCACGCGTTCGGCCACGGTCTCTCCGGCCAGGGCGTCCACCAGGGTCGGGGCCACGCCGCGGTCACGCCCGCGGTCCTCCGCGAGTTGTTCGCGCAGGTGGACGGCCGCCGACGCCTGCTGGCCGAGGGACTCGGCGTCGAGACCGAAGGGCGGTCCGACGAGGCCGTCGCCGATGACGTCGTGGCGGCCGTCACGGACATCCGCGACGCGCTCGACCTTCCGAGTCGGCTCCGCGACCTGGAAGGCCTCGACCGGGCCGACCTGCCGGCGGTCGCCGAGACCACCGCCGCGGACAGCCTCATGGACGCCACGCCCGACGGATTCGACCTCTCGGTCGGAGACGTCGAGCGCGTCCTCGAAGACGCCTGGTGAGTTGCGGGGGCGGCACGGACGCTCCGCGGTCGTGCGCTCGGAAACCCCCGCTGGATCCCGGGGAGCGGACGCTTATGACGCTGGCCGCGGTAGACGGCCCATGGACGCGAGTTCGCTCCCGCGCTGGCGGGGGTTCAACCTGCAGCCGAAGTTCATGGCCCACGACGAGGAACAGTTCCGCGAGGAGGACTTCGAGTGGATCGCCGAGTGGGGCTTTGACTTCGCGCGCCTCCCGATGGACTACCGGTGCTGGACCGACGACGACTGGCTTGACTTCGACGAGGACACCCTCGAAGAGATCGACGACGCCGTCGAGTACGGCCGGAAACACGGCGTCCACGTCAACCTCAACTTCCACCGCGGGCCGGGCTACACCGTCGCCGACCCGCCCGAGGAGACGGACCTCTGGACCGACCGGGAGGCCCGGGAGGCGTTCGTCGCCCACTGGGAGACGTTCGCCGAGCGCTACGAGGGCATCCCCAGCGAGGAGCTGTCGTTCGACCTGATCAACGAGCCGGCCGACACCAGTCACGGCGCCTACGCCGACGTGGCCCGCGAGACGGTCGAGACCATCCACGACGTCGACCCCGACCGCCTGGTCGTCGCCGACGGGATGTGTTACGGGCGCGAACCGGTGTTCGAACTCGCCGACGTCGACTGCGCCCAGTCGACCCGCGGGTACGACCCCTTCCCGCTGACCCACTACAAGGCCGACTGGGTGGACCGGGAGTTCGAGGAGCCGGACTGGCCGACCGTCGGCGAGACGGGAAAGGTCCACGACGAGGACTGGGTGTACGCGACCCGGATCGCCCAGTGGGAACACTTAGAGGAGCGGGACGTCGGCGTCCACGTCGGCGAGTGGGGCGTGTACAACCACACCGACCACGACGTCGCGCTCGCCTGGATGGAGGAGATGCTCGAACTCTGGGAAGAAGCGGGCTGGGGCTGGGCGCTGTGGAACCTCCGGGGCCCGTTCGGCGTCATCGACAGCGAGCGCGAGGACGTCGACTACGGGGACTGGCACGGCCACGACCTCGACCGGGAGATGCTCGACCTGCTCCAGCGGTACTGACCGTCCGGGCGAGCTGCCGGCCGGACTGACACCGCGAGAGAGCGGCGGTCGAAAGCCCCGCTGGGTTGCCCCGTTCCGGAGCTATTTCCCGGGGTCTGACCAAAGCGGGGGCATGGCGATCGAACGGGTCGCGGTCACTGGCGGCAACGGCAGGATCGGCGAGGCGACCCTGCGGGAGTTCGCCGACCACGGGTACGAGACGGTCGACCTCGCCCGCGGCAAGCGCCGCGAGGACGTCTCGGACCAGTACCTGACGACCGACCTGCTCGACCCCGGGGAGGTCTACGGGTCGCTCGCGGCCAGCGACGCCGACGCCGTCGTCCACATGGGGACGATCCCCCACCCGGAGAGCCACCCCGAACACGTCACCTTCGAGAGCAACGCGATGACCACCTACCACGTCCTCGAGGCCGCGGCGGCGCTGGACCTGGAGGCGGTCGCGCTCGCGTCCAGCATCAACGTCATGGGCGCGAGCTACCAGGACGCCCCCGCGGAGGTGGCGTACCTCCCCATCGACGAGGCCCACCCGCTCACGCCGCGGGACCCGTACGCGCTGGGCAAACACGCCGCCGAGGTCGTCGCGGACGGCTTCGGCCGCCGGCCCGACGCCCCACAGGTCGCCTCGCTCAGGTATCCCTGGGTGGCCACGCCCGAGGAACTGCGCGAGTCCTTCGCCGAGGTCGACCGGACGCTCCCCGCGATACGCGACCAACCGTACGCCGGCCGGAGCGTCGCCTTCTCGTATCTCCACCTCGAGGACGCCGCCGCCGTCGCCCGCCGCGCGGTCGAGGCCGACTTCGAGGGCCACGAACCGTTCTGGACGGTGGCGGCCGACACGAGCGCGGCGGTCCCCTCCGAGCGACTCGCCGACGAGTGCTTCCCCGACGCCCAACGCCGCGAACCCCTGGAGGGTCACGACGCGCTCATCAGCGTCGAGAAAGCCGAGCGCGTGCTCGACTGGACGCCCGAGCGGTCCTGGCGGGAGTTCTGAGGCCGGGCCCGACCGCCGGGGCCGGTCGTTGCCCCGTCCGGGCGTGTGTGTTACACCGTCCGAGTGCATCCGGCACCCAGGGGCCCCGCCGCACACCGACTGGACGGGATTTATCTACGGGAGGCCCCTACCCCCCCTCGTGCCAGAGGGTTACGAGCCGCCCGACGTACCGCTGTACGAGGACCAGGCGACCCGCGACGAGCAGTACCGCCGCGCCGAGCGCGAGGAGGTGCCCTTCTTCGCCGTCGAGCGGTACGACGAGGGGTACGCGGTCACCTACGACCTCCTGCCGGCGGGGCGCGAACTCGCAAAGCCCGCCCGCAAGGAGCTCGAGGAGCGCCTGACCCGCGAGGTCGAACGACTGGTCGCCGACCCGTCGGTCCCCACGACCGAGGTCGGCAAGACCGTCGGCGAATCGCTCGGGACCGTCTCGCTGTTCGAACGCGAAGAGACCGCCCGCCGCGTCGCCGCGTTCGTCTCCCGGACGGTGCTCGACGGAGCCAACTGGGTCGAAGCGTCACCCCCCGAACCCCCCACCGGCGGCCAGTTCCGCCGGAACTGACGCCGACCACCCTCCCGCCCGAGAGCACCCACCCGACCAGTGCCGACTGACTCTCTCGAACTGACGGGTTCAGTCCGTACACAAATAACTTCTATTATAAAGATAGAAATATTTTATAAATTCAGTGTTATAATCGGGGACAGAATCGGAACGGACGACAGAAAACGCAGCCCCTGGGTTTCATACCGTCGCCGTACCGGCCGGTAACTCGATTCAGTTCCGGGGCTCACTGAATCAACTCGCTATCCCGTCGAGCCCCCGAAATTGGCACTATCGGTCGGCTGGCTGCGCCGAGGACAGCATACCGTCCGAAAAGATATACGGGCTGTCTTTTTCGGTTTATAATAATAAAAATGTTATATAAGCGGGCCGGCCGGTACGAGGTGGTCGGTCGGTGGAGTCGGCGCCGCGAGGACGGTCCGTCGAGCGTCGCGCTTACAGTTATATTGGTGTAATCGACGCCTGCGGGCGAGGACGGGGACTCACCGGTCGACGGCGGCCGCCCCGTTGTACCTGATGCGGATAATGTCCGCCGTTTCCTTGAGTTTGTCCGGAAGCGTCTCCTCGAAATAGGTGCCCTTGATACGGCTGGCGGGTCCCGAGATGGAGACCGTGCCGAGGAGTCCGTCGAACCCCCGGACCGGCGCGGCGACCCCGCGGATGCCGATGGCGGATTCCTCCTCGTCCCTGGCGTACCCCTCCTCGCGGATGGTCTCGAGTTCGGCCTTCAGCGTCTCGCGGTCGGTGATCGTGTTCGGCGTAATCCCTTCGAGCCCGTGCCTGTCGAGCACCGCGTCGACCTCGGTTTCGTCCATGGAGGCCAGCACCATCTTGCCGCTGGCGGTGGAGTTGAGCCGCCACCGGCTCCCCATCGTGTAGGCGCCGCTCTCGACCGCGTCGTCGCCGCCCGTCTTGTAGATGTAGTAGCCCCGGCCCTGCTCTTGGACCATCAGCCAGACGTACTCGCCGGTCTCGTCGGCGAGGTCGTCGGCGGGTCCGGTCCCGTGCTCGTACAGCGGGTAGTTCTGTTTGGTCTTGTTGCCGATCTCGTAGTACCGCAGCCCCGGCCGGTACCCCTCGCTCTCCTCGACGACGTACCCGCGGTCCCTGAGCGTCCGGAGGTGGGCCAGTACGTTGCTCTGGGACCTGTCGAGGCGCTCTGCCAGCTCCGTGATCGTCAGCGGCCCCTCGTCGGTCAGCACCTCGACGATGTCCAGCGACGCGTCGACCGACTTGATCTTGTCCCGGTCGTCGTCCGGTCGCGTCTCGTCCATACTACCATATCTTGCTACTGTGTAAACAGCATATCGGCTCCCGACGCCCCCTGGACCGTCAGTCGCCCCACCCTCGTCGGCCGCCGGGCATCCGGCGGGAAGATAATATTCTGTAATGAGAAATCGCCACACGCCCGAAAGCGGTGGGCGGACTGTACGCAGTCTGGCGATCCCCCGCCGGAGACGGCCGTTCCGTCCCGGGAAACCGGTGTGTCACGCCGAACCACGCTCCCGGCTCCCGGGCGGTGGCGCTCTGTGACCCCGGCCGGAGCGTTCTCAGCGGAGAACGGCGGGGAGACGGGGTGTGCAGTCCGGTCTGCGGTGGCCCCGCCCGCACGGGGAACCCGGCCAGGCGGCGAACGACTGGTGTCGACCGTTGAACCGCTGGAGATATGGAGTTCTCCAGGAGCGAACTGCCAATCCAGCACGCGGTTCGACGTACCGATTTGCTGTCGACTCTTTCCCCGAAATCACGGTCGAGACTGGTATCGAGTCCTCGCTGTCTGTCGGTTCGGTGATGGCGAATAGATTTCGCGTCGAAACGACCGAAATGTTTAATCCCTCGCTCAAAGACAACGAGGTATCGATGAACGGATTGCCCGAGCTAGAGGCGCGAGTAGACGACCCTGTTTCGGTCGCCCTCGTCGGGACGGGCGTGTACGGCTCGCATCTCGCCTACCAGGTCGAGGCGGCGCCGGGCGTCAGGCCGGCGGTTCTCGCGGACATCGACGTCGGCCGGGCCAGAGAGACGTACCGCCGGGCCGGCGTCGAGGAGGACGTCGTCGCGCCCGAAAAGACCGCCGACGGCGTCGAGCACGCCCTGGAGGCGGGACAGCGGGTAGTGACGCCGGAGGGCGCCCTCGCGGCCGGGGCGCCGGTCGACGTCGTCATCGAGGCGACGGGTGACGCACACGCCGCCGCGGAACACGCCTGGCGGGCCATCGAGGCCGGCAACGACGTCGTGATGGTCAGCGTCGAGGTCGACACGACCGTCGGGCCGGTCCTGGCGTATCTCGCCGCACAGCACGGGGTCACCTACTCGATGGCCTACGGGGACGAACCGGCACAGGTCGTCCAACTCCACGACTGGGCGCGGGCACAGGGGTTCGAGGTGGTCGCCGCCGGCCAGGGGACCGAACTCTCCTTCGAGCCCTACGCCACCCACGAGGACTCGCTGGAGCGGTACGGCCTCTCCGAGGCGTTCGTCGAGTCCAACGCGCCGGACCCGCGGATGTACAACACGTTCCTCGACGGGACGAAGGTGATGGTCGAACTCTGCGCGGCCGCGAACGCCCTCGGCCTGCGACCGGACACCGGCGGGATCCACATGCCCGAGACTGACCTGGAGGGACTGCTCGACAGGCTCCGCCCGGTCGCCGACGGCGGCGCTCTCGAACGGCGCAACGTCATCGACGCCGTCACGCCGACGGGGGACAACCCCAGCGCGTTCGTCGTCACCGAGACGGACAACGAGTCGACGCGGGCGTATCTGAGCCAGCGGTACAACATCACCGCGACCGAGGACGGGACCCACCAGGTCTTCCACCGGCCGTTCCACCTCCCTCAGGAGACGCTGGTCAGCGTCGTGTCGGCCGCGCTCTACGACCGCCCGACCGGTGTCGTCACCGAGCAGGCCACGGAGGTGGTCGCGGCCGCCAAGCGCGACCTCGACCCCGGCGAGCGGATCCGCGGCGGCGGTGGCGACACCATCTACGGCCAGCTGGTCGCCGCCGACGTCGCCGAGGAACTCGACCTGGTCCCCTTCGAACTCCTCGCGGGGGCCGAGGTGACGGCCCCCGTCCGGACCGACCAGCGCCTCTCCGCCGACGACGTCGACCTCGAACGGGAGTCGGTCCTCTATCACCTCCGCCGACTCCAGGACGCTCTCCTGTGACGCCCGGACGACTGTCCCTGGGATGTCCGGACGACTGTCCCCGGGATGTTCGGACGACTGTCCCCGGGATGCTCTCCTGAAGTCCGCCCCTCGCCCGGACTACCGGGGGACGACGGGACGCGATCCGCCGATAACAAAACCACTGCTAATCCTACGCGGGTAGTCGCCTCGACACGAGATATATAAACCCTGGTCTATGTGAGCCCCCGAACGTTTCAGTACGACCGTCGAAACCGCCCGCGAGGCGGGAGGGAACTATATAAACTCCGTTTATGTTCGCCGACGATCGTCGCGCTGACCCGACCGGTCCCGAAGAACTATGCCGGTCGTTGCGAAACTGGGAGGCATGGAGCTACCCAAGCCCGAGCACTACATCGACGGAGAGTGGCGTGCGGGGCCGGACGCGGTGGACGTACTGAACCCCGCGACCGAGGAGACCCTCGCATCGATCCCGAGCGCGGACGACGCCCTCGTCGAGGAGGCGCTGGCCGCCGCGGCGGCGGCACAGGCGGAGTGGGGTGCCCGGCCCGGCGTCGAACGGGCGGAGGTCGTCCGCGACATCGGCGAGGTCGTCGCGGACAGCGTCGACGCTATCGGCGACGTCATCGTGGCCGAGCAGGGCAAACCCAAGTCCACGGCCGACGGCGAGGTGTCGGCGACGGTGACGCTGGCGGACTACGCGGCCGGGTGGGGCCGGCGCATCGAGGGGGACATCGTCCCGAGCGACAACCGCGACGAGGAGATCCACCTCCAGCGCCACCCGGTCGGCGTCGTCGCGGCCATCATCCCGTGGAATTACCCGGTCGGCGTCCTCCTCCGGAAGGTGCTCCCGGCCCTGGTCGCCGGCAACGCCGTCGTCGTCAAACCCAGTTCGACGACGCCGCTGTCGGCCGTCAGCCTCTTCCGGGCGCTGGACGCCGAACTGGACCTCCCCGACGGCCTGCTGAATCTAGTGCTGGGCGACGGCGACGTCGGGAACGCGCTGGTCACCTCCCGGCGGACCGACATGGTGACGATGACGGGATCGACCCGCGTCGGCAAGCACATCATGGAGGCCGCGGCGGCCAACCTGACGCCCGTCTCGCTGGAACTGGGCGGCAAGGCGCCGGCCATCGTCGCGGCCGACGCCGACCTCGACGCGGCCGTCGAGGACGTCCTCACGGCCCGGATCACGAACGCCGGCCAGGTCTGTACCTGCGCCGAGCGGGTCTACGTCCACGAGGACGTCGCCGAGGCGTTCGCCGAGAAGTACGTCGCCGCGACGGAGTCGATAGAACTCGGCGCGCCCGAGACCGACCCGGACATGGGTCCCCAGGTGAGCGAAGGCGAACTGGAGTGGACCCGGAGAGCCGTCGAGTCGGCCGTCGAGGACGGCGCCACGGTGCTGACCGGCGGGGCCAGACCGGACGGCGGGACCTTCGAGCGCGGTTTCTGGTACGCGCCGACCGTTCTCGGGGACGCCGACCCGTCGATGGATGTCGTCGCCGAAGAGGTGTTCGGCCCCGTGACGCCGCTTGTCACCGTCTCGTCCGTCGAGGAGGCCGTAGAGCTCGCCAACGACTCCCGGTACGGGCTCTCCTCGTACGTCTTCACCGATGACTACGGGACAGCGATGAAAACCGCGAGAGACCTCGACTACGGCGAGACCTACATCAACCGGACGCTGGGCGAGGCCTGGCAGGGCCACCACATCGGCTGGAACGAGTCCGGCATGGGCGGCGACGACGGGAAGTACGGCGTCCTCAAGTACACCCAGATAAAGAGCGTCTACCACGATTACAGCTGAGACCGGACTCGGTGCCGTCGAGCGCGGCCGCAATTTCGTCAGGGGCGGGCACAGTTCCGGCCAGGGGCGGGCACAGTTCCGGCCAGGGGCGGGCACAGTTCCGGCCAGGGGCGGGCACAGTTCCGGCGGGCGAGTCCAGCCGGAGCGACAAAAGTAAAGAGGCCACACCGCGAGCGTAGGAGTATCGGAGCATTCGGACATGGAGATCACGGACATCACCGAGTACACGCTCGAATACGAGATGGACGCGACGTTCGAGCCCTCGTGGTACCCGGGGTTCGAGCAGTCTATCCACCGGGTACAGCTCTTCGAGGTCGAGACCGACGCGGGCATCACCGGCATCACCTCCGTCTCGGGGGACGCGACGCGGGTCGACGCGCTCGACCTGGCGCGGGAGTACCTCGTCGGGGAGGACCCCCGACACGTCGAACAGCGCCTCGAAGACCTCCGGTCGCTGGACTCCTATGGCCCCCGGCCCTGGCACTTCGAGGTCGCGTGCTGGGACATCGTCGGCAAGGACGTCGGGAAGCCGGTCCACGCGCTGCTGGGCGGCGACCCCGACCCCATCCCGGCCTACGCCTCGACGGGCGAACTCCGGGGGCCCGACGAGCGCCTGGCGTACGTCGAGGAACGCGTCGACGAGGGGTTCGAGGCGGTCAAACTCCGCTTTCACTCCGAGGACATCTCCGAGGACGTCGAGGTGGCCCGGCGCGTCCGGGAGGCCTTCCCCGACCTGACGCTGATGGTCGACCTGAACATGGCCTGGAGCGTCTCCGCGCCGGGCGGGGAGACCTGGACGTTCGACGACGCGCTGGGGGTCGCCCGCGAACTCGAAGCCATCGGCAATATCGGCTGGCTCGAAGAGCCCTTCGACGGGCGCAACTACGACGCTCTCGCCCGCCTCCGCGAGAAAACAGACGTCCCCATCGCAGGCGGCGAATTCAACGACGGCGTCCACCACTTCCGCGAGTTCGTCGACCGCGAGTCTCTGGACGTCCTCCAGCCCGACGCCATGCTCAGCGCCGGCATCCTCAAGGGGAAACTGATAGCGGGGCTGGCCGACCTCCACGGGTTGCAGTTCGCGCCCCACACCTGGAACGACGGGGTCGGCTTCGCCGCGAACCTCCAGTTGCTCGCGTGTACGAACCCCACCTGGTGTGAGTACCCGATCGAGCCGCCGGGGTGGACGCCCGAGACGCGGGACTTCCTGCTCGACGAGCCGGTCACCGCCGAGGACGGGGCGGTCCGGCCGCCGACCGACCCCGGACTCGGCGTCGCTATCGACTGGGACCGCGTCCACGAACTCGCGAGTTAGAAGTCGGTGACGACCTCCAGCCCGACGGTGTCGTAGTCGTCCATCGACGTCAGGCGGTCCGAGACGTCCGCCAGGCCGACGGTGTCGGTGACCAGGTCGGCCGGCCGGAGCCTGTCGGCGGCGATCATCCGGAACAGTTCGGGGTAGCGGCTGGGGGGCATCCCCTTGACGCCGACGAACTCCAGTTCCGCGCTCAGCATCTCGTCGACCGGCAGGGCGACCTCGCCGCCCTCCTCGTCGGTGGTCATCCCGACCTGGAGATGCCGGCCCGTCTTGTCGAGGCTCTCCAGCGAGTTCCGGCAGGTCTCGGCGATGCCGAGCGCGTCGACGGAGACGTCCGCGCCGCCGTCGGTGATGTCCGCGACCTCCCCGGGGACGTCCGCGACGGCGCCGGCGTCGACGGTGGCGGTCGCACCGACCCGCTCGGCCAGCGCCAGCGCCTCCCCGTCGAGGTCGACCGCGACGACGCCCGCGCCCAGCGCCGCGCCGATGGTGACCGCCGAGAGACCGATCCCGCCACAGCCGTGGACGGCGAGCCAGTCGCCGGCCGCGAGGTCGGCCTTGTGTGCCAGGCCGTGGAAGGCGGTGGCGAACCGACAGCCCAGCCCGGCCATCTCGACGGCGGTCATCCCCTCGGGGAGGCGGACGACGTTGAACTCGGCGCGCGGGACCGCGAACTCGGTGGCGAACGCGCCCGGCAACTCCGGCGTGAACCCGAGGCTGAGCCCGTCCGCACAGAGGTGGGAGTCGCCCGACCAGCAGTACTCACACCGCCCGCAGGCGACGTTGAACGGCACCCCCACCTCGTCGCCGACGCTGAACCGCTCGACGTCCTCGCCGACGGCCGTGACCGTCCCCGCCGGTTCATGACCCAGCACCTGCCCGGTCGGCACCGACGGCCAGTGGCCCTTCCAGGCGTGCCAGTCGCTCCGGCAGATGCCACAGGCCGCCGTCTCGACGACCACCCCGTCCGGGTCGGGTTCCACGGCCTCGACCTCGCGCACGTCGAGCGGTTCCTCGTAGCCGGTCAGGACTGCTGCTCGTCGCATCCTCTGGGGAGACGCGGTCGGACGGGTTAAATATTCCCCCGACTGCGCCGACGGCGCCGCGAACCGCCGACAACGGACCACTCGGTGAATGTTTCTCCGGGGAGTGTATCACTATACCATCACAGGATTTATGTAATGGTTAGCTGTTGTGGTTACGTATGTCTCCATCCGACGGCGGTCAGGATATTGAGACCGACAGGCGTTCGATCGTGAAACTCAGTGCCACTCTCGGCGCGCTGGGTATCACTGGGCTGGCCGGGTGTTCCGGTGACGGCGGCGGGGACGGCTCCGACGGTGGGTCCGACGGTGGGTCGAACGGCGGCTCCGACGGCGGCTCCGACGGCGACTCGGACGGCGGGAGCGGGACCGACGACGGCGGGATGGAAACCGACACCGGGCTCCCGCGGGGCGGGACGTTCAACGTCGGGGCACAGCAGGGCATCGAGACGATGTCGCCGTTCCGTGGCTTCCTCGCGGACTACCTCCTCGGCGAGGCGATGTACGACCGGCTCACGCGGGTCAACCAGGACCTCGAGGTCGAAGCCAACCTCGCCACCGACTGGGAGGTCAACAGCGACTACACCGTCTTCACGTTCATGCTCGACGAGAGCGCGACCTTCGCCAACACGGACGGCCAGTCGGTCACGGCCGACGACGTGGTCGCCACCTACGACTATCTCACCTCCGACGAGTTCTCCGGCGCGGCCTCCAGTCTCAGCGGCGTCGAAACGGTCGAGAAGGTCGACGAGACGACCGTCGAGATCACCCTCGGGAGTTCGGACCTGAGCTTCCCCAAGCGGATCTCCGAGACCGGCGGGGCCTTCTTCGTCGCGCCGAAGTCGGTCCTCGAGGACGACCCCTCGCAACTGGAGGAGACCGACTACGGGAGCGGCCCGCTGGTCCTGACCGAGTGGGACCAGAAAAACAGCATCACCTTCGAGGCCAAGTCCGACTACCACATCGACGGCGAGGACGGCGACCCGCTGCCCTACATCGACGGGATGGTCTGGAACATCCTCTCGGACGAGATCCAGCGGGTCAACGCGCTCTCGGACGGGACCGTCGACGCCGTCAGCCGCATCGCGCCCAACGTCACCGACCGCGCCGGCGAGGACACGACCTTCGTCAACCGCGCGTCGGGCCTCCAGTTCCCCATCGTGCTGGACACGACCGTCGAACCGTTCGACAACGGGAAAGTGCGCAAGGCGATAAAGCACGCCCTGGACCGCGAGCAGTTCGTCGAGGCCGTCTCCGGTGACGGCGTCCTCGGCCACCACGCCGGCATCACGCCGGTCCACTCGGAGTACAACGACGACCTCCCGGTCGATGACACGTTCGGGACGACCGCACAGACCGACGAGGCCGAACAGCTCCTCAGCGAGGCCGGCTACGACGGCGGCTTCGAGGTCCAGACGTTCCACTACGACGACGGCTACCCGCAGAAAGAGACCATCGCACAGCTGTTCCAGCAACAGATGGCCGAGGTCGGCATCGAGTTCGAGATCAACCGGCTCACCGAGGAGACGTGGCTCTCGGACTACTGGAACCAGGAGGGCAACTGGTACATCACGAACTACTCGACGCGCGTGCTGGGGTCGACGGTGCCGCGGCTGGCGCTGCGGTCGGACGGCCCCTGGAACGAGGCCAACTGGAGCAACGCCGACTACGACGCGGCCTACGGCGCCGCGACCACGGCCACCGACGAGGAGACGGCCACGGAGAACTTCGACAAGATGCAGGAGATAAACCACCGCGAGGGTGCCTGGGTCGGCACCTACCACCCCTCCATCTACGGCGGGCACAAGGAGTACGTCCACAACTACCAGCTCTACCCGACCGAGGTCAAAGACTTCATCAGCCGGTGTGCGGTCGACAAGTAACCGCCGCGAGTCCGCCCAATGAACTATCTCTATCTCCTGAAACGGGTCGCGATCGCGGGGCTGTCGGTGTTCGTGGTGTCGTCGGTCGTCTTCGGCGTGACGACGCTGCTGCCCGGGAGCGCCGCGAACATCGTCCTCGGGACCGAGGCCACCGAGGAGGCGGTCCAGCAGGTCAACGAGGACCTCGGGCTCGACCGCCCGGTGTACGTCCAGTATCTCGACTTCGTCGGCGGCGTCTTCACGGGCGACTTCGGCGAGAGCCTCATCTCGGGCCAGCCCGTCGCGGAGATACTCTGGCCGCGGCTGCTCCGGACGCTCCAGCTCGCGGTCGTCGCGATGCTCATCTCGATGGTCGTCGCGATCCCGCTTGGCATCGTCGCGGCGGCGTTTCGCGACAGGGCGCCCGACTTCCTCATCACCAGCGGCTCCTACGTCGGGCTGAGCATCCCCTCGTTCGTGAGCGCGACGCTGCTGTTGCTGTTTCTGACGACACCGCCCCTGGCGCTGTTCCCCAAGGGCGGGTACGTCCCGCCGCGGGAGGGGCTGGTCGAGTGGTTCCACCACCTCCTGTTGCCGGCGCTGGCGATGAACACCGTCATCCTGGCGTACGTGCTCCGCCAGACGCGGTCGTCGATGGTCGAGACGCTCGAATCGGACTACATCCGCACCGCGCGGCTGAAAGGCGTCGCCGAGCGCAACGTCCTGTTCAAGCACGCGCTGCGCAACGGCCTCCTGCCGACCATCACGGTGCTGGCGCTGAACTTCGGCTGGATGATGGGCAGCGTCGTCATCATCGAACAGATCTTCGCCTACCCCGGGATGGGCGAGATGATCGTCCAGGCGATCGAAAACAGGGACCTCCCGCTGATCCAGGCCGGGATCCTGGTCCCGACGATCGCCTTCATCACGGCCAACTTCGCGGCCGACGTGATATACACGATGCTGGACCCGCGGATCAACCTGGGGGAAGAGTAGATGGCGACCGAAGACGCCACCGCGGAGACGGACGGCGAACGGCTCCCGCCGATAGTGACCGCACTGGCGACGAACCGGCGGATACTCGTGGGGCTCGCGCTGCTGGTGCCGGTGGTCGTCGCTGCGATACTGGGCGAGGCGGTCGCCCCTTACGACCCCACGGAGACCCACGTGGCACAGCGCTACGCCGGCCCCGGCGGGCAGTTCATCCTCGGGACCGACCACCTGGGACGGGACCTGCTCTCGCGGGTCATCCTCGGCGGGCGGACGAGCCTGCTGCTCGGCTTCGGCGCGACCGCGCTCGGTTTGACCCTCGGGGTCCCCATCGGCCTGCTCGCGGGCTACGTCAAGGGCCGGACCGACGAGGTCCTGATGCGGGTCATGGACATCATCATCAGCGTCCCGACGCTCCTGTTGGGCCTGCTGATCCTCGTGGCGCTGCCCTCGAACATCGTCAACGTCATCCTGGCCATCGGGGTCGTCTACGCGCCACGCATCGCGCGGGTGACCCGGTCGGCGACCCTGTCTGTCAGCGAACAGGAATACGTGCTGGCCGCCCGCGCCCGCGGCGAGTCGAACAGCTACATCCTGTTCCGGGAGATCCTCCCGAACGTGACCGGGCCGGTCGTCGTCGAGGGGTCGGTCAGGGTCGGCTACGCTATCATGATCGGCACCGCGCTGTCGTTTCTCGGCCTCGGGTCGGGCCCGCCCAACCCCGACTGGGGGTTCATGATCGCGACGGCGCGCGAACACATCTACCAGACGCCGTGGTTTCTCATCTGGCCGAGTCTCGCCCTGCTGGTGACGGTCATGGCGACGAACGTCATCGGCGACGGCCTGCGGGACGTGCTGGACCCGCGCGTGACGGGTGAGCGCCAATGAGTCTCGAACAGCAAAACCGGCGCGCCGAGGGGGACCCGCTCCTGTCGGTGGACTCGGTGGACGTGACCTTCGAGGTGGCCGACGGCACTATCCGGGCGCTCCGGGACGTCTCGCTGGACGTGCGCAGCGGCGAGACGGTCGGCATCGCCGGCGAGTCCGGCAGCGGCAAGAGCACGCTCGCGCTCGCTATCGTCCGGTACCTCGACGCCAACGGCCGCGTCGACGCCGGGTCGATCACCTTCGACGGGACGGACCTGCTGTCGGCCTCGCGGGGCCAGCTCCGCTCGATCCGTGGCAACCGTATCGCCCACGTCGCGCAGAACCCCGCCACGGCGCTCAACCCCAGCATGCGCGTCGGCGCGCAGGTCCGGGAGGCCATCGAACTCCACCAGGACCCCGAGAGCACGGCTGCGGCCGACGAGCGCGTCTACGAGGTACTCGACCAGGTGAACCTCCCCGACCCCGAGGGGATCGCCCGCCGGTACCCCCACGAACTCTCGGGCGGCCAACAGCAGCGGGCCCTGCTGGCGGTGGGGCTGTCCTGTAACCCCGACCTGCTCATCCTCGACGAGCCGACGACGGGGCTTGACGTGACCACCCAGGCCAAGTTCCTCGACCTCGTCGAGGACCTGAAAGCCGAGTACGACGCGGGTATCCTGCTCATCACGCACAACCTCGGCGTCATCGCACAGATCGCAGACCGGGTGAACATCCTCTACGCCGGCGAGATGCTGGAGACCGGCCCCGTCGAGGACGTCTTCACGGAGCCGGCCAACCCCTACACGCAGGCGCTGCTGGCGACGACCCCCGAGATCGCCACCAACAAGGACGTCAAGCCGATCCCCGGCCGGATCCCGGAACTGGACCGGATCCCCGACGGCTGTATCTTCGCCGACCGCTGTGCGTTCGCGACCGAGGAGTGCCGGTCCGGCGACGTGGGGATGGCGGCCGTCGCCGAGGACCGCGCCCACGAGTCGCGGTGTCTCCACTGGGAGGAGGTGGTCGCGAACCCGGTCGTCGCGGGCGAGCGAGAGCGCGTCGAGCGCACCCGCGGCGAGGCGATCATGACCGTCAGCGACCTCAGGAAGTACTACGACGAGGGGACCTTCGTCCAGAACCTGCTTGGCGACCACGAGCCCGTCAGGGCCGTCGACGGCGTCTCGCTGACCATCCACGAGTCCGAGGCGGTCGGGCTGGTCGGCGAGAGCGGCTGTGGCAAGAGCACGCTCGGCCGGACGCTGCTGAAACTCCACGCGGTGACCGACGGCCGCATCGAGTACGACGGCCGGGACATCCACGACCTCTCGAAGCAGGAACTCAACGAGTTCCACTCGGAGTGTCAGATCATCTTCCAGGACCCCGAGGCGAGCCTGAACCCGAGCAAGACGGTCCGGGCGATCGTCGAGCGCCCGCTGAAACTGTTCGGCGACCGCGGCCCGGAGGCACGCGACGACCGCGTCGTGGAGTTGCTCGACCAGGTGAACCTCGGCGCCGACATCGTCGACAAGCGACCGCAGGAACTCTCGGGCGGGCAACAACAGCGGGTCGGCATCGCGCGCGCGTTCGCGGCCGACCCGTCGCTCATCGTCCTCGACGAGCCGGTCTCGTCGCTGGACGTGAGCGTCCAGGCCAGCATCCTCAACCTCCTCGAGGACCTCTGTACCGAGTACGGCACCTCCTACCTGCTGATCAGCCACGACCTGAGCGTCATCGAGGCGCTCTGTGACCGGGTGGCGGTGATGTACCTCGGCGAGATCATCGAGACGGGCGCGACCGACCGGATCTTCGATCCACCCTACCACCCCTACACCCGCGCGCTCCTGTCGAGTATCCCCTCGCTGGACCCCCACGACGACCGGGACCGCATCCGCCTCGACGGCGACGTCCCCGACGCCCGCGACCCGCCGACGGGCTGTTCGTTCCACACCCGCTGCCCCCAGAAGATCGGCGAAGTCTGCGAGACAGAGGACCCGCCCCTGGACGACGTAGGCGACGGCCACGCCGTCAGCTGTCACCTCGACGAGGCCGAGATGAGCGACCCCCTCGACGCCGACATCACCGGGTCCTGACCCCACGCGGCCCGGGGCAGGACAGAACGGCGCGCCGGTGCGACCACGCAGGGCTCGGGACGCGACGGGAACGGTGCGCCGGCGCGACCCCGACTCGCCCGCACGAGCCCCTCTCGGCCCGTGTGAACTGCTCCCAAACACTTATGCAACGGCGAGTGGATATTCCTGACACCAGTGTTACCGACGAGTCTCACCGACGACGGCGAGGTACAGAACTACGTGAACGGCTCCTGGCGGACGCCGACGGGGGCCGATGGCCAGGCCGTGACCGACCCCGGGACGGGCGAGCGACTGGCCACGGTGCCGTTCAGCGGCGGCGAGGACGTCGACGAGGCGGTCGCGGCGGCCAACGCCGCCTTCGAGGAGTGGCGGTCGACCGCCGTCGAGGACCGCATCCAGCCGCTGTTCCGGCTCAAGACGTTACTCGAAGAACACATCGAGGAACTGGCGGAACTGCTCGTCCGCGAACACGGCAAGACCCGCGCCGAGGCCCGCGGCGAACTCCGGCGGGGCATCGAGAACGTCGAGGTGGCCTGCGGGATCCCGAAAATGATGCAGGCCGGCACGCTCGCCCACGCCGCCCCGGAGATCGACGAGAGCGCCGTCCGCGAGCCCCTGGGGACGTTCGTCGGGATCACGCCGTTCAACTTCCCGGCGATGATCACGCTGTGGTTTCTCCCACACGCCGTCGCCACCGGCAACGCCTTCGTCCTCAAGCCCAGCGAGCAGGACCCGCTCGTCGTCGCGCGGATCTTCGAACTCATCGAGGCCGCCGACTTCCCCGACGGCGTCGTCCAGCTCGTCAACGGCGGCCCCGACACCGTCGACGCGCTGCTGGAACACAACGGCGTCGAGGGCGTTTCCTTCGTGGGAAGCACGCCGATCGCCCGACACATCTACCAGACCGCGGCGGCCCACGACAAGCGCGTGCAGGCCCAGGGCGGGGCGAAAAACCACGTCATCGTCACCGAGAGCGCGGACCCGGCCTACGCCGCCGAGAAGACGGTCGCCTCGGGGTGTGCCTGCGCCGGCGAGCGGTGTCTCTCCAACGACGTCGTCGTAATCGAGGACGCCGTCTACGACGAGGTGGTCGAGCACATGGTCCGGGAGGCCCGCGCACAGACCGTCGGTTACGGGCTGGAGGACGGCGTCGACATCGGCGCGATCATCTCGCCCGAGCACCTCGACACCATCCACGGGTACATCGAGACGGGCCTCGAGGAGGGCGCCGAACTCCTGGTGGACGGGCGCGAGGTGAGCGTCGACCGCGGCGGCAACTACGTCGGGATGACGCTGTTCGGCGACGCGACCCCGGAGATGACCATCGCCCGCGAGGAGCACTTCGGCCCCATCCAGGCGCTGGTCCGGGTCGCGGACTTCGACGAGGCCGTCGAGGTCGTCAACCACAGCGAGTACGGCAACGCCGCGAGCCTGTTCACCGACAGCGGCCACAAGGCCACCCGCTTCAAACACGAGGTCCAGGCCGGCAACCTCGGCGTCAACCTCGGCACCGCCGCGCCGATGGCCTTCTTCTCCTTTGGCGGCCGGAAGGACTCGTTTTTCGGCGACCTCCACGCCCAGGGCGAGGACATGATCAACTTCTACACCGACAAGACGAGCTACATCGAACGCTGGCCCGACCAGGGCTAGGGCTGGCTCCGCCCTCCCGACGAGACCGGGCCGCTGTCAGGATTCGTCGAGGTCGTGTATCAGGTCCCAGTCGAGTTCGACGCCGAGACCCGGGCCGTCGGGCGGGGCGACGGCGCCGTTCTCGGCGGTGACCGGCGCTTCCAGCAGGAAATCCCGCGTCTCGGGCGTCCACCCCGGCGGCTCGATGGGGTACTCACACCAGCGCGCGCCCGTCGCCGCGAGGACGTGGAGGTTCGCGACGAAGCCCAGGCCGTCGTTCCAGGTGTGGGGGGCGAACTCCAGCCCGTGGGTGTCGGCCATCCCGGCGACCGTGAGCGCGCCCTTGACACCCGTCGCCAGGACGGCGTCGGGCTGGAGGACGTCCAGGGAGCCGTGTTTGACGAACTCGCGGAAGTGGTGGACGCCGTCGTTGAACTCGCCGCCCGCGATGGGGACGTCGGTCTTCTCGCGGAGGCGGGCGAGGCCGTCGTAGTTCCGGCGGTCGAGGGGTTCTTCCAGCCAGCCGATACCGCCGATGGCTTCGAGTTCGCGGGCGACCCCCAGCGCGTCGCCGAACGACCACGGTTCGACCTCGACCATCGGGACGCTCCAGCCCATGTTGGCGTCCATCATCAGCGTCAGGTCGGGGTAGGCCTCCCGGATTCGCCGTGTGACTTCGAGGTCGGGGCCGGGGTCGTCGCCGTGACACCGGAGTTTGACCGCCTCGAACCCCTCGTCGACGCGCTCCTCGACGTACGCCAGGCGCTCGTCGACGCCGCGGCGCTCGCCCGTCGAGGCGTAGGCCGGCACGGGGTCACCGCTCCCGCCCAGCAGTTCGTAGACGGGCTTGCCGGCGTCCTTGCCGACGATGTCCCAGCACGCGACCTCGAAGTGCCAGGGCCGGGGCCCCCAGAGGTTCAGCGTGTCCAGTTTGTCGCGGACCCGGTCGATGTCACGGGGGTCCTCGCCGACGAGAAACAGTTCGGCCAGTTCGAGGTAGTCGATGCGGCCGGCGAACCCCGAAGCCGTCGCGACCCCCGAGATGCCGGCGTCCGTCTCCAGTTCGAACAGGAGCACCTCGTGTTCGGTCTGTTCGTGGCCGGGCTTCCAGGCCGGCCGGAAACTGTCGTCCATCCCGTAGCGCAGGTGGTACTGATTGACGCCCGTGATCTCCATCGTCCTCCCCTGGGTGAGCCGGCGTGTTAAACGTTGAGTCAAAGGCCGTCGCTGGCCGCGCTCGGGGAGCGGGGATAAAAGACGGGACATGTCCAGCACAATCCGGTAGTACGGCGGGACCGTTCCCTGGACGATGACAGCGACACGAGACCGCGATACGTACGACCTGCTGGTCGACGGCGAGTCCGTCCCCGCGGCGGCGGCGGAGCGCTTCGAGACGGTCGACCCGGCGACCGGCGAGCCCATCGCGGCGGTGGCTCGCGCCCGCGCCGAGGACATCGACCGTGCGGTGGGGGCCGCGAGCGCGGCGCTCGCGGACTGGCGCGCGACCCCGCCCGAGGAGCGCGGCCGGCTCATGGCGGCCGTCGCCGAGCGGATCCGCGACGAACAAGAGCGCCTGGCGCTTTTGGAGACGCGGGACAACGGGAAACCGCTCTCGCACGCCCGCGCCGACGTCGAGACCTGTGCGCGGTACTTCGAGTACTACGGCGGGGTCGCCGACAAGGTCCACGGCGATTCCATCCCGCTGACCGACGAGTACGTCGACTACACGGTCCGGGAACCGCTGGGGGTCACCGCCCAGATCATCCCGTGGAACCTCCCGACCAACCTCTTCGGGCGCAGCGTCGCGCCGGCGCTGGCGACCGGTAACGTCGCCGTCGTCAAACCGGCCGAGCAGACCCCCCTGACCGCGGTCGAGGTCGGCCGGCTGGCGACCGAGGTCGGCGTCCCCGACGGCGTGCTCAACGTCGTCCCGGGGTTCGGCGCGGAGGCCGGCGCGCCCCTCGCCGGCCACGCGGACGTCGACGGCGTGAGTTTCACCGGCTCCGTCCCGACGGGGATCGAGGTGGCCACGTCGGCCGTCGAGAACGTCACCAACGTCCACCTCGAACTCGGCGGGAAGAGCCCGAACGTCGTCTACCCCGACACCCACCTCGACACCGCCGTCGAGAGCACGATGACCGGTATCTTCGCCAACGCCGGCCAGGTCTGTTCGGCCGGCTCCCGGCTCATCGTCCACGAGGACATCAAGGCGGAGTTCCTGGACGAACTCGTCTCGCGGGTCGAGGCCATGGAGATAGACGCGGGCGAGACCGACCCCGACATGGGGCCGCTGGTCTCGGCCGAGCAGTTCGAGAAAGTCACCGACTACCTGGCGGTCGGGCGCGCCGAGGCCGGCGAACCGGTCGTCGGCGGGAGCGCGCTCGACCGCGACGGCTACTTCGTCGAGCCCACCGTCTTCGACGGCGTCGACAACGACATGCGGATCGCACGCGAGGAGATATTCGGACCGGTGCTGTCGGTCATCGAATTCAGCACCGAGGCCGAAGCCACGGAGCTCGCCAACGACACCGACTACGGCCTCGTGGCCGGCATCCACACGCAGGACGTCGGCCGCGCACACCGGTTCGCCCGCGACGTCGAGGCCGGCCAGGTCTACGTCAACGAGTGGTTCGCCGGCGGCGAGGAGACGCCCTTCGGCGGCGTCAAAAAGAGCGGCTTCGGCCGCGAGAAGGGGCTGGCCGCCGTCGACGCCTACACCGAACTCAAGAACGTCTGTGCGAACATCTCCCCGAACTGACCGGGACGACGGGCGCGCGTCCACCGCACGCCCCGCGCCTGGGGCGACGGGCGCGCGTCCACTGCGCGTCGTGCGCTTGGAGAGTTATCGCGAGGCGTCGGAACCCGGACCACGGGACCGGGCATCGCGAGGCGTCGGGACCGGACCCGCGACCGGGCGCACGTAAAAACGGATCGCCATGTTCGCCTCAATGGGTATACCGGATCCTGGAATAGTCCGGACCGATGAGCGTCGACGTTGCAAGACGGTATTTCGAACTGATGGACAGTAGCGAGGCGGGGACAGACGACGTCATGGAGCTGTACGGCGAGGACCCGGTCGTCCACTCCGCGCGGGCCGGCGTCGTCCGGGGCCGGGAGGCGATCCGGCGGTTCTACGAGGACAACGGGGACTTTTTCACCGGGGGACAACACCACATGGAGGCGTTCCACAGCGACGGGAACGTGGTCGTCTGCGAGGGGTACCTCGACGGCGAGACGGCCGTCGGCCGGTCGGCCGAGGGCGTCCCGCTGTGTGACGTCATGGAGTTCACCGACGACGACGAGATCGTCGCGTTCCGGGCCTACCTGGACTACCGGGGGTTCGTCGACGAGGTCCCCGAGTCCGTCCCGAACGTCCGCGAAGGGGCCGGCGAGTCGGCATGAGCGGCGACGTGGCCCCCGCCGGGGGGACCGGCGGCGAGACGGGACGGCTGGTCTATCTCAACGGGCCCCGGGACCTGGAGTTCCGCGAGTACCCGGTGCCCGAGCCGGGGCCGGACGCCGTCGTCACGGAGGTCGTCCGGACCAACGTCTGTGGCTCGGAACTCCACGTCTGGACGGGCGACCACCCGCTGGCGGACTGCGTGCTCGGCCACGAGGCGGTCTGTCGGGTGACGGCACTCGGGGGGAACGTCGACGCCGACAGCGCGGGCCGCCCCGTCGCCGAGGGCGACCTCGTCGCACCGGTGTACTTCCAGACCTGCGGGGCGTGTGACCGCTGTCGCCGCGGGGAGTTCTACCGGTGTGCCAACGACTACGAACACGCCGGCAAGTCCCCGGACGCCTGGCCCCACTTCCACGCCCCCTGGGGGACCCACTACTACATCTACCCCGACAACCACTTCTATAAGCTCCCGGACGCCCTGGCGTCACGGCCGGAGGTCGCGGCCGCGGCCAACTGCGCGCTCTCGCAGGTCATGTTCGGCATCGACCGGGTCGGCGTCGAGTACGGCGAGACCGTCGTCGTCCAGGGCGCGGGCGGACTCGGACTGAACGCGACCGCCGTCGCCACCGAGTGCGGCGCCGAGACCATCGTCGTCGACGGCGTCGACGACCGCCTCGACCAGGCGCGCGCGTTCGGCGCCGACCACGTCATCGACTTCCGGGAGGCCGACACCGTGGAAGCCCGCGCCGAGCGCGTCGAGGCTATCACCGACGGCGTCGGCGCCGACGTCGGCATCGAGGTGGCCGGCGTCCCCGAGGCTTTCGTCGAAGGGGTCGAACTCCTGCGGACCGGCGGGCGCTACCTGGAGATGGGCAACGTCCGGCCCGGCCACGAGGTGGCCTTCGACCCCGGGACACTCACTCGCAAGTCCATCGACGTCACGACCGCCGTCGAGTACGACCCCTGGACGCTGTACGACGCGCTGGCGTTTCTCGCCGCCACCGTCGACGAGTACCCCTACGAGGGGCTGGTCGACGCCGAGTACCCCCTCTCGGAGGTCCGGGAGGCCCTCGAACGCTCCGAAGACCGTGACGTGACCCGCGCGGCGCTTGTCCCCGGGCGCTGAGGACCCGTATCTTGACGGTCCCCCGGACCCTCTGTCGAGAGGGATGCTGACGGCCAAACTCAGCGTACAGTACGAGGGAGACTGGACGAGCAGTCTCGCCAGGTACGACGTCTGCGGGGAGTTTCTCGCCTCCACGTTCCGGGACCGCCGGTACTTCGGCCTGCTGGCCCTCGAAGTCGCCGCGGACGACTACGTCGACGTCGTCGAGACCATCCGCGAACACGAGTCGACGGTGTCGCTGGACGTCATCGAAAAATACAGCGTCGGCGGCGTCGACCGCTGCTCGGCGACGCTGCTCATCCGGAGCCAGCACTTCGAGTACACCCCGCTGCAGGTACTGCTCCACGAGGGGTTCATCCCGCTGGGCGGGTTCGGCGAACTCCGCGACGGCGCCGAGCGCTTCGACCTCCTGTTGGCCGACCGCGACGACCTCGCCACCGCGGTCGAACTGCTCGAACGGTTCGGACCTGTCAGAATCGAATACGTCTCCAGGGAGTTTCAGCGGAAGATCATTCCGAGCGTGACCGAGTGGTCCGAACTGTTCGAGACCATCACGCCCCGCCGCCGTCGCGTTCTCAACAGGGCCCTGGAGGCCGGCTATTTCGACATCCCGCGGGGAACAACCCTCCAGGAGATCGCCGACGACCTCGGGATCGCCAAAACCACCGCCTCACAGCATCTCCGGAAGGCAGAACGCAGTATCATGGAGTTTTTCATCCAGTACGTCAACATCTCCGCGGACAAATCCGAGTGACGTCATCGGGCAGAAATATAATTTTGAAATTATATACTGGAATCTGTTATCCGGGCCGGACTCGTCCGGCTCCGTCCCACGCCGGCCCGTTCAGAGACCGACGACGACGCAGTACGGTTCGAAGTCGGTGACGACGACCGGGTCGAAGTAGGCGGCCTCCAGACGCTCGCGGACCGTGTCGAACTCGTCGGCGGGCACCTCGAACCCGGGCATTCAGGCTGGGTGGACGACCGCGCGGCAGTCGGGACACTCGGCGAAGCGTCGCCGCCCGTCGCCGGTCCCGTAGGTGATCAGGACGTGTCGCTGGTGGATCTGCGCTGTACAGTCGGGGCAACTCCCGAGCGGGGCGTGCTGGCTTTCCATGAGTCGTGGGGTCGAGTACGCGTGACACTCGCGAGGACCCGTCGCCCTCCGTCTGGACCCCCTCCCGGAGCCCACTTAGGTGTCTGCCAAGCGGAGCGAAAGTGAAACTGCGGGCCGATGCCCGGGAGCGGACCGACGGGCACCTACGAGTCGTCCAGTCGCTCCTGCCACTCCTGGACGGTCGCCATCAGTTCGACCGGCGGCGTCTCGGAGACGTCGACCGACGCGAGGCGGTCGAGGACCTCCGGCGCGCCCTCGCCGTACTCCTCTTGGAGGACCGTCTCGGGGTCCCGGCCGCCGTCGGCGGTGGCGCCCGCGCTGTCGCCAGCGTCGGCGGTGGCGTCCGCGCTGTCGCCAGCGTCGGCGGTGGCGTCCGCGTCCCCGACGGCGCCCGCGGCGCCAGCGTCCCCGGCGGCGTTCGGTCCGCCGCTCGGGTCGCCGCCGGTTCCGCTCGCCTCGGCGGTCTTGAACTCGCCGGAGCCGAGGTCGAAGACGGCCTGGACGGGTTCGCCGCCGCCGCCGCGGGCCTCGATGGCTTTCTCCTCGCGGAGCCTGTCGAGCACCTCGCGCGAGCGGTCGACGACCGGTTCCGGGACGCCCGCCAGGTCCGCGACGTGGACGCCGTACGAGCGGTCGGTCGGCCCGTCACGGACGGTCCGGAGGAAGGTCACGTCGCCGTCGGTCCCGTCGGCCCCCGAGTCGGGTTCGCCGGCGACCGCGACGTGGACGTTGTGGACCCGTTCCAGGTGGTCCGCCAGCGTCGTCAGTTCGTGGTAGTGGGTGGCAAACAGCGTCTTCGCGCGGACCTCGTTGTGGAGGTACTCGGTGGCGGCCCACGCAATGGAGATGCCGTCGTAGGTTGCGGTGCCGCGCCCGACCTCGTCCAGGATGACCAGCGAGTCCTCGGTGGCCGAGTGGAGGATGTTCGACAGTTCCCGCATCTCGACCATGAACGTCGAGCGCCCCTGTGCGAGTTCGTCCAGCGCGCCGACCCGCGTGTAGATGCCGTCGACCAGGCCCACGCGGGCCGACTCGGCCGGGACGAAACTGCCGACCTGGGCCAGCAGCGTGATCAGCGCCGCCTGGCGCATGTACGTCGACTTCCCGCTCATGTTCGGGCCGGTGACGACCAGGAACTGCCTGTCCTCGTCCATCCGGAGGTCGTTGGGGACGAACTGCGTGGTCTGTTCGACGACCGGGTGGCGACCCTGCGAGATGTCGAGTTCGCGTCCCTCGGTCAGGTCGGGCCGCGTCCAGTCGTTGCGGGCGGCGTGGGTCGCCAGCCCCGCCAGCGCGTCGACCTCCGCGAGCGCGCGACCGACCGACTGCAGGCAGTCGGCGCGGGCGGCAACCCTGTCGCGCACCCGCTCGAATATCTCGCGTTCGAGCTCGTGGCGCTGCTCCTCCAGGCGGAGGATCTCGCGTTCCCGCTCCTCTAGCTCGGGGACGGTGTACCGCTCGGAGTTTTTCAGCGTCTTGACCGGCTCGTACTCGTCGGGGACGCGGTCGGTCTCGCTCCTGCCGACCTGGATATAATAGCCGTCGGTCTTGTTGCGGTCGACCGAGAGGTGGGTGATGTCGTGGCGGCGCTTCTCGCGGTCGGCCAGCGACCCCACCCACGACAGCGCCGACTCGTGGGCCTCGATCACCTCGTCTAGCTCCTCGTCGAATCCCCGGCGGACGATGCCGCCCTGGGTGACGGTGCCCGGCGGGTCCGCGACCAGCGCCTCGTCCAGGTCGGCCGCCAGCCCCGCGGCGGCCTCGCGGTCGGGCCGGTCGAGCACGCCCGCAAGCGGCGAGTCCCGGAGGCGGTCGTCGCTGTCGACCACGTCGGTGACCGCCGGCAGGAGCGCCAGCGTCTCCTGGACGGCCCGCAGGTCCCGCGCGTCGGCGCTGCCCGAGGCCGTCCGCGAGGCCAGCCGTTCCAGGTCGTAGGCGTCGGCCAGTTCCTCCCGCACGCGCTCGCGGGCCATCGCGGCCTCGGCCAGCGCCGCGACCCCCGACTGGCGCCGCTCGAGTTCGGCCCGGTCGCGGCGCGGCCGCTGGACCCACTCCCGGAGGAGGCGTCCGCCCGCGCTGGTCACCGTGTGGTCGATGGTGGCGACCAGTGACCCCTCGCTGTCGCCGCCCATCGTCTCGGTCAGTTCGAGATTGCGCTGTGTCGTGGCGTCGACGGCCGCGTAGGCGTCGCCCTCGTAGGACTGGACCCGCGTCACCGACGCGAGCACGCCCGCGCCGGTCTCGGCGACGTAGGCGAGGACGGCCCCGCCGGCCCGGACGGCCGCCTCGTTGTCCGCGACGCCCACACTCTCGAGGGTCTCGGCGCCGAACTGCTCGCGCAGGCGGTGGCGCGCCCGCCCCGGGGCGAACGCCTCCGTCGCGTGCAGCGACAGCGAGGCATCGGTCCGTTCGCGAACCCGGTCAAGCAACGAGTCGTCGGCTCGTATCTCCGGGCCGGGCAGGACCTCCACGGGGTCGAACTTGTAGAGTTCGGTGAGGGCGGCGTCGGCCGCGTCGGGGCCGGCCCGCTCGGTGACGAAAAACTGGCCGGTCGTCACGTCCGCGAACGCCAGCCCGTAGGTGGCGCCGTCACCGGCGTCCTCGTCCCGGACGACGGCCGCGAGGTAGCGCGCGTCGTCGTCGGTGGCATCGAGGTGGGTGCCGGGCGTGACGACCCGCGTTATCTCGCGGGCGTGGCCGTCCTCGGTCTCGTACTGGTCGGCGACCGCGACCCGGTAGCCCCGTTCGACGAGCGCCGACAGGTACGGCGTCAGGTCGTCCAGCGGGACGCCCGCCATCGGGTACGAGGACCCGTGGGAGGACTTCTGTGAGACCTTCAGGTCGAGTTCGTCCGCGACCGTCTCGGCGTCCTCGTCGAAGAACTCGTAGAAGTCCCCGCACTGCATCGCGAGCAGGTCCGCGTCCGTCTCGGACGTGAGCGCGAGGTACTCGCCCACGATCCCCGTCGCGTCGGTCATACCCGGGAGTGAGTCCGTGACGGAATAAAACGCTACGGGTCCCGACCGCTCCCGGTGGCCCCGGACCGGGGGCCCTCGACAGAGCCCGCCGGGAGTCCTCGACAGGATCTGTCGGAACCCCTCAATAGATGGGTCCGGGAGCGGATACCTCAAATATTTCGTCAAGCGCCGCAAGGCCGTCTTCGATTCAGTTTCCGAGGCAGCTGTGGAACTGTGATAGCGCTCACCGAGTGAGAATTGTAAGAGCAGCTATGTAAACTACCCCGCCCTACTCGCTCCCTCGGGCCTTGCGGCCCTCGGTCACTCCTTGAGGGCGGGGCTTTCCCGAAACGACATTGTGCCCCGCGACCC
>PXRP01000030.1:30917-52147 GCA_003021655.1 Halobacteriales archaeon QS_4_69_31
GGGGTTCGCCTTGGTTCGTGACGCGCTTCCTCCCCGGCCTACTCGCTCGCTTCGCTCGCTCCTTGAGGCCGGGGGCTCCGCGCTACCGCTTGCTGAAGAAGATTCAACGAAACACTCCGCAATAGACGGTCTGAGAGGCCTGTTTTCGGTTACCGGCTGCTCCTTTGTTCCACCTTGTTCAGTTCGATGAGCAGGCGGAAGATAGCCTTGACGAGGTTGGAGTCGACGTCGAACTGTTCGGCGTTCTCGCCAGCCCGTTCCATGACGGCTTGCTCCTGGTCCTCGTCGGTCGTGGGCAGGCCCTTCTGTTCTTTCACCCCTGCGATGGTCTCTGCGACGTAGGTACGCTGTGCGATCAGTTCGACGATCTCGCGGTCGATGCTCTGGATCTCCTCGCGGAGTTCGTCGAGGCTCCTGTCCTCGGGTGTGCGTCGGCTCATAGAGTCGTCGTTCCCTCCGTCTGTGTGGTCGTCAGCCAGGTCCGTCCCGGGCGGTCGGCCCAGCGGTCCCGCACGGGTGCGAGCGCCTCGCGGTCGCCGACGGCCGTGAAACTCGGGCCGGTCCCCGACAGCGAGACGCCCTCGGCGTGGGCCATCGCGTTGACGACCGGGTCGGGGTCGAAGCCAAGCGCCCCGCAGAAGGCCAGCCCGTTGACCGTCATCGCGCGGCCGTACGCGCCGTCCCGTACGAGGTCCGCGACCAGGTCGGCCATCGGCGCCACCCGGCGACAGCGCTCGACGTCCGCGTCCGCGCTGAACGACCGTTCCGGGGGCATCCAGACCAGGACGTCCCAGTCGCGTTCGGCGCGGTCGAGCAGGACGTCCTCGTCGTTGTCGGTGAGGGTGACGCCCCCCAGCATGCTCGCGCTGGCGTCGTCGAAGGCACCCGTGACCGTGACGCCGACCTCGCGGGCGGCGCGTACGCCCAGTCGGCAGGCCTCCGTGCGGGTGGTCTCGGCCGTCGCGTCGAGTGCGTCCAGCGTCGCCATCACGGTCGCGTTCGCGGCGGCGCTGGAGCTTTTCAGCCCCGAGGCCATCGGGACGTCACTCTCGGTTCGGACGTGGCCACCCTCGCCGTCGCCGAAGCGGTCGGTGACCAGCGAGACGCACCGCTCGACCAGCGCCGTGTCGGCGTCGGGTGCGTCGGCGACCTCGCCGGTCACCGGGTCGCCTGGCGCGCCGAGTTCGACCGTCGCGGTCGTGTACTCCTCGATTGCGAAGGCACTCCCTGTCCCGGTCGCCAGCGCGTTCAACACGGTGCCCGCCGCGGGAGCGCGAGCCTGTCCGTCCATCGTCCGCCCATCACCGGCGCCGCTACTTACCTCTGTGGGAATTCGGCCGAGAGCACGACCCTTTTGGGCGCCCCGCGGGAAGCGGGGGTATGAGCCACCGTAGCGACGTGCCGCCGGACACGCTGGGGGTCACACTCCAAGACGACGGCGTGGTCGTGGAGTACCTCGACGGCCGGGAGGCGTTCTACCGGGGGGTCCCCCGGACCGTCGAGGGGAGCGTCACCTCCGGCCCTGGCAAGGAGGTCCACGTCCTCGTGACCGACGAGTCCGAGACCCGGGGCGTCCTGATGTACGTCAACGACCTCCGGACCGACGAGAACATCCTGACCGAGAGCGGCGTCGGGCGCGTCATCATCGAGGACGGCGACGACGAGGCGCTGTTCCCGGGTGTTCGCGCGTCGGTCGAGGCCCACCGGGTGACGGTCTCGGCGGACTTCGCCGTGGTTGACGGTCGCGTGTTCGTGTTCATCGAGGACGAACTCGGCGAGGAGAGCGTCGAACTCCTTCCGGCCTAGTCACGAGGGAGTTAACGGGCGAACGCGTTCCGGTCTGGTCAAGACAGAGATCACCGGCCGGGATAATCAGGGCGAGACGGGGTGAGAACCGGGCGTCGGTCCGGCCGGCCGACGCGGACGGGAGCGTCACTGGATGTAGGAGGGTCCTTCGGCGTCGCAGTTCTCCTCGTGCTGGCGTGCGTCATCCCGGTCGTCGAACATCAGCCCGCAGGCCTCGCACTTGTACCATGTCATATCGTCCCGCTCTGTGGTCACGACCATGTGCGGGTTTGCGCGCGCGGGCGGTAAAGGCGTTTCTCCGGGGGCGTCCCCGCGGAGGCGGGCGGTTCTGCCCGCGACTGCGGTGGGGAACCGTTTAGGCGGTCCGGCGGAAAAGCGCGTGTATGGGACCACGAGACGCCATCGAGGTGACCGTCGAGGGGGCGAAAAAGCGCGACGCCGGCCGCGGCATCGCGCGCGTCCCCGAGACGGTCAGGGAGCGGCTGGGCGTGTTGAGCGGGGACCCGCTCGTCATCGAGGGCGAGCGGGCCGCCGTCGCCAAGGCCTGGCCCGAGAGCGACGACGGCACCTACGTCCGCATCGACGCCGACACGCGGGCCAACGCCGGCGTCAACATCGGCGACACCGTCACGGTCGAACAGACCAACGTCTCCGAGGCCGACAGCCTGACGGTCAGACTCTCCCAGGCGGTCGGCCTCGACCAGCACGAACGCGAGAGCGCCGTCCGGCGCGCCCTCATCGACCGCCCGCTCCGGGAGGGCGAACAGGTCCACATCGACGGCGTCGGAGCCTTTGCCGTCTCCGAGACCGACCCCGCCGGCGCGGTCCGGATCACCGACGATACGGACATCACCGTCCTTCCACCGGCCGGGACGGGCGAATCGGCCACCGCCGGGACGGGGTCAACAGCGACTGCCGACACCGGCCCGAGCGGGAGCGGCCCGGAGACCAGCGAGGAGTCGGCGTCGACGACCGGCGTCTCCTACGAGGACATCGGCGGCCTCGACGGGGAACTCGAACAGGTCCGGGAGATGATCGAGTTGCCCCTCTCGGAGACGGGACTGTTCACGCGGCTGGGTATCGACCCGCCGCGGGGCGTCCTCCTGTACGGCCCGCCCGGGACGGGTAAGACGCTCATCGCCCGCGCGGTCGCCAACGAGGTCGACGCCTACTTCGACGTGATCTCCGGGCCGGAGGTCGTCTCGAAGTACAAGGGCGAGAGCGAGGAGCGTCTGCGCGAGGCGTTCGCCCGCGCCGAGGAGAACGCCCCGGCGATCGTCTTCATCGACGAGATCGACGCCATCGCGGGCGAGCGCGACGAGGACGCCGACATGGAAAACAGGGTCGTCGCGCAACTGCTGACGCTGCTCGACGGTCTCGAGGCCCGCGGCCAGGTGATCGTCATCGGCGCGACCAACCGCGTCGACACCGTCGACCCCGCGCTCCGGCGGGGCGGGCGCTTCGACCGCGAGATCGAGATCGGCGTCCCCGACGAGACGGGCCGCCGGGAGATCCTCGATGTCCACACCCGCGGGATGCCCCTGGACGACGATGTCGACCTGGACCGCATCGCCGCCCGCACGCACGGCTTCGTCGGCGCGGACATCCACACGCTCGCCACGGAGGCCGCGATGCACGCGCTCAGGCGGACCCGCGACGAACCGACCGTCTCCGGGGCGGACTTCGAGGCCGCGCTCCGGGCCGTCGAACCCTCGGCGATGCGCGAGTACGTCGCCGAGTCCCCGACGGTGACCTTCGAGGACGTGGGCGGCCTCGAGGAGGCCAAAGAGACCCTGGAGCGAGCCATCGAGTGGCCCCTGGAGTACGGCGCACTGTTCGAGGCGGCCGAGACCGACCCGCCGGCTGGCGTCCTCCTCTATGGCCCGCCCGGGACGGGCAAGACGCTGCTGGCGCGTGCCATCGCGGGCGAGAGCGGTGTCAACTTCATCCGCGTCGCCGGCCCGGAACTGATGGACCGCTACGTCGGCGAGTCAGAAAAGGCCGTCCGCGAGGTGTTCGACCGCGCGCGCCAGACCGCCCCGGCGGTCGTCTTCTTCGACGAGATCGACGCCGTCGCCAGCCAGCGCGTCGACAGCCACGAGGTGACCGAGCGCGTCGTCTCGCAACTGCTGACGGAACTCGACAGCGCGGCCGAGAACCCCGACCTGATAGTACTGGGTGCGACGAACCGCAAGGAGGTCATCGACCCCGCGTTGCTCCGCCCCGGACGGCTCGAACAGCACGTCGAAGTCCCCGAGCCAGACGAGGACGCGCGCCGTGAGATCCTCGCGGTCCACGCCGAGGGCAAACCCCTCGGGGCGGACGTCGACCTCGACGAACTGGCCACCGAGACCGAGGGACTGTCGGGGGCCCAACTGGAGGCGCTGGTCCGCGAGGCGTCGATGCGGGCCATCAGCGAGGTGGCCCTCGACGCGAGTCCCGAGGAAGCGGCCGAGCGTGCCGACGAGGTGACCATCACATCCGAGCACGTCGAGGCGGCTATCGGGGCCGTCGAGTGAAGGGCCGACCGACGTCACCGGGAGACGGGCCGGGTGTTCCCGGGTCACGGGGTGGCTTTTTCACCCGACGGGTGCAATATTTGCCCTGAGTCATGAGCCAACAGACCCAGGACACGGGCCGACATTACATCGACGGCGAGTGGACCGCCGGGGCCGGCGAGGAGACCTTCGAGAGCACGAACCCGGCGACTGGCCGACAACTGGGCGCGTTCCACCGCGGGACGCCCGGTGACGTCGAGCGGGCCGTCTCGGCCGCCGAGACGGCCTTCGAGGGGTGGCGCGCGATGTCCTACATCGACCGCGCGGAGGTACTGTGGGACGTCTACCACGAACTCCGGGACCGTACGGACGAACTGGGTGCGGTCGTCACCAAGGAGTGCGGGAAAGAGATAAGCGAGGGGCGCGCGGACGTGGTCGAAGCCTACCACATGGTCGAGTGGGCCGCCGGTAACTCCCGACACCCACACGGCGACGTCATCCCCTCGGAGATCGCCAGCAAGGACGCCTACATGCGGCGCAGGCCGCGGGGTGTCGTCGGCTGTATCACACCCTGGAATTTCCCGGTCGCGATCCCCTTCTGGCACATGGCGGTCACGCTCGTGGAGGGCAACACAGTCGTCTGGAAGCCGGCCGAACAGACGCCGTGGTGTGGCCAGATCGTCGCCGAGATGATGGTCGACGCCGGCGTCCCGCCGGGCGTGTTCAACATGGTCCAGGGCTTTGGAGACGCCGGCAACGCCATCGTCGAGGACGACCGCGTCGACACCGTCCTCTTCACCGGGTCGGCGGAGGTCGGCCACGAGATCGGCGCCAAACTCGGCGGCGAGCCCGGCCGCGAGGTCGCCCTGGAGATGGGCGGCAAGAACGGCATCGTCATCACCGAACACGCCGACATGGACCTGGCGGTCCACGCCGCCGTGATGTCCTCGTTCAAGACGACCGGCCAGCGGTGTGTCTCCTCGGAACGGCTCATCGTCCACAGCGACGTCTACGAGGAGTTCCGGTCGCGGTTCGTCGACCTGGCCGAGGACGTCGCCGTCGGCGACCCGCTGGGCGAGGACACCTTCATGGGACCCGTCGTCGACGAGAGCCAGGTCGAGAAGTTCCACCGGTACAACGACCTCGCCCGCGAGGAGGGCGCGGACGTGCTGGTCGACCGCGCCGAACTCGACGACGAGGAGGTCCCCGACGGCCACGAGGACGGCCACTGGGTCGGCCCGTTCGTCTACGAGGTCGACTACGACCCTCACCTCCGGTGTATCCACGAGGAGGTGTTCGGGCCCCACGTCGCGCTCATCGAGTACGACGGCGACATCGAGGACGCGCTGGCGATCCACAACGACACCCGCTACGGCCTGGCGGCGGCCATCGTCTCCGAGGACTACCGCCAGATCAACCACTTCCGCGACCACGCCGAGGTCGGCCTGGCCTACGCGAACCTCCCGTGTATCGGCGCGGAGGTCCAGCTCCCGTTCGGCGGCGTCAAGAAGTCGGGGAAGGGCGCCCCCAGCGCCCGCGAGGTCATCGAGGCCGTCACCGAGCGGACGGCCTGGACCGTCAACAACGCAGAAGACGTCCAGATGGCCCAGGGCCTCTCTGCGGAGATAACGACCGGGAGCGACGACTGAGCCGACCGGACCCTCCCGGGGTGGCTCCGGTCGGAGGCCGGACCGACGACTCGACCGGACCCCGAGCAGGTCAGCGCGGTCCCCACCGAGGACGGAGCCGTTTCAACGACCGAGTGGGCCAGCGACGGGACAACGAGAAGGCGGGCGTTCCGTCTGTGGAGTCGGCCGGTGACAGGACGAGGCGGAGGCGGCCGGGGGGTCCCGCCCGGGCGGGACAGTGTGAGCGAGCGGTCGAGGTGGCCTGGCCGAGCGCGGTTGGTTGCCGGCTTCGACGTGAAAAGCGTCTCGCCGGCACCGGAGTCTACTGCCAGCCAAGACATAAATCCACCGGGAGGGTCTCTCTGGTCGTCCTACCGGGGGACGGAAGCGTCTCGGGCGCTCACAGCGAGAACTCGCCCCGCCGGTCTTCGAGGACGGGGAACTCCGCGCGGACCTCGTCCACGCGGTCGCGGTCGGCCTCGGCGGTCACGAGCGCCGGCTCGTCGCCGGCCCCCGCGAGCGTCGTCCCCCAGGGGTCGTAGACCGCCGACCGGCCCAGGAGTTCTGCCTCCTCGAAGGCCCCGACGCCGTTGGCCGCGCAGACGTACAACAGGTTCTCGACGGCCCGCGCCCGCGGGAAGAGCCGCCAGTGTTCGACGCGGGGGTATGGCCAGGCGCTCGGGACAAGCGCCAGCGTCACGCCTTCTTCGAGGAGTCGCCGGTAGAGCGCGGGAAAGCGCAGGTCATAACAGGTCGTGACGCCGACGACGTGGTCGCCGACCTCGGCCGTCTGGACCGCCTCCCCGGCCACGAGCAACTCCTGTTCGACCGAGCCGTAGCCAAAGAGGTGGTGTTTGCGGTAGACCAGCCGCCGCTCGCCCGTCGCGTCGAACAGCACGGCGGTGTTGGCAAGCCCCTCGCTGGCGGGCGTCTCGATACCCGCCGCTCGCGACGCCTCCAGGTCCTCGACGATGCTCCCCGCGAGCAAGGCGATGCCGTTGTCGGCGGCGACCGCCGAGAGCCGGGAGAGCGTCTGCCCGTCGAGCGGTTCGGCGGCCCGCGCGTATGCGTCGAACGCGAAGTAGCCGACGGTGAACAACTCGGGGAGGACGACGAGGTCCGCGCCCTCGTTCGCGGCCGCCTCCACGCGCTGGACGGCGCGGTCGACGTTGGCCTCGACCGCGGCGGCCTCGACGCGGGTCTGGGCCAGCGCGACCTTCACACTTCGACCTCGAAGTCGTCGATGAGCGCCTGTTCGAGGTTGTCGAGTTCCGCGTCGAGGTTGCGCCTGAAGAACCGCTCGACGCCGGGGAGGCGGCCGTCGACGACGAACGTGTTGACGACGCGGGTCCCCCCCTCCAGTTCCACGAGTTCGTGCTCGCCGACGACGTCCATCACCGTCGAGCGCCCGACGAAGCGGACGTACTCCGGCGGTCGCACCTCCTCGTCTTCCGTCTCGACGGCGACGGTGGTGTTGACGACGGGGATCGGCAGGTCGAGGTGCCACGTCGCGCTCCCGTCGCCGTGGACCTCGTACTCCGAGACGACGCTTATCGCGCCCGCCCGCCGTCCGGGGTCGGAGATGAATTCCCAGATACGTTCCCGCCCCACGGGCAGTTCGAACGACCGCTCGACCCGGACTGTCATACCGGCGTTTCGGACCGGTCCGCCTAAAAAACTCCTAACTGAGCGTGACGCGCCAGGTCGTCGAGCGGGCGCGCCCCCACTTCTCGATCTCGACGTCCTCGGACTCCTGGTCGAGTTTCGGGAGGCGCGCGCCAACCTGCTTGGCCGAGAGCCCGATCTGGTCCGCGATGTTCTTCGCTCTGAAGTAACTCTCCCCGCGCGAGACGCTCTCGCGGAGGTATTCCAGAATCTGCCTGTCCTCCTCGCCGAGTTCACTCATGCTAACGGGTACGTCGCGAACGCCCTTAACGGTTTATTACCGTTATCAGTGCGCAATACTGACGGGCCTACTCGGGAATTCCGGACCTACTCGTAGAGGTGGAACGCGGCCACCGAAAGTGTCCCCGCCGCCATCGCGGCCGCGAAACTCCAGGCGGCGACGACCTGGGTCTCGACGGTGACGGCCATGGCGCCGGCCGCGAGTATCGCCAGCGCGCCGAAAAACAGTGCCAGCCCGATCCCCATGTCTGACGACCCTCTCGTCTCGGCCATGGCGGACCTTGACCCAGTCGTCACTTAAAGTATTCGGGCCCGACCGGGAGTCAGCTACCGGCGAACGCGGCGTACCAACCGTCAGACCAGTCGTTTCGCTCATCGGACGCCCAGGCCCGTGACAGAAGTGGGGCCGGACGTCGAGGCAGGGCCGCAACGTCTTCGACCACTCCGCGATCGATATTCACAGAGGCAGTCACGCTCGGTGTGTGAGCGAGCATCGTAAGGGATGAGCGTCGACCGGTGGACAAACTCCGGATAGACGACGGTACTTCGGTGTCTTCGAGAGGGGGCGAGAGCGCCCGCGGTTCTACGAGATGGTCGTGTGTTCGGACTCCTCGTTGAGCGCGAGGTTCGACGCGATCTCGGCGTTGCGGACGGCGTACTCGGCGGTCTGCTGGAGGCTGACCAGAACCTCGCGCACCCGGAGCAGTTCCTCGTTGGGCAGTTCGTCGAGGTCCGCGAGGATATCCCGGACGCGGTCGCTGGAGTCGCTGAACCGCTCGCGCACCTCGATGGCGAGGTCGTAGTCCCGTTCGACGGCCGCCTCAACCGCGAGCTGTGACATCTCGTTGACCTCGTCCGTGTACTCGCGGATCCGCCGCATCGTCGAGTCGTCGACGTTGCGGGTGTTGCCCTCCGTCTCCAGGGCGATGTCGGCGATGTCCTCGGCGTTGTCCGCCGTCAGTTCCAGGTTCTTCGCGGTCGAGCGGTAGCCGATCAGCGGGAAGCCGTCGTTCAGCCCGACCGCACGCGCCAGGTTCGGGTTCTGGTAAGACGTGAAGATGAGCCGCAGGAGTAGGACGAAGATCTTGTTGGCCTGGCGCTCCCGGTTGAGCGCCCGCTGGGCCAGGTCGGGGTTGCCGTGGGCCAGCGCCTTGATCGCCTCGTTTCGCATCGTCGCGCCCGTACTCTCCAGCCGTTCCAGCAGGTTGTCCAGCGTGAAGTCCTCGGGGTCGACCGAACACCGGATCGCGATGCGCTGGGGCGTCTCCTCGACGACGCCCAGCCCCATCAGCTGTGTCTCTGCGTTGTAGACGGCGTTGATGTGTTCGCTCGACAGCGTGCTGTCCTCGGCGGACTCGACGTGGATGACCCGCCGACCGAGCACGTACTGCGAGAGGATCGCCCGTTCTAGAGCGTCCGCGCCAAGCCCCTCGGCGTGGATCACCGCCTCGGACTCCTCGCTCTGGACCGACTCCGGCATCACCGTCAGCGTCCCCTTGCCGCCCATCCGCAACGATACCTCGTCTCCCTTGTCGACGTTGTGTTCTTTCGCCCACTCCGCCGGCAGCGTCATCGCCAGCGTCGAGGGCCCCAACCGCTGTACCTTCCGCGTTTCCATACGTCCTTCATTATCAGTCTGAGACCTTAACGGTGTCTATACGGCACTTAATATTCTTTCGAATGGTATTACGCCGGATGGACGAACGGTCAGACGACGCGCACGAGGCGGCGTTCGTACCGCCCGACACGGGCGCGGCGCCACCCGCGGAGCTGTTCGTCCAGCTCCGGGTCGCCGGTATCGACCCGTAGAGCGTCGAGGTCGTCGAGTTTCGCCCGCGAGGCGACGACCTCCACGTCGGCGGCCCTGAGGACCGCCGGCGAGAGTTGCTGGTTCCCGCGGCCGAAGATGAACCCCTGGCCGCCGATCGGCGAGACGACGACGACGTTCCGGTCGCCCAGCGCCGACAGTATCTCGGATTCGCCGCCGTCTGCGACCAGCACCTCGCCGTCCCGCCAGACGTCCACCCCTAGTGGCGTCCCGTCGAACCCGAGTGCCGTCTTGACGGCGCCGACGGTGCTGCCCGGGCCGAGAACGTAAGTCACGTCCGGGGAGACGTCCTCGGCGAAGCCCTCGGCGAGCGTCTCGACGGTGCCGCCGCCGAGTTGTTTGCTGGGCTGGCGCCGCTCGGCTTTCGGCGTCGTCGCGATCGCCCGCAGTTGCGTCGACACCTCGGCCTCGCGGTAGGCGTCCTCGTCGACGTCGTTGACCTCGCCGGTGACCGTCTCCTCGAAGGTTGCGGCGATCCGGCCGGCCGCACGCGGCCTGACTGCGAAGACCGACGAGTAGACCTTCACCCCTGCGGGGACGCCGAGGACCGGCACGTCCGCCTCAAGGGCCTCCAGCGTCTCGGCGACGTCGACGGCGGTGCCGTCCCCGCCCACGAACAGCAGGAGGTCCACGCCACGCTCGACGATAGCCTCGACGGCCGCCCGGGTATCCTCGGCCGTGGTCTCGGGGGCCGCGGGCTCGCCGACGACTCCGGGGTCGAAGCCGGCCGCCCGCGCCTCGCGTTCCCCCATCGGGTCCCCGTAGGTGAGTATCTCGACGGTCGCGCCCGCGTCTGCAAGAGCGTCCAGGGCCGCGCGGGCCCGCTCGGGCGCCCGGGGTTCGGCCCCGCGGTCGCGGGCCTGGGCGACCTTGCCGTCGGTCCCCTTGAGCCCTACCCGGCCGCCCATGCCCGCGATGGGGTTGACTACCAGCCCGATACGTCGCATGGCCGACCGTAGCGGCGGCCGGGTCAAAAGGGAAGCGTCTCGGTGAGCGCGGGCCCAGAACCGTCCGACTCTCCGGCACCGGGGGACGTGACAGCTGGCTGTCTTCTCGCCGCTGGATTTACCTGCCGCGGCGACCAGTATACTGTTCAGCCGTATGTCAGAGGAACGTGGCGCGCTCGAACTGGAGGCCGACAGGGAGGCCGTCGCGGGCAAACTCCGGCAGCTCGCCGACCGCATCGAGTCGGGGGAACCGCTTCCCATCGGCGGCGACGAGGCGGCTCTCTCGGCGACCTCGCCCGTCGGCTTCACCGTCCGCTCGCGGGTCAGCGACGGGGAGACGGCCGTCCGGGTCGACCTCACGTGGGCCGCCGACCGAGGGGGCGACCGATACGCCGACGAGTCGGGAGGGCCCGACCGCGAGCGTGGCGGGACGCGCCGCGGTGCCGTCGACGCCGACGGCGCGGACGGGCCGGCGGACCTTGCCACCCCCGAGGACGACCTGCCAGCCCCCGAGGCCGGGACGCGAAACGAGAAGAAGGCGGCCCACGAGTTCGACAGGGCGCGCCACTTCGCGGGCAAGGGCAAGACCCGGGCGGCCGACAGCCGGTTCAGGCAGGCCGTCGAGGCCGACCCCGCCGACGCCGAGATCCGGCGACGGTACGCGGAGTTTCTCCTTGACGTCGGCGAAGCGCGGCGGGCGATGGCCGAATTCCAGGGCGCGCTCGCTATCGCCCCCGAGGACCCGGTGTTGCGCGTGGCCGTCGCCAACGCCCACTGGAGTCTCGGCAACGTCGAGCGCGCGACCGAGCAGTTCGAGCGCGCGCTGGACCTGAGCCCGGAGGATCCGGACGTGCTCAGCGTCTACGGGCGGTTCTGCTGGGAGGAGCGCGGCGACGTCGAGACGGCCGTCGAACACCTCCAGACGGCCATCGACGCGGACCCCGACCACGCGCTCGCGCACCTGAACTTCGCGGTGCTCCTGCGGGAGGGAGGCCGCGACGACCGCGCCGAGACCCACTACGAGCGCGCCCTGGAACTCGGGGAGGGCGACGCGACCGTCCACGCCGAGTACGGCCACTACCTCTGGGCGACCGGCGAGGTCGAGGAGGCGGCCCGCCACTACGCGAAAGCGCGCGAACTCGGCGCCGAGGTCGGCTGACGGGGTGGACCAGGGGCATCGGGGCCGCGACTATCCGCTGGTTTTTACATCACAGTGTGAGCTACTGGGAGTATGAACGTCGTCCTGCAGGAAGGTGTTCAGACGGGATTGATCGACACCGCTGGGTGGGTCGTCCTGGTCGGCGGTCTCCTGTTCACGGCGCTGTGGCTGAAGTGGCTCGGGCGGTGATCAGCCCTCGGGCGGTTCGACGCGCTCGGCCAGCCAGTCGGCCGCCGCCGCGAGGGTCTCCTCGTCGGCGGCCGTGAGCTTGATCCGGACGTTCTCGCCGGGGTAGCTCCCCACTGTCACGTCGAAGCGGGTGCGCAACTCGGCGAGGCGGTCCAGCAGCGCGCTCTCGGGTTCGCCGGTGACGACCGACTCAGTGTGGTGGCGCTGGCCCTCGAACTCGTCGGCGACGCGGTCGAACATCGCCTTCATCTCGTCCGGGACCCCCGGGAGGACGTACACCCCGCCGATGACACACCCCGGCGCGACGCCCTCGGTGTTGGGGAGCATCCGCGCGCCCTCGGGGATCTGGGTGGTCCCCTCCGCGAGGTCATCGGCGCTGTAGCCGCCCTCCTCGGCCAGCCACTCGGCGACCTCGTCGCTCTCGACCAGGTCGCGCCCGAACGCGGCCGCGACGCCGTCCATGGTGACGTCGTCGTGTGTCGGCCCGACGCCGCCGGTCACGACGACCGCGTCGGACGCCGCGCGGTACTCGTTGACGACGCGGGCGATGTCGCTCACGTCGTCCGGGAGCACCGTTACGCGGCCGACGGTCACGCCGCGCTCGTCGAGGCGTTGCCCCAGCCAGGCGGCGTTGGTGTTGACCGTGTCACCGACCAGGAGTTCGTCCCCGACGGTGACGATCGCCACGCGCATACCCCCCGTTGTCGCCCGAGCCTCAAAAGAGCGACCGTCGCGGGCGGTGCCCGTCACCGCATCCCGGGTGGCGGCCTGCCGTCGTCGAGGTCGTCGTCTTCGGTCTCGACGTCGAGTCCGACCTCCTCGCGCTGTTTTTCCAGCTGTTTGATCTGGCGGTAGTAGTAGAGCACGCCGACGACGCCCGCGACCGACAGGAGCGCGGCTATCGACCCGAAGATGAGGATGTCCCGGGCCAGGTAGTACCGCACGACCATCGGGCCGCGTTCGACCCGCTCCCAGTGGACGGTCATGCGGTTGTTCTCGACGTCAGTGCTGTACTGTCCGGGGTTGACCTTCGAGAGCAGCGGGATCCCGACGCGGGCCCGCGGGGGCATGATGACCTCGGCGGAGTGTGGTTCTCCGATGAACACCGGGATGGCGAACCGCTTGGCGTTGGGCCGCGAGGAGGTGAACGCGACCTGGCCGCCCGCCTGCGGGAGCGTCAGGTTCGTCCGCTGGCCCTCGTTTGTCGCGTCCAGGCCCGGGTGGTCCGCGCGGACGACGGTCCCGTTGGGAAACCGGAATTGGAGCGCTCGCGGTTCCAGCGGTTCGTCAGTGCCGAGTTCGTCAGTCCGGTAGACGACCAGATGCGAGCGGTTCTCGACGGTGATGACCGCGGTGTACTGCGAGCGCGAGACGTTGTAGGTGGCCGTCGCGTTGGTGTCCCAGTCGTAGGTGGCGTTCTCCGACAGTTCCTCCTCGCTGGGTCCGCCCGAGCCCAGCAGCGACGTACAGCCGGCGGTCCCGACCAGGAGCGCGAGCAGGCCGACAGCGACGACGAGACGGCGGTTCATGGGACGACACAGAGCAGTTCCGACGGGAGGTACTGGCCGATGCTCGCCACCAGCCCCGGCGGGTCGGTGTCCTCGCGGCAGACGACGCTCTGTTCGAGCAGCCCCAGGCGCTCGACGGTGACGATGTCCCCGGCGTGGCCGGCCCGGTTGACGGTCGCGCGGACCCCCGAGCGGGTCGCGGAGTTGACGTTGACCCGGCCGTCGCCCCGCGTCCAGTCGTACAGGCGGTCGCGCTCGCTGTCCGCGAGGCGCGGTCCCTCGTCGTCGGCCACGTAGGTCATCGGGAGGTGCTGGACGAGGCCAAAGCGCGTCCGGATCTGTCCGGGGTCGCCCTGCCCCAGTCCGAGGTTCGCGGCCGGGACCCGTACCTCGCGGTCGAACCCGACGTCGAGGACGAAGCCCTCGTCGCTCCAGGCATCGAGCGTGCCGACGGCCGTCTCGCCCGGCGTCGACTGGGGGGTGAGTTCGCCCCACTCCTCGCGGAGGAGGTTCCGCGCGACGGTCGCGTCCGGGCCTGACACCGTGACCGCGGGGAACCCGTCGTCCCGGAGGCCGACGTCGAACGCAACGTCGAGGTCCCCGAGCGCGTTCGACACCTGCGACTCCAGCGAGTCCAGCGCCCGCTCGCGCGCCTCGCCGCCGACGTAACACTTGGTTGCGAGGACGACCATCAGGCTTCGGTGCGGTCGACGTTTAGTTCGTCGCGCAAGGCCTCGATGCGCTCGTCCATCGCCTCGACGAGGCGGGTGTTCTCCATCGCCTCGACGGGGTTGCCACACTCCGGACACTCGAAGCCGAAGTCCATCGCCTCGCCGAACTCGAAGCGGATGCCACAGGTCTCACACAGGTAGAACTCGTGGTCGTGCTCGTACTCGTTGCGCTCCTCGAGCGCGTCGAGCAGCCGGTGCATCTCGGATTCGAGCTGTTCGGGGATCTTCTCGTACTCGAAGGTCCACAGGTAGGTGAGCCACCCCGAGTCCTCGTCGCGGAGCCGCCGGTAGCTCGCCAGGTCGTTCTCGTAGAGGATGAAAAGCGCACGCCTGACGTCGTTGAGTTCCAGCCCCAGCTCCTCGGCGAGTTCCTCGTCTGTCACCTCTCCGTCCGGCGGTGCCGCCGCCACCGGCATCCCTTTCGGTCCCACGAGCTCGTGGAGGTACTTCTGTATCACGGGGTTCTCCAGGAGGTCCTCAAAAGCCATTGCGACAATCTGGGTCCGTGACGCGTTTAAATGCTCCGGATGGCCCGGACCGGCTCGCCGCGCGGGCCCGGTGGACTCGCTGTCGCTCGCGGTCGCTTGGAGGGGGTCGCGGTCGGTCGCGGTCCGGACGCGGGTGCCATCCCGTCAGTTCACTCCTCGCGGTCGGTCGCGTCCTCGACGCGCTTGCCCGTCTCCTGGGGGACGACCCGGCGGTCGGCACCGCGCCACTCGCGGTCGAGTTCCCGCCCCTCGAACAGGCGGTCGAGCAAGACCGCCAGCGACGCCACCTCGGAGTGGGGCTGGTTCGTGACGGCGACGTTCCAGTCGGCGCGGTCGTACACCTCGAACGGGACCTTCTCGGCGCCGACGGCCACCAGCAACGGCGAGCCGTCGGCGTGTGCCCCGCGGACCTCCTCGGCGACGCGCTGGACCGGCTGGCCGTACATCGTCAGGTGGGCGATCCGGTCGTCCCACTCACGGACGGCGCGCATCGGCGAGTCGGTCACGGACACCTCGAAGGGGCCGCCGAAGCGGTCGGTGATGTCCCGGACCGTCTCGGCGGCCGACGAGGCGTCGGTCCCGAAGACCACGCGGTCGGCGCCCAGCGCCCGCGCGGTCAGCCCGACGTGGGTCGTCATGCGGTCGTCTCTCCCCGGGCGGTGGCCCAGGCGCACCACCACGACCGCCGGATCCTCTCGCATACGCCACCGTAGACGACCCCCCTTTAGGAGGGTTCCGGACGAGGCACAGTCCGGCCTGTCGGGTCCGGGTCGCGGGCCGCGGATCCGGAACACAAATACCCCGGACGGGCCATGGCAGAGTATGGACCTCTCGGACAAGCGGATCGTCGTGACCGGCGGCGCCGGTTTCGTCGGGTCACACCTCTGTGACCGCCTCGTCGACGACAACGAGGTGGTCGCGGTCGACGACCTCTCGAACGGCGAGCGCGCCTGGCTTCCGGCGGAGGTCGACCTCGTCGCGGGCGACCTCACGGACCCGGACGTGGCCGCCGAGGCCATCACGGCCGACGTCGATGTCGTCTTTCACTTTGCGGCGGACAAGAACGCCGCCCGCGACGACGTCGACCAGTACCGGCTGAACAACCGCCTCACCGAGACCGTCATCGAGCGAATGGACGAAGTCGGCGTCTCGAATATCGCGTTCACCTCGTCGTCGGTCGTCTACGGCGAGGCGCCGCGTCCGACGCCGGAAGATTACGCCCCGATGGAGCCGATCAGCATCTACGGCGCGAGCAAACTCGGGGAGGAGAGCCTGCTGTCGGTGTACGCCCACAGCCACGACTTCACCGTCTGGGTCTACCGCTTCGCCAACATCGTCGGCCCGCGCCTCCAGAAGGGTGCGGTCATCCCCGATTTCATCGGGAAACTCCGCGAGGACCCCGGAACGCTGGAGATCCTCGGCGACGGCCGCCAGGAGAAGTCCTACCTGCACGTCGCGGAGTGCATCGACGCGATGTGTCACGTCGTCGAGAACGCCGACGGCCCGTTCAACGTCTACAACCTCGGCACCCGGACCACCACGTCGGTGACGACCATCGCGGACATCGTCGCCGACGAGATGGGACTGGAGCCCGACTACGAGTTCACCGGCGGCGACCGCGGGTGGGTCGGTGACGTCCCCCGGATGCGGCTCTCGGTCGAGAAACTGGCCGCGCTGGGCTGGGAGCCCGACCAGTCGAGCGACGACGCCGTCCGGCAGGCGACGCGGGAACTCCTCGACGAGCCCTGAGTCAGGGCGCGAACGTCCCCTCCAGGTGGGTCTTGCCGACGACGTTGCCCTCCGCCGCGTCGTAGAGGTCGTCTTTGGTCGCGTCTGCCCCCAGGCTGAGCGTGGTGTCCAGCGCGTACAGCAGGAACCGGTAGGTGTGTTCCCTGTCGGGGGGGTTGGGGCCGCCCCAGCCGCTCTCGCCGAAGTCGTTCTGGCCCTCGGTCGCGCCGTCGGCCGAGGGGGTCCAGTCCTCCGGGATGGTGCCCACGTCCGGGTCGATGTTCCAGACGGTCCAGTGGTCCCAGATCTTGCCGGCGGGTTCGCGTGCGTCCGGGTCGTCGACGACGAGCATCAGCGACTCCGCGTTCGACGGCACGCCATCGACCTCAAGCGGCGGGTTCACGTTCTCGGCAGTGTAGCCGTACTTGTCCGGTATCTCGCCCCCGTTTTCGAACGTCGAACTCCGCAGTGTGAGCTCCGCCATTGCCCCTAGTGTGGTGGGCCCGACAGATAAAATCGCCCCCCCACCGCTCGCTGTCGGGGGAAACGCCACGCCTATACCGGGTCGCCCGTTACCCGCGGCCGTGCAGGTAGTCGGGTACGAGACGGCCCTCGACGGGCCCGCGGTCCTCCTGCTGTCGGGGAGTGACGGCCTCGTCCGGGAGCCGCTCGACCCCGGGAGGGACCTGGCATACACCCTCGAACGGCGCCACTGTGCGGGCGTCCTCGACGGCGACACTCACAGGGCGTGTGACCGGTCCGACGCCCCCTACTGCGAGGCCCACACGGACCGGTGGCCCTGTGCGCGGTGCACGGGCGAGTGCTCGCTCCCGCTGGAGAGTTGCCGGGAGGAACACGCCGTCTACCTGGCCGCGTTCGCCCCGGCGACGTTCAAAGTGGGCGTCACCCGCTCGTGGCGGCTCGAACGCCGACTGCGCGAACAGGGGGCCGACCGCGCTGCCCATCTGCGGACCGTCGCGGACGGCCGCGTCGCCCGCCGGATCGAGGCCGACATCGCCCGCGACGCCGGCGACCGGGTGCGTGTCCCGTCGAAAGTCGACGGCCTCCACCGCTCGGTCGACGCCGACGCCTGGCGTGACCTGCTGGATGGGTTCGACCCGGTCGCGACCGACGAGTTCGACTACGGGCTCGACCTGACCGACCGGCCGATGGCGGAGACGCTCCTCTCGGGGACGGTCCGGGGGACGAAAGGGCGCGTGCTCGTCCTCGACAACGGCGAGAGCACGTACGCCGTCGACATGCGCGACCTGGTGGGCCACGAACTCGGGGAGGGCGCGCCCGACCGCGAGATCCAGTCCAGCCTCGGGGCGTTCGGCTGATTCCACCTGCGAACGCGAGACACGGTCCAGTCTCGGCGCGCTCGGGTGATCCCCTCCTATTGGTCACAAGACATTTACCGGGCGGGGGTGGCCATTGGGGCGTGAACCGCGAACGCACCCTGGGGGTCCTCGCCGTCGCAGTCCTCCTGTTCGGCGCGGCGCTGGTGGTCGCGGCGCCGGGCGCCCTCGCCGAGAAGTCGGACACCTCCGTCCGACCGACCCACCTCGACTTGCGCGAACCCCGCGTCTCCGCCGGGGAGGTCGGCGGCGAGACCGCCGAGTTGTCACTGGACCTTCGCCTCGCCCACCGCGGGGGCCCCGCCGAGAACGTCACCGTCGAAGTACAGGCGATAGACACCGACACGGGCCTCGTCGCGACGACGGTCCGGAAACGGCTGGGCCGGATCCCCGCCACCAGTGCGGGCCCGGGTCGCGAGAGCCGCGAGGTGCGGACGCGAGTGAACGTCTCCGTCAAGCGCCAGGGCGGCTACCGCCTCGACATCCGCGTCTACGAGAACGACAGCCGGGTCGCCACCGGACGGACGACAGTCCGCGGCGTCGAGTCGCTGGTCCCCGACTACGCCGACACGCCCGTCGAGTTCCACCGCTTCGGCGAGCGCGAGACGAGCCTCCCGGTGATCAGCTACTCCATTCAGGACACAGGGAACAACCGGACGACCCTGGAGACACAGACGTTCCTGACCAACCGCGGCGACGAACCGGCGGGCGACCTCACGCTGGTCGTGAAGGCACGCCAGGTCGAATCGAACGTCGTCGCCGACGAGGCGACCGTCCAGGTCGGGGAGATACGTTCGGGCCGGACCAGTGCCCAGACGGCGACGCTGACGGTCCCGGCCGACTACAACTACTACCTCGACGCCATCCTGCTGAGAGACGACGTCGTCGTGGGGACGGCCACCTCCTCGGCGACGCTGGATCCGACCCGGCCGGTCCCCGAGAACGAGACGACCGAGGAAGTCGAGTTCAACGCCGGCGACTTCGCATCCTCGCCGACGCCCGAACCCGAGCGCGCGGACGCCGGAGCAGAGCCACCGGCGACGGTCACCAGTTCGGGCCCCGGCTTCGGGATCGTCGTCGGACTGGCAGCCCTGCTCGCGCTCACAGCCGTCCTCACGCGGAGGCGAAACGCATGACCGAAGATACCACCGAGCCCACGGAAGACGCACCGAACGGAGACGACGGACGGCCCGCGGACGACGAATCGAACGCAGTCGGCGGGTCGCCCACCGACCGGGGGGCGGGCCCCGACCAGGGACCAGCCGACGACACCGTGGCGGCACCGGACGGTGCGGTCGAGACAGCCCCCACCGGGCAGGCCGAAGGTGGTGGAGAACTGGCCGACGACGATGGCCGGGATCTCGTCACTCTCGTCGAGTGGGCGGCCTTCGGGGTCCTGTGTCTGCTGGCCCTGGTGGCCACGTTCAGGTTCTACTTCGCCACCTCGAACGCGATCCGCATCTGGTTCAGCCGTGACTTCGTCCCGATATTCCAGGCGGTGTTCAACCTCCTGGTCCTGGTCGCCTCGGGGACCGGTATCTCGGTGCTGGTGCGCCGGCTCACGTGAGCGCCCGAGTCACCTGCGTCGGTCTCAGGTGGTCTTTCGGACCGGCAGTCTGTCGGACCCGCGTTCTGTCCGACCCGCCGTCTGGCAGAACTGCGGTCTGGCACGCACTGCGAGGGAAGCCACCAGAGCCTTATGGGGGGTTCCCCAAGGGAGTCCATGGCAGATTCCGACATCGTGACGGTCACCATCGAGTCCGAGGACGGCGTGACCGACGACCTGGAGGTACCGACGGCGCTTCTGGACATGCTCGCGGAGGGCGACGAGACCGCACCGGAGGTCATCGGCGACATCGCCATGTTCGGGTTCGCCCAGCGGATCCACGGCGCGGTCGCCCACAGCGAGGGTGAGGTCGACGACGAACTCGAAGCCGTCGAGGAGTTGACCCTGGATCTCTTCGAGGAGCGGTTCGGCCGGACGTTCGCCGAGTTGACCGGTCACGACCACTGACAGGGCCCCGTGGGCTTTCCGTCGAAACAGGACCGACAGCCGCTAGTCTTTCCGTCCAAGCACGGCCGACAGCCGCTAGTCTTTCCGTCCAAGCACGGCCGACAGCGGACGCTCTGTGGCGCCAGGCATACGAATCGACCGTGCGTCGCCGAGGCGGGCCCGTCAGCGGGAGCCCCCCGGCGGGCCCGTCAGCGGGAGCCCACGGCGGGTGGTCCGTCAGGGCACGTCCCAGGAGAGGACGACGCCCTCGTCGAGTCGGTCGGCCGAGCGGAGCGTCAGGTCGGCAAAGTCCGCGACGAACCCCTCGCCGTCGGCCAGCGTCGGGGCGTCGCGGCCGCCGATGACGGTCGGCCCGACGAACATGGAGAGTTTGTCGACGAGGCCGGCCGCGAACAGCGAGAAGATGAGTTCGCCGCCGCCCTCGACCATCATCCGTTCGATGCCCCGGTCTTCGAGGGCGTCGAACGCGGCGGGGAGGTCCACCCGCGACTCGCCGGCCGGTATCACTGACGTACCCGTGTCTTCGGTCTCCGAGACGAAATCGACGGGCGCGTCCTCGGTCGTCAGGAGGTACGTCTCGGCTTCGTCGTCGAGGACGCGGGCGTCCGGAGGCGTTCGCATCCGCGAGTCGGCGACGACCCGCGCCGGGTTCGGGGAGTCACCCCGCTGTTCGCGCTCGCGGCGACGCTCCGGGTCGTCGACGGTCAGCGACGGGCCGTCCGCGAGGACGGTCCCGACCCCGACCATGACGGCGTCGCTGTCGGCCCGGAGCTGGTCGACCCGCTCGAAGTCCTCGGGGCCGCTGACCCGGACCTGCTCGCGCTCCCTGGTGGAGATCTTGCCGTCGGCGCTCATCGCGGCGTTGACCACGACGTGCATACCTGTGGGTGCCCGGCCAGGCGAAAACTCCTTTCGGTCGTCCGGCGCCGTCACTCCGGTCGCTGCGCGAGCACCCTGGCGTCGAGACACTTCGTATCGTCGAATTTGACGGCCTCGAACACGAGCAACGGCCCGTCGACCCGGAGTTCGGTCACGTCGACTACCCCCTCGGTGGTCCAGCCCTTGACGCGGGCCTTCCCGTCGCTGTCAATCTCGACGAACGCCCGGGGCGTCTTCTGGGTCTCTATCTCCCAGTCGTCCCCGCCCAGCGAGAACGACTTGCTGGCCTGCGAGGCCCACGAGAAGACGAGCCGGTGTTGCTGTCTCGGCTCCGACCCGCGGTCGTGGTCGACGCGTCTCGACGACTCGACGTCGACGTCGTGGGCCGAACACCAGCGACGGAGCGTCTCCTCGTCGAAGCGCTTCCCCCGAAGCTCGGGGCTTTCATACCACCAGTGTGGGACAGCGTCAGCTACCCACGAGTAAACTCGTGGGCTTGTCGGTGGACTCCCGCACTTCGCGCTCCCACACGAAAGCCCCACGCTCCTTCCTTTCTAAGAAGGG
>PXRP01000030.1:52180-88076 GCA_003021655.1 Halobacteriales archaeon QS_4_69_31
TGATGAACGTGTGTTACCGTTCTTCCCGAACTCAAATCAAGCTTACGCGCTTCCTCCCACCGCTAAAGCGGGTGGGCTTCCGCGCTGTGACAACTGTGACGCATAAGCCCTCCGCCAGCTGTTCGACGGGTGACAGGCGGGCCGACGGGAACGATTTTTACCGGCCCCAGCACAACTGCAAGTGATGAGTTTAGACGACCATGCCGAGGACCTCGCCTCCAGCCTCGGTGTCGACAAAACGGAGGTCAAACGCGACCTGGAGAACCTGGTCGAGTACAGCGTCCCGCTGGACGAGGCCAAGGACAGCCTGCGGCGAAAGTACGGCGACGGCGCCGACGACGACGGCGGCCCGACGAGCAAAGCGGTCGCCGAGGTCGACACCGACGACTCGAACGTCACCGTCACCGCCCGCGTCCTGACGGTCGGGAAACGCTCGATCCGCTACCAGGGCAGCGACCACGTCATCTTCGAGGGCGAACTCGCCGACGAGACAGGACGGATCTCCTACACCGCCTGGGAGGACTTCGACCTGGAACCGGGCGAGACGGTCACCGTCGGCAACGCCGGCATCCGCGAGTGGGAGGGCGAGCCCGAGCTGAACCTCGGCGACAGCACGTCCGTCTCGCGCGAGGCCGAGACGCTGGAAGTCCCCTACGAGGTGGGCGGCGACACCGGGCTCGTCGACCTGGAACCCGGCGACCGCGGCGTCACCGTCGAGGTGACGGTCACCGAGTGCGAGCGCAAGACCATCGATGGACGCGACGGGGAGACGGAGATCCTCAGCGGCGTCCTCGCCGACGAGACGGCGCGCCTGCCGTTCACCGACTGGGACCCCCACCCGGAGATCGAGACCGGCGCGTCCGTCCGGGTGGAGAACGCCTTCGTCCGTGAGTTCCGCGGCGCGCCCTCGGTGAACGTCTCGGAGTTCTCGACGGTCGAGCGGCTCGAGGACCCGGTCGAGGCGACGGACGACGCGCCGCGACTCGGGGTCCGCGAGGCCATCGCGTCCGGCGGACTGTTCGACGTGGAACTGGGAGGCAGCGTCATCGCGGTCCGGGACGGGTCGGGACTCGTCGAGCGCTGTCCCGAGTGTGGCCGGGTCGTCCAGAACGGTCAGTGTCGCAGCCACGGTCAGGTCGACGGCGTCGACGACCTGCGGGTCAAGGCCATCCTCGACGACGGCACCGGGACGGTGACGGTCATCATGGACGCCGACCTCACCGAGGAGATCTACGGCGGGGGCGTCGAGGCCGCCAAAGAGCACGCCCGCGAGGAGATGGACCAGGAGGCCGTCGCCGACGCGATACGCGAGCGGCTCGTCGGCCGGGAGTTCCGCGTCCGCGGGTCGCTGTCGGTCGACGACTACGGCGCCAACCTCAACGCGCGGACCTTCGAGGCGGTGGCCGACGACCCGGCCGACCGCGCCAGGGAGTTACTCGCGGAGGTCGGGCGATGAGCGGGAGCGACGACCAGGGCGGCGCGGGTCGCCGCGAGGTCGCCTACCGCCTGTTCGCCGCCGAGTTCGACGACGCCGACCTCTCGTACTCCGAGAGCGACGAGGAGCGCGCCCCCAACTACGTGGTGACGCCGACCGGCGCACGGGTCAACCGCCTGTTCGCCGTCGGCGTCCTGACCGAGGTCGAACCTGCGGGCGAGGACATCCGCAGGGCGCGAGTCGTCGACCCGACGGGCGCGTTCGTCGTCTACGCCGGCCAGTACCAGCCCGACGCACAGGCCTTCTTCGACCGTGCCGACCCGCCGGCGTTCGTCGCCGTCACCGGGAAAGCGCGCACCTTCCAGCCCGACGACGCCGACGTGACCTACACGTCGGTCCGCCCGGAGAACGTCAACGAGGTGACCGCCGAGACGCGCGACCGCTGGAGCGTCGACACGGCACGCCAGACGCTCGCCCGCGTGGCCACGATGGCCGGCGCGCTGGCACGCGAGGAGCGCGGCGACGACCTCCGGCGCGCGCTCGAAGACGAGGGCGTCGACGCCGGCCTCGCGGCCGGGATCCCGCTGGCGATCGACCACTACGGGACCACGCCGGCCTACCTCGACGCGGTCCACGACCTCGCAACCCAGGTCGCCGAAGTCGTCGCGGGCGACCGCGACGAGGTCGAGTCGTTCACCACCGACCCCGGCGCGTCCGGCGATGCCGACCTCGACGCGCTCGCCGCGCTGGACCTGCCCGCGAGCGCCGGCGTGGACGCTGAACCTGCCGCCGGGGCCACCGCGTCCGGGGCGGAAGCGGCCGCTTCGACAGTGGACGACACCACTGCGAGCACGGACACGTCGGCGGAGTCGGGTACTGACCCGGCCGGCGGGACTGCGAGCGGGCCGGCCAGCGAGCCCGCGGCCGAGAGTTCGACAGCCGTCGGGGCCGACGAGAGCGACGCGGAGGTCTCCGACGACATCGGGGAGTTCGAACGCGGCGAGTTCGACATCGACGACGACGAGCGCGAGGCCATCGAGGAGGAGTACGGCACGGAGTTCCAGACCGGGACCGAGGTCGAAGACCCCGGCGAGGCCGACATCGAGACGACCGACGCCGGAGCGGCCGAAGCCGACTCCCCCGGGGACGCGACTGCGGCGGAGCCTCCCGAAGCCGCCGTCGGGACCCCGGAAACCGACGAGGCCGAAGCCGACGGAACTCCCGACGCCGACGGAGAAGCGGAGGCCGACAGAAAGGCGGAGACCGGCGAAACCACTGGGTCCGGGGACCGAGAGGCCGACGAGGAATCCGGGGACGCGGCGGACGTCGACCTCGACACGGCAGTGATGGACGCGATGGAGGCACACGACGACGGCGACGGCGCGAGCGAGGCCGACATCGTGGCGGCGGTGACCGACCGTCTGGGCGTCGACGACGCGGCCGTCAAGGACGCCATCCAGGACGCGCTGATGGGCGGGAAGTGTTACGAACCGGAGGACGGCGTCTACAAGCCGATCTGATGGGGGTCGAGCCGATCCCGGGCGAGCCGGCGGCCGTGGCCGACGTGGACGGCGAGCGCGCGCTCGTGGTCGCGGACTACCACGCCGGCATCGAGGCGGGCCTCCGGCGCGAGGGCGTCGAGCTACCGAGCCGCGCCGCCGAGCGGCGGGCGGCCCTCGTCGGACTCGTGGACCGCGAGGCGCCCGACCGCCTGGTCGTCCTCGGGGACCTGAACGACGCCATCGGCGACCCTGGCCGCGCGGAACGCGACAAGGTGACTGCGCTGTTCGAGGCCTTGCCTCCTGACCTGGCGGTCACGGTCGCGAAGGGCAACCACGACGGCGACCTGGAGGCGCTTCTGGCGGACGTCCCACAGTCCGTGTCGGTCGCGCCGGGCCACGGTGTCCGCCTCGGGGCGGTGGGGTTCGCCCACGGCCACACCTGGCCGAACCCGGACGTGCTCGCGGCTAGGGTGGTCTGTGTCGGCCACGAACACCCCGTCGTCAGGCTCGAAGACGAGGTCGGCGGCCGGCGGGTCGAGCGGGTCTGGCTGCGGGGCGAGATCGCCCCCGAACCGTTCGAGGAGTTCCACGGCCGCGACCTCGACGTCGAGGGGGAACTCGTCGTCTTCCCGGGGTTTAACGAACTCTCGGGGGGGACCTGGATCAACGTCGCCGACCAGGACTTTCTCTCGCCGTTTCTCCCGGCGGGCCTCGACGACGGCGAGGCGTACCTGCTGGACGGGACCAGGCTCGGCGATTTCCGCCGCGTCTGAACGCGCGGGCGGCGCATTGCACCCACGGTCTGTCGAGCGACAGGGCGGTCAGGCGAGTGGACGGGCGAGCACGCCGGCGAGCAACACCGAGAGCACGAGGACCGCGACGGCGTTGACGAGCGTCTTCCGGGTCGTCCAGTAGTCGTCCGCGACGCTGTCGGGGTCCCGGAGGCCGACGTAGGCGTTGACCGAGGCGAGGCCGCCGCCGGTGACGAGCGCGCCGGCGAGCACGAGGTCCAGCGCCGAGGACCACCTCGGGAGCCGCGCGAGCCCGTTCGCGACGAGCAGGAGGCCGACCAGTCCCGAGAGCAGCCAGTTGTGCCGGTCCGAGACGTCCATACCGGCTCCAGCGGGCGCGCGGTGATAGTCCCGGCGGTTCCCGCGTCTGGCGGTGAATCCGGTGTCTGGAGGCGATTCCCGCATCGTGTGGCAGTTCTCGTGTCGGGACCGCGGCCCTTAATCCGGACCGCGCCCAACGACACGCGATGACAGACGCGGACGGCGTTCCGGAGTCCGGCCCCGACTCCGGGCGGGAGGGGGCAGGCGACGCCGCCTTCGCGGCCTTCGGCGAGGCGGTCAGGACGGCCCTCTCCGAGCGCGGCTTCGACACGCCGACCGAGCCACAGCGCCGGGCGACCGAGTCGCTAGTCGCGGGCGAGCACGTTCTCGTCGTCGCACCCACGGGGACGGGCAAGACCGAGACGGCGATGTTGCCGGTCTTCGACGCGCTCGAAGGCGGGGCGCGGTTCGGTATCGGCGCGCTCTACGTGACGCCGTTGCGGGCGCTGAACCGCGACATGCGCGAGCGCCTGGAGTGGTGGGGCGACAGACTGGACCTGGACGTCCAGGTGCGCCACGGCGACACGACCGACTACCAGCGCCAGCAGCAGGCAGACGACCCCCCGGACGTGCTCGTGACCACGCCTGAGACGCTCCAGGCGATGCTCACGGGGTCGAAACTCCGGACGGGACTCGCCGACATCGAGCACGTCGTCGTCGACGAGGTGCACGAACTCGCCGCCTCGAAACGCGGCGCACAACTCACGGTCGGGCTCGAACGGCTCCGGGAGGTGGCCGGCCCGTTCCAGCTGGTCGGCCTCTCCGCGACCGTCGGCGACCCCGACGAGGTGGGGCGGTTCCTGACCGGCGACCGGGGCTGCGAGATAGTCGAGATCGACGTGGGCAGTCGTCTGGACGTGCGCGTCCGCTCGCCGTCGGTCCGCGAGACCGACGAACAACTCGCGGGCGAACTGATGACCGAGCCCGAGTTCGCGAGCCACGTCCGCTACATCGCCGACCTAGTCGAGGAGTACGAGTCGACGCTGATATTCGTCAACACACGACAGCTCGCGGAGGCGCTGGGCTCGCGGTTCAAGGAACTCGACGCGGACATCGGCGTCCACCACGGCTCGCTGGCCGCGGAGGCCCGCATCGACGTCGAGGAGCGGTTCAAGGCCGGCGACCTGGACGGACTGCTCTGTACCTCCTCGATGGAACTCGGTATCGACGTCGGCCACGTCGACCACGTGATACAGTACAACAGCCCGCGGCAGGTGACGCGGCTGCTCCAGCGGGTCGGCCGGGCCGGCCACCGCCGCGACCGGGTCTCCCGCGGGACGGTGGTGACGACCCACCCCGACGACACGCTTGAGGCGCTGGCCATCGCCCGGCGCGCCCGCGACGGCGAGGTCGAACCCCCCGGTATCCACGAGGACAGCCTCGACACCGTCGCCAACCAAGTCGCCGGCATCGTCATGGACCTCGGCGAGGTCAGGGCGGCACGCGCCTACGAGATACTGACGCGGGCCTACCCGTTTCGCGACCTGGGGGAAGCCCAGTTCAAACGGGTCGTACGCGAACTCGCGGGCAACCGGGTCGTCTGGCTCGACGAGGACGCCGACCGCATCGAGAAACGCCGAGGGACCTGGCAGTACTTCTACCACAACCTCTCGATGATCCCCGACGAGGCGAACTACACCGTCGAGGACGTCGCGAGCGGCCGCGAGGTCGGCACGCTCGACGAGCGGTTCGTCGTCAACTTCGCGGCCCCCGGCGAGGTGTTCATCCAGCGCGGCGAGATGTGGCGGATCACCGAGATAGACGAGGACGAGGCGGTCGTGACCGTCTCGCCGGTCGAGGACCCGGGCGGCGAGGTGCCGTCCTGGACCGGCCAGGAGATCCCCGTCCCGATGGCCGTCGCGAGCGAGGTCGGCGAGATGCGCGGCGTCGCCGGCCCGCAACTCCAGGACGGCGCTCCCGTCGAGCGCGTCGCTCGCGAGTTCACGGCCCGCTACGACGGGGACGTCGACACCGTCACCAGGGGATTCGAACAGCTGGCAGACCACGAGGGGCCGATACCGACCGACGACACGGTCGTCGTCGAGTTCCGCGGGCGCGAACTCGTCGTCAACGCTTGCCTGGGCCACACGGTCAACGAGACGCTGGGACGGCTCGTCTCGGCGTTGCTCGGCCAGCGGACCGGCTCCGCGGTGGCCATGGAGGTCGACCCCTACCGGATCGAACTGGAGGTCCCCCGCGGCGTCGCCGGCACCGACGTCGTCGAGATACTGGAGGAGACCGAGCCCGACCACGTCCCGGACCTCATCGAGATGAGCCTGAAGAACGCCGACGCCCTCACGTTCAAGCTCGCGCAGGTCGCGGCGAAGTTCGGCGCGCTCAAGCGCTGGCGGGGCCGCGGGAGCAGCAACCGCTTCGGGCGGGACCGCCTGCTGGACGCGCTCGCGGACACGCCTGTCTACGACGAGGCCGTCCGCGCCATGCTCCACGAGGACCTGGACGTCGCGGGTGCGATGGACGTCCTCCGGCGCATTCAGTCGGGCGACCTCCCGGTCGAGGTGGTCGGCGACCGGACGGCGCTGGGACTGGGCGGGCGCTCGGCCGGCCAGGAGTTGCTCTCGCCCGACCACGCCGACGCCAGCGTCATCCAGACGGTCCGCGAGCGCATCCGGAACGACCGTGTCATCCTCCTGTGTCTGCACTGCCAGGAGTGGGAGCGGAAGAAGCCGGTCAGGCGCGTCCGTGACCAGCCCGAGTGTCCCGAGTGTGGGTCGACGCGCATCGCCGCGCTCAACCCCTGGGCCGAGGACGTGGTGACGGCAGTCAGGGCCGACGACAAGGACGACGAGCAACAAAAACAGACAGAGCGGGCCTACCAGTCCGGGAGTCTCGTCCAGAGCCACGGGAAACAGGCCGTCATCGCACTCGCGGCGCGAGGCGTCGGCCCGCACAACGCCGCCCGGATCATCAACAAACTCCGAGAGGACGAGGACGAGTTCTACCGGGACATCCTCCGGCGCGAACGCGAGTACGCACGGACCAGGAGTTTCTGGGACTGACCGCGTGGTCGGCTTGCGAGGGGCCGGTAGCTGGCACCCAGGCCCGGTGTGGCGCCCACGGCCGGTGTGTCCTGTCGCCCCTGCGAGCACGGGGGCGGTGTAGGATCCTCACACCGCGGCGGACAGTCGACGGAGAAGCCCTACAGGGTCGGCCACCGTCTCGGGACCGACGACTTTCACGAGCAGGCCGAAGCGACCGGCACGGAACTCGTCGCGGACGTCGCCGACAGACTCGCGTCGGTCGACACCGAGACCGTGGTTCGTGGTGGCGTCCCCCACGAAATCATCCTGGAAGAGGCCGGGGACGGCGCGGACCGCGAAACCGGCGAAGAGTGTGGGCCACCGCCGGCCATTTAATCGGCGGTGACTAACAACCGCGTCAGGACCCACAGTGAGTTCGGACGACGCGGTCGACCCGGAGTACATCAGACGCCACCGAGAGGAGGTCTCGCGGCCGCTAATTACGCTCTTCCAGCGGTACGGTCACGGCAACCGTCGGTGGTTCGTCATCGGCGTGCTGTCGAGCATGGCCGCCCGCTTCCTGTCGCTGGTCCCGCCGGTGATCCTCGGCGCCGCAATCGACTCGCTGTTTCGCCAGGACAAGCCGTTCGGGCTGCCGTACGTTCCGGGGTCGTGGCTCCCGACGGGGACCAGCGAGCAGTTCTGGTTCTCGGTCGGCGTGATGGGCGTCGCCATGGTCGGGTCGGCGGTGATGAACTTCGTCCGCCAGACCACGCTAAACCTCTTCTCACACCGCGTAAAACACGAGGTCAGGACCGTCACCTACCAGCAGATGCAGCGCCTGGACATGGAGTTTTTCAACGAGGTCCAGACCGGCGAACTGATGTCTATCCTCTCGAACGACACCAACAGGCTGGAGCGGTTCCTCGACGACATGATGGGCAACGCGATCCAGTTGAGCGTACTCATCCTGGGCATCGCGGCCATCCTGGTCTCGCTGAACTGGCAACTGGCCGTCGTCACGCTGTTCGTCGTGCCCGTGGCCGCCGTTTTCACCTACTGGTTCATGCGCCTGGCCGAACAGCGCTACGCCGACGTCCGGGAGTCGGTCGGCGACCTCAACAGTCGCCTGGAGAACAACCTCAACGGTATCCAGGTCATCAAGGCCGCCAACACCGAGGAGTACGAGGACGACCGCGTCGAGGACCACTCCTACACCTACTTCCGGCTGGACTGGCTGGCGTTGCGCCTGAACTTCATCTACCGGCCGGGACTGCAGGCGCTGACCTCTATCGCCTTCGTCGCGACGTTCGTCGTCGGCGGGCTCTGGCTCATCGAGGGACCGCCCGGACCGCTCACCGGCGAGTTGACCGCCGGGACGCTGGTCACCTTCCTCATCCTCACCCAGCGGATGGTCAACCCACTCGCCCAGATGGGCAACATCGTCGACCGCTACGAGGACGCGAAGGCCTCCACCACGCGCATCCTCGGGCTGATGAGCCTGCCCGTGAACATCAGAGACGCACCGGACGCCGTCGACCTGCCCGAGGTCGAGGGCCGCGTCGAGTACGACGACGTCACCTTCGCGTACGACGAGCAACCGGTCCTGGAGGACGTCGAGATCGACGTCGACCCCGGTGAGACGGTGGGGCTGGTCGGCCCGACGGGAGCCGGCAAGACGACCATCGTCAAACTCCTCCTCAGGCTCTACGACGTCAACGAGGGCGCCGTCCGCGTGGACGGCCACGACGTCCGGGACGTGACGCTGTCGAGCCTCCGGGGTGCGATGGGCTATGTCGGCCAGGACAACTTCCTGTTCGACGGCACCGTCGCCGAGAATATCAGGTACGGGAACTTCGACGCCGACCGCGAGGCGGTCGTGGCGGCGTGCAAGCGCGCCGAGGCCCACGAGTTCATCACGAACCTCCCCGACGGTTACGAGACCGACATCGGCGAGCGTGGGGTCAAACTCTCGGGCGGGCAACGCCAGCGGGTCGCCATCGCCCGGACCATCCTCCAGAGCCCGGGCATACTGATTTTCGACGAGGCGACCTCGGCGGTCGACACCGAGACCGAGATGCTGATCCAGCGCTCGATCGACGACCTCGCGGCCGAGCGGACGACCGTCGTCATCGCTCACCGCCTCTCGACCGTCCGGGACGCCGACACCATCCTCGTCGTCGAGGACGGCGAGATCGTCGAACGGGGCACCCACGAGAAGTTGCTCTCGGCCGACGGCCTGTACGCGAACCTCTGGCGCGTCCAGGCCGGCGAGATAGAGCGCCTCCCCGACGAGTTCGTCGAGCGGGCCAGCGAACGGGTCGCCCAGCAGGCGCTTGACCCCGCCGAGGACGACTGACCGGCAGGCCGTCCCCACCGCCGCGACGCGTTCGTCAGAGGCGGGTCTGGTCCGGTCACCTGCCGTCGGAGTCCAGTCCGGCCGTCTCTCGTCGGCCCAGGGCGCAGGTGACGGCTCCCCGTCGCGTCGACGTCGTTCACTCCCGGCTATCAGGGCGCAGGTGACGGCTCCCCGTCGCGTCGACGTTGTTCACTCCCGGCTATCAGGGCGCTCGACGGCTTCGGCGGCTTCGATCTCGTCGGTTTTCTCGACTCCGGCGAACAGGGCGCGGTAGGCCTCGGGCTCGAAGAGATTGTTCCTGTCGAAGAGTTCGCGGGCGGCGTCGGTGAGCCGGAAGAACCGGTAGGGCTGGCCTCGTTCGAGCCCCTCGCGGTCCCGCTCGACGACCTCGACTAGTCCCACCTCCTCCAGCCGTCTGAGGTGGTCGGTGAGCGTCGACGCCGCGACGCTCGGGTTGTAGTATTCGAGTTCCTTCTTCGAAGGGGCACCCTCCGGATGGCCGACGATCGTCCCGACGACGTTCGCGCGGGTCGTGTCGTCGAGGGCACTCAACGCCCTGATCGGGTCGAGGCCCGCTCTCTGCTCGGTCGGCGTGAGCGAGGCGGCGTCTGGACGGGACATCCTGCCTGAACGTTCGTGCCCCGGGCGGATAACCATTTCGACGAAACTCGAAGTGGTTTTGGGGCGCCGGGTCCACTTCCGGTCCCGTTTCCGAACCGTTAGGTGAGGACGGTGTCTCGTGGCCGCTATGGACGACAGCACCTGGGAGGTCGTCGACAGACTGGGTGGCCAGCCCGGCGAGGAACTCACGCCCGAGCGCGTCGAGGCGGTCCAGACGGCGATGCACGAGGACCTCGGGCGGTTCGTCGACGCGACCTCCTACTTCGTGCTCGGTTCCTACGACGCGGACGAGCGGCCCCGACTGGAAGCGGTCCGGGACGCGCTCGCGAGCGAGGCAGAGCCGTCGAGTGGGGACGACACCGTCGACGCGTTCCTGATGGACGAGATCATGGACCTCAGCGAGTTGTTCACCTCGAAGTTCAAGCTACTGGTCAGTTACGCGGACCACATCGTCGGGGTGTACGAACACTCCCGGGGGGGCCACGCGTGGGAGGCTGGCTACGTCGACCAGCCGAGCTACCGCGACCGGACGCGAGCCTTCTACCGGACCTACGAGACAGACGAGAAACAGCACGCGGCCTACGACGGGATGTTCGCACACTACCTGCTCTCGCTGGACCGCGTGGACCGCGCGCACACGTGGGCGACGACCGACGAACTCCTCGCGGAAGTAGCGGCCGCCTACGGCCCCGGAGAGTAAGCTGTCGTCGGTTATCGGGGGTCCCGGCGTTCGAACAGGTGCGAGGTGTGTGATTTCCGGACCCGACGACCGCAAGAGGTAACCCCTTCTCGGGCCATCGGCCGACCGTGATCACGCTCGCCTCGGATTTCGGTAGCCCCTACCCCGCGGCGATGCGGGGGGTCATCTGTGCACGGAGCGGCGCGCGCATCGAGGATATCGCCCACGACTTCCCGCGCCAGGACGTCCGCGCGGCGGCGTTCTGGCTCCGGGAGGTGGTCCCGTACTTCCCGCCGGCGACCCACTGCGTGGTCGTCGACCCCGGCGTCGGCACCGACCGCGCGGCGCTGGTCGTCGAGGCCGGCGGCCATCGGGTCGTCGCGCCCGACAACGGCGTCGCGCTTCCGGTCGCCCGGCGCCTCGCGGGCGAAGATCCCACACCGGAACCAGGTACCACGGACGACGGGGCGACGGCGGACGTCGATACCGGGAACGAGAGCGCCACCGACGGCGCCGCGGGCATTCGGGTCTGGGAGGTCGAGTACGACGACGCGGAGACGGCGAGCAACACCTTCCACGGCCGGGACGTCTTCGCCCCCGCGGCCGCCGCCGTCCACGACGCGGACAGCGTCGGCGACCTCAAGCGGTGCCGGCCGACAGACGAGTGGGTGGACCTGCGCTTTCCCGACCCCGCGGTCGGCGAGACAACCGCCACGGGCGAGGTGCTCGTCGTCGACGGCTTCGGGAACGCGATAACGAACGTCCCCGGCGACGTGCTCGACGGCTTAGAGGAGGTCCGCGTCGACGGCGAACCTGCGCCGGTCCGGCGAGCCTACGCGGCGCTGGCGGAGGGGCGACGACTGGTCACTGTCGGCAGCCACGGCAACGTCGAACTCGCGGTCAATCGGGGACGGGGCGACGAGGCCTTCGGGGTGGGTGTCGGCGACGAGGTCAGACTGGCCCGGTGACGCGGGCGGACCTGTAATTTTTTACGCCGGCCCGCCGCGGGTTCGCCCATGACAGTCACGCGCGAACGGCCGGGCCGGACCGACGACGCTCGACGGGTGAGCGTGGCGTGATCCTGACGGTCACGTTCAACCCGGCGGTCGACCACACGCTGGCGGTCGGGGCCGCCCTCGAAGACGGTGCCGTCCAGTACTCCGGCGACGAGCGGTTCGACGCCGGGGGGAAAGGTATCAACGTCTCACAATACGTCGCCGGACTGGGCGGGGAGACGCTGGCGACCGGCCTCGTCGGCGGGTTCACCGGCGAGTACATCAGGACCGCCCTGGAGGGAGAGATCGACACCGACTTCGTCGGGACGGACGGGCTGACGCGGCTGAACACGACGGTTCTGGCCGGTGACAGCGAGTACAAGGTCAACCACCGCGGTCCGGATGTCGGCGGGGAAGCGGTCGACGCGGTCGTCGAGACGTTGCGGCGCCACGACCCCGACGTGGTCGCGGTCTGTGGGAGTCTGCCGCCGGGGCTGGACGTCTCGGCGGTCGACCGCGTGGCGGCCGCGGGCGAGTGGGCGACCGCAGTCGATGTCGGCGGCGAGTCGCTGGCGGCGCTGGACGGGGACTACGCCTACTGCAAGCCAAACGAGGCGGAACTCGCGGCCGCGACCGGGCGGTCAGTCGAGTCGGTCCCCGAGGCGTTCGCCGCCGCGGGGGCGCTCCGCGAGCAGGGGTTCGAGCGCGTCGTCGCCTCGCTGGGCGGTGACGGCGCGATACTCGTGGGCCCGGACGCGGCCTTCCACGCGGCCGCCGTGGACGTCGAAGTCGTCGATACGGTCGGCGCGGGCGACGCGCTGTTCGCGGGGGTGCTCGCGGCCAGCGACGCCGGGGCCGACGACGAGCAGGCCCTCCGCCGGGGCGTGGCCGTCGCCTCCCGCGTCGTCGGGGCCGCCGGCACGAGCGTCCCGGTGTTCGACGGACTCGACGAGGCCGCGGCGGCCGTCGAACTGACGCGCGAGTCCTGAGCGCGACTGGAGAACGGCCGGTCCCGTGCGTCTCCTCAGAACGCGTCGAGATACCCCTCGACGAACTCCCGGACCTCGTCGTAGGCGGGCGACTCGCCGCTCCGGACGAACAGGCCCGCGGCGGCGTTGCCGAGGACGAGCGCCGCGGGGTCGGGAAGTCCCTCGACCAGGCCGAGCGCGAAACCGACGTTGAAGTGGTCGCCGGAACTGGTCGTCATCACCGGGTCCTCGATTCTGGGGACGGCGACGCTCGCCCGGGTCCCGTCGGCGCCCGCGACGACCGAGGAGTCGACGCCGTGGCCGACGACGCGCTCGACGCCGAGGCGGTCCCGGACCGCCGCGGCCCGTTCGAGCGTCGACCACTCGTCGACGGGGCCGTCGGCCAGCGCGTCGGCGAGGGTCGCCGTCTCCGCGCGGTTGGCCGACACCGTGACGGGGACGACCGCTGCGAGGGTGCGGACGGCGTCGACGCCGGCGCGCAGGTTCTCCGGGTCGAGTTTCCGGACGTCACCCGTGTCGACGAAGAGGGTCCCCGGCGGGTCGGCCAGGTCCGTCCAGAGGTCGGTCAGGCCGGCGAGGATGCCGGGGAAGTCGGGCGTCTCAGACCAGTAGCCGACGCCCATCAGGCGGGCGCCGTCGAGGTGGTCGGCGAGCGTCTCGCGGCCGACCGTTCCCGTAATCTGGTCCCAGTCGACGCCCAGCGTGTCGCCCGACTCGGTGAGCATCAGTTTCCCGTCGTCGAACTCGACGGCGTCGGTCTCGCCGGGTTCGCCCATCGAGTGGAGCCTGTATGCGCCGAACTCCTCGGCGAAGACGTCGCGAACCGGTCGGCCGTACATCCCGACCATCACCGGGTCGAAGCCGAGCGTCCCGAACGCCCGCGCGAGGTGGCAGGTGTGGCCGCCTGTCCTGATACCGTCTTGAACCCACTCGAAGGTGAGCGAACTGCCGGCGGCGACCGAGTCCGCGAGCCGTTCGGAGACGGCCGCCAGCGTCTCCAGGCGGTCGAAGCTGTCGGCGTCCTGGCGGTCCGCGACTATCGTCCGGACGCGGTCGACGTAACCGTCGAACCCGAAGACGAGTCGGCCGCCCGACGGAGCGTCGGGCAGCCCCTCGCGACAGGCGGTGACCGCCTCCCGGGTCTCTGGGTCGGTCATGGCTCAGGCCAGCGCCTCGTCCGCGGACGCGCCCTCGAAGACCACCTGTTCGAGCATGTCCAGCATCTCGTAGGGGTTCTCGCGCTGCCAGACGTTGCGGCCGACCGCCAGGCCCGACGCGCCGACGCCGATGACCTCCTCGACGAGTTCGAGGAAATCCCTGTCGCTGGTCTTGGACCCGCCCGACAGCAGGACGTTACAGTCCGCGGCCGAGCGGACGGCGTGGGCCATCGCCTCCTCGCTGCGGGGGTACTTGACCTTCGCGAAGTCGGCGCCCAGTTCCAGCGCGATCCGTGCGGCGTAGGCGATGACGTCCCGGCTGCGGTGTTCCTTGATCGCCTGGCCGCGGGGGTACGACCACATCGCCACCGGGAGGTCGTGGTCGCGGGCGCGCTCCTGGACCGGCCGGAAGTCCTCGAACATCCGGGGTTCCTCGTTGACGCCCGGGTAGATGGTGTAGCCGATGGCGTCGGCGCCGAGTTCGGCCGCGTAGTCGACGCTCCAGTTGTGGGGCGAGTACGGTTCGCCCATCCAGAGGTCGGAGCCGCCGTTCAGTTTCGCCAGGAGGTTCACTTCGTCCTCGTAGCTCGGGTAGTAGGTCTCGGCCAGCCCCTTCCCGACGGCCAGCGCCGTCACCGCGTCGTGGGTCGCCATCTCGAAGACGGTGTTCGGGTCGAGGCGCTCCTCGACGCCGGCGAACTGCTTGGGGCCGTGTTCCATGCCGTGGTCGTGAGCCAGGACGATCGTCTTGCCGTTGCGAACGACCGGTGAGTCGTCGACTGGTCGCATAGGCTCACCCTCTCACGGACCCGATTAGACTCTTGTGAAATCCCGGCGGCGGAGTTCGGGCGGACCCGTGTGAGTCCCGCGCCCCGACCAGGCCCGCGCCCCGCCCCGAGACCGACAGGTACTGGTACCTGCCCCGCAATCTCCCGCACGACTGTCTCTCGGGGCCTCGACCATGACACGCTCGGGTGACGACCACGGGACCGGAGCGACCGCCGGGTCGCCGGCGCGGACCTGGGGACTGGTCGGCGGTGCGAGTCTCATCTCCGCGGGGCTGGCCGCCTACGAGATCGTGCCCGCGAGCGTGACGCCGCTGCTCCGGGACTCGCTGGGCGTGGGCCCGACCGCCGCGGGGCTCGTCGTCGGAGTGATGTTCGGGACGGCGGTCGTGACGAGCCTGCCGGCCGGCGCGGTACTCGACCGGACGAACGCCAGGACGGCGGTCGCGGTCGCGGTCCTCGCGCTCTTTCTGGCCGGGGTCTGGGGGTGGGTCGCAGCCCGGCGCGGCGAGTACTGGTCGCTCATCGCCTCCCGGGCGGTCGGCGGTGTCGCCTTCGTCGTCGTCTGGAACGCCGGCATCGACATCGTGAGCCGTGCCGTTCCCGCGGACGCCCGGGCGACCGCCGTGGGTGCTTTCACCGCGAGCGGCCCGGTCGGGTTCGCCCTCGGGCAGGCCGCCGGGCCTGTCGTCGCCGGCCGGCTTGGCTGGCCCGCGATCTTCGTGGTCTTCACGGGCATCGCGTTCGCCGGGTTCGTCGCCTTCTGGCCGCTGAGCCGGGGGTTCGGCGACCACGGCGGCGACGCGCCGTCGCCGCGGGAACTCGGTGCCGTGTTCTGCAACCGGAGCGTCTGGCTGGTCGGGACGCTGGGCTTTCTCGGCTACGCGCTGTACCTGTTCGTCAACAGCTGGGGGTCGTCGTACCTGACCGAGGCGGTCGGCCTGTCGCTGGGACTCAGCGGGCTCGTCCTGTCTGCCTTCCCCGGGGTGGGGGTTGTCTCGCGGGTCAGCGGCGGCGTCCTCTCGGACCGCGTCTTCGGCGGCCGGCGACGGCCCGTCCTGCTGGCCTCCTTCTGTGGGGCCGGGCCGCTTCTGGTCGCTTTCACGTCGCTCCGGTCGCCCGTACTGCTGGTCGCCGTCCTCCTGTTTGCCGGCTTCGCCATCCAGCTCACGCTGGGGCTGTCGTTTACCTACGTCCGCGAAGTCGTCGAGCCCCGCGTCGCCGCCACGGCGGTGGCCTTCCTGACGAGTGTCGGCCTCGCGGGCGCCTTCCTGGCCCCCATCGCCGGGGGTGCGCTCATCGAGCGGGCGGGCTACGGGACGGCGTTTCTCGTCGCCTCGGCGCTCGCGGTCTGTGGGGCCGTCCTGGCGTGGTGGGCGCCTGAACCGGCGGCCCGCTGAAGACGGGCGAGCGCCGGAACCGACCGACGGCGACAGGTGGACGCCTGAACTAGCGGCCCGCCGACGAGGAGTCCCCGCCGGAACGGCGGTCTATTTCCCTTCGAACTCGGGTTCGCGGTCCTGCTGGAAGGCGGCCAGCCCCTCCCAGACGTCGTCGGTGGTAAAGAGGGTCCCGAAGGCGGCGGCCTCGACTTCGAGGCCGGCGTCGGTGTCGTCCCGGCCCGCGAGCATCGCACGCTTGGTCAGTTTCTGGGCGACGGGCGGGCCGGCGGCCAGGTCACGCGCCAGTTCCCACTTGCGGTCGTCGTACTCGTCGGGGCCGACGACCTCGTTGACGAAGCCGTAGTCGTACATCGTCTCGGGGTCGTAGTCGTTGCGCGCGGTGAAGATGATCTCACTGGCGCGACCCTCTCCGACGACGTGTTTGAGCCGCTGGGTGCCACCCCACCCGGGGAGCAGACCGAGGTTGTGCTCGGGCTGGCCGAACTGGGCGCCCTCGCTGGCGATCCGCATGTCCGCGGCGGTCGCCAGTTCCATCCCGCCGCCGAGACAGTAGCCGTCGACGGCCGCGAGGACGGGCATACCGACCTCCTCCAGGCGGCCGAACACCTGCTGGCCCTCGCGAGACATGTCGGCGGCGGCGAGCGGGCTCTCGGGGGAGGCGCTGGCGGCGTCGAACCCCGCCGAGAACGCCCGGTCGCCGCTCCCCTCCAGGAGGACCGCACGGACGTCGTCGTCGGCCTCGAACTCGTCGAGAGCGGCGTCAAGTTCGTCGATCATCCGCGGCGTGATGGTGTTCATCCGCTGGGGCCTGTCGAGTTCGATGTGACCGACCATCCCGTCAACGCTCACCTTGACCTGTTCGTAGCTGTGCTCCGACTCCTCGTCCTCGTTGTAGAAGCCGCCCGCCTCGGCGGCCGCACGGAGCCCGTCTGAGACCGCGTACCGCGGGTGGCCGGTCTCCTCGTGGAGGCCTTCGAGCGTCTCGACGAGCGCCGCGAGGCCGTGTTCGTCGGCCATGCGTCCGGGCCCCTCCGGGAAGCCGGCGCCCAGCCCCATCGCCTCGTCGACGTCGCCGACCCGGGCAACGTCGTTCTCGACCAGTTTGCCCACCTCGTTGGCCATCACTGCCAGCAGTCGGTCGGCGACGTCCTCGCGGGCCTCGTCGCTTGGGATCTCGACGCCGCCGTTCTCGTAGTCGTAAAAGCCCTCGCCCGTCTTCTTGCCGAGTTCCTCGGCCTCGACTTTCTCTTTTAGGAGCGGACAGGGCTCGTAGGCCTCGCCCAGGACCTCGTTCATGTACTCAAGGACGTGCAGGGTCACGTCGTGGCCGACCTGGTCGCCGAGTTCGAACGCCCCCATCGGCATCCCCATCTCGAAACTGGTCGTCGAGTCGACCTCGGCGACGGTCGCGACCCCGTCGTGGACGAGCCAGCAGGTCTCGTTCATCAGCGGGACGAGCACGCGGTTGACGATGAACCCCGGCGAGTCCTTGCGCACCCGGACCGGCGACTTCTCGAACGCCTCGGCGAGTTCCTCGACCGCGTCGAGTGTCTCCTCGCTGGTGTGCTCGCCCGAGATGACCTCGACCAGCGTCATCCGCACCGGCGGATTGAAGAAGTGCATCCCGCAGAACTGCTCGGGCCGGTCGGTCACCTCCGAGAGTTCGGTCACCGAGAGGCTGGAGGTGTTCGTCGCGAAGATGGCCTCGTCGGGGGCGTACTGTTCGAGTTCCTCGTAGACATCTTTTTTTGTCGACATCTGTTCGGGGACGGCCTCGATGACGACGTCGGCGTCGCTGGCCGCCTCCTCGAAGTCGACCAGCGGCGTGACGCGCTCGAGCGTCGCGTCGGCCTCGCTCTCGCTTATCTGGCCCCTCTCGGCGAGTTTGCCCAGCGACCACTCGATCTGGTCGTAGCCGTTCTGGACGAACTCCTCTTTGATGTCGCGCAGTCGCACGTCGTAGCCAGCCAGTGCCGCGACCTCGGCGATGCCGTGGCCCATGTTCCCCGCACCGAGTACCGTGATACGCTCGATATCCTCGAAGTCCATAGCGTGTGAACGGTCGCTCGGCTCCCGTTTCAAGGTTTCTCTCCCTCGAAAACCCCCAACGGGTTTGATATTGTGTAAGAACTATTATATACGCCGCGCGTCAACGTATCACATATGGATTTCACGCTCACCGACGAGCAACAGCAGGTCCGCGACGAGGTCAGGCGATTCGCGGACAACGAGATCAGGCCTGTCGCGACGGAGTACGACCGAGCGGAGAAGTTCCCGCACGAGATCGTCGACCAGGCGGCCGAGCTCGGGCTGGTCGGGGCGAACATCCCGGTCGAGTACGGCGGCGTCGGCTACGACTACCTGACGAACATCGTCATCATCGAGGAGTTGTTCGCGGCCGACGCGGGGACCGGGCTGAGTATCGCGGCGGCCGCGTTCGGCGCGGACGCGCTCATCGGTTTCGGGACCGACGACCAGAAAGAGCGGTTCCTGGAACCGGTCGCGACCGGCGAGGCGATCATGGGTTCGGCCATCAGCGAGCCGGACGTCGGGTCGGACGTCTCGGCGGTGTCGACCAGCGCCGAGAAGGACGGCGACGAGTGGGTCGTCAACGGCAACAAGATGTGGATCACCAACGGCTCGGTGGGGGATTTCTTCGTCGTCCTCTGTGAGACCGACCCTGAGGCCGAGGGGCGGTACAACGGCTTCTCGCAGATCGTTGTCGAGGCCGACCGCGACGGCTTCGAGGCCGAGAAGATCACGGGGAAACTCGGGATCCGCGCCTCGGACACGGCCGAACTGCTCTTCGACGACGTCCGGGTACCCGAGGAGAACCTCGTGGGGACCCGCGGGGGCGGGTTCCTGCAGTTGATGCAGTTTTTCGACGAGACGCGCACCGCCGTGGCGGCACAGGGGGTCGGTATCGCCCGCGGCGCGGCCGAGCGCGCCCTCGAGTACGCCCAGGAGCGCGAGCAGTTCGACCGCCCGATAAGCGAGTTCCAGGCCATCCAGCACAAACTCGCGGAGATGTACACGGAGACAGAGGCCGCGCGGCAACTCACCTACAAGTCGGCCTGGAGCGTCGACCACAGGGAAGACCAGCTCACGAAACTCGCCTCGATGGCCAAGGAGTACGCCTCCCGCGTGGCCGTCGAGGTAGCCGACGAAGCCGTCCAGGTCTACGGCGGGGCGGGCTACGTCGACGACTTCGACGTCGAGCGGTTCTACCGCGACGCGAAGATCACCCAGATCTACGAGGGCACCACCGAGATCCAGAAGAACATCATCGCCCGCGAGTTGCTCGGCAAGGGGATGGTCTGAACCCCGTCTCCGCGGCCTCCTGGCCGTGTCGCATCATTTAGCAACCTCCTGGCCGTGTCGCATCATTTACAAAGCTGGGCGAACGACTAGTAGGTATGCGCTACGGGCGCTCGCGTTCGTCCGGTCGTATCGCCTTCGACCAGCCAGCGCTGGGCCGGCGGTGTTGTTGTTGAGCGCCCGCTCTTTCTGACGGCTCGCCCAGCCCGCAGACCACACTCACAGACCGGACACCCAATGTTCGACAGATTCACCGAAGACGTTCGCACAGTCAGAGAGACAGACCCCGCGGCGAAATCCACCGCCGAGGTGTTGCTGTACGCGGGACTGCACGCCGTCTGGGCCCACCGGGTCGCCCACTGGCTCTGGAACCGGGGGTTCCGGCTCACGGCCCGTGCGCTCTCGCAGGTCACGCGCTTCGTGACCGGCGTCGAGATCCACCCCGCCGCGACACTGGGGCGGCGCGTCGTCATCGACCACGGGATGGGCGTCGTCGTCGGCGAAACCGCCGAGGTCGGTGACGACGTCTCGATGTACCACGGCGTGACGCTGGGCGGGAGCGACCCGCGACCGGTCAAGCGTCATCCCACCGTCCGCGACGGCGTGACGCTGGGCGCGCGTGCGACGCTCATCGGCGACATCACCGTCGGGGAGGGCGCGACGGTCGGTGCCGGCGCGGTCGTGGTCGAGGACGTGCCCCCCGGTGCGACCGTCGCGGGCAACCCCGCGGAGCGGGTCGACACCCCGGACCAGGAGACCGCACCGGAGTCTCGCGACACTCCCGAGGACCCGCTGGCCGACCCCGCGGCCGGCGACGGAGGCCCCGCCGACCCCCTGACCGGGGACGGACAGTCCGCTGACCCATCGACCGGGGACGGACGGGCCGGTGACACATCGACCGGGAACGGTGAAATCTCGGCCTGCGAGGAGGTGCCGGACCCGGCGTGGGTCCCCGGCGGATAGCCCGTCCGAAACCGCCATCAGTGACCGGCCCCCAGCGGGACGTGATGACCTCCGAGAGAGAGCGGGAGACGACCGACCCCCAGAGTGGCGAGTCCGCGGAGGGCGTCAAGGCCGCTGATGCCGCCGAGGCCGCGGAGGGAGCCGAGGCCGCTGAAGCCGCCGAGGCCGCGGAGGGAGCCGAGGCCGCTGAAGCCGCCGAGGCCGCGGGGACGGCCACCGCGGCTGACGCCTATGACGCCCTCGTGGTAGACCCGGCGCTCGGGTCCGTCGTCGAGGCGCACGGACCCCTCTCCCTGGAGCCGGCTGAGGACCTCTACGAGCGCCTCGTCGTCTCGCTGATACGCCAGCAGGTGTCGATGGAGGCCGCGGCCGCGATCCGAGAGCGCCTGTTCGAACGCGTCGAGGTGACCCCCGAGGCGGTCCTGGCGGCCGACCGGGAACTGCTCCGCGACGCAGGACTCTCGGCGGCCAAGACCGACTACGTCAGGTCCACCGCGAGAGCGTTCCGCGAGTGGGGCTGGGACCACGACTACTTCACGGGCATGGACGACACGGCGGTCGCCGACGAACTGAGCGAGGTCCGCGGCATCGGCCCGTGGACCGCCAAGATGGTCCTGCTGTTCGGTCTCAGTCGCCCGGACGTCTTCCCGGTCGAGGACCTGGGCATCAGGAAGGGTATGCGGGCCGTCTTCGACGAGGACCTCTCCCGGAGCGAGATGCGCGAGCGCGCGTCGGCGTGGACACCGTACCGGAGTTACGCCAGCCTCTATCTCTGGCGCGCAGTCGAGAACGGGGAGTGAAGACCGGACGGCCAACGGGCGCGGATTACCCCTGGAGGTCCATCTCGTCCCGGCTACTGATGGTGGTCGGACGCGGGCGGCCGCCGGTCGGCTACTCGTGGCGCTCCGGGTGAGCGGGCAGAACAGGTCGGCTACTCGTACCGGTCCGGCGCAGGAGGACGTCGGCCGGCGAGCGTCGCCCGCACCTGGCGGGCGGCCTCCGTCGCGGCGCGGGCCCGCTCCGAATCGGTCATGCTGGAGGGTTGCATATCCACCCCTACCGGCCGCCCGGATAAGCGTCTCGTGGAGACTCAAACGCGCGTTTGACCGGCCGGCGGGGGATCCACCGATTTCTATTCAATCGGCGCCAGGGGCCGCCGATTCCGCGTAGACCCGGAGGGGGCCGCCGACTCCCGTTACTCCTCGTCGTCCTCGTCGTCGACGTCCTCGAAGTCGGCGTCGACGTACTCCTCGCCCTGGCCGGCGGCGCCCGCGCCTGGTCCCGCGCCCGCGCCGGCAGCGCCGGCACCGGGACCGCCGCCCATACCGCCGGGGCCGGCACCCGCGGCGCCGGCGCCCTCGGCGGCTTGCTGCTGGTACATCTGCTTGCCGATCTCCTGGAGCTGTTCGGCCAGGTCCTCGGTGACCGCCTCGCAGTCCTCTTTGGTGGCGTCGTCGTCTTCGAGAGTCTCCTCGACGGCCTCGATGTGCTCCTCGATGTCGGCTTCGAGGTCGTCGTCGATGGTCTCCTCGTTCTCGTCCATCAGCGTCCGGGCGCGCTGGATGGTGCTCTCGGCCTGGTTGCGCGCCTCGATGCGCTCGCGGCGCTGCTGGTCTTCCTCGGCGTGTTCCTCGGCCTCCTGTTGCATCTGCTCTATCTGCTCGTCCGAGAGGCCGGCGCCGCCCTCGATGGTGATGTCCTCCGTGTTGCCAGAGCCCTTGTCCTCGGCGGTGACGTTGACGATGCCGTTCTCGTCGATAGAGAAGGTCACCTCGATCTGTGGGGTGCCGGCGGGTGCCGGCGGGATGCCCGTCAGCGCGAACTCGCCGAGCAGTTCGTTCTCCCCGGCGATCTCGCGTTCGCCCTGGAAGACGCGGATCTGGACCTGCGTCTGGTTGTCCGCCGCCGTCGTGAACACCTTCGACTCCTCTGTGGGGATGGTGGTGTTTTTCTCGATGAGACGCTCGAAGAGACCGCCCTTGACCTCGACGCCCAGCGAGAGAGGCGTCACGTCCAGCAGGACGATGTCCTCGACGTCACCCGAGAGGACGCCGCCCTGGATGGCCGCGCCGAGCGCGACGGCCTCGTCTGGGTTGACGTTCTTCTTGGGCTCCTTGCCGGTGAGTTCCTCGACGTTCTCCTGGACCTGGGGCATCCGCGTCGACCCGCCGACGAGGATCACCTCGTCGATGTCTGACTTGTCGTAGCCCGCGTCCGCGAGCGCCTGCTCGGTCGGTTCGACGGTCCGCGCGATCAGGTCCTGGGTCAGCGACTCGAACTTCGCGCGAGTGATCGTCTCTTCGAGGTCCTTCGGGCCGTCGTCGTCGGCGGCGATGAAGGGGAGCGTGACGGTCGTCTCCTTGCGCGAGGAGAGTTCGTGTTTGGCCTCCTCGGCGGCGTCTCGCAGCCGCTGGAGGGCCTGGCGCTCCTGCCGGAGGTCGATGCCGTGTTCGTCCTCGAACTGGTCTGCCAGGTAGTCGATGATCGCCTCGTCCCAGTCGTCGCCGCCCAGGTCGTTGTCGCCGTTGGTGGCGACCACTTCGTAGACGCCGCCGCCCAGGTCCAGAATCGAGACGTCGAAGGTGCCGCCGCCGAGGTCGTAGACGAGCACGGTCTGGTCGGTCTCGTCGTCGAGCCCGTAGGCCATCGCCGCGGCCGTCGGCTCGTTGACGATGCGTTCGACCTCGAAGCCGGCGATCTCGCCGGCGTCCTTGGTCGCCTGGCGCTGGCGGTCAGAGAAGTAGGCGGGGACCGTGATGACGGCTTTCTCTACCTCGTCGCCGAGGTACTCCTCGGCGTCCCGTTTGATCTTCTGGAGGATCATCGCCGAGACCTGCTCGGGCGTGTACTCCTCGCCGCCCAGCGTGACGGTGTAGTCGTCGCCCATGTGGCGCTTTATCGACTGGACCGTCTGGTCGGGGTTCTGGACGGCCTGGTTTTTCGCCGGCTTGCCCACGAGGCGCTCGCCGTCGGAGAACGAGACGACCGAGGGGGTGGTCCGCTCGCCCTCGCTGTTGACGATGATCTCCGGGTCACCGCCTTCCATGACCGCGAACGCGCTGTTCGTGGTCCCGAGGTCGATTCCGAGAATCTTGTTGCTCGCCATGTTGTCCCTAGGTATCCGATTCGTCCGGTTAAAAGTTGCTAGACAGGCCGAACCACACTCCTCGTATCCGGGGCTCTCCCGGTAGTTTTCCAGGGGCTTGTGTGGCTGACCGCCACGTATAAATTGACCGCTTTCAGACCGCTCTCCGCCGTCAGCGACGCCAGGTTCGCCATCGAGACCCGACGGGCGTCAGTGGCTCACTCGATTTCCGCTCGACGGTCGTCCTAGTTTTCGTCCCCGCCGCCTTCGCTGTCGTTTCCGCCACTCTCGCTGTCGCCGCCGCCACCCTCGCTGACGGTCACCTGTGCCGGCCGGAGCACCTTCTCGGCCATGACGTACCCGGGGCGGTGTACGTCGGCGATGGCGTCCTCTGGCTGGTCAGAGTCGACGCGCATCAACACCTCGTGGGTGTGTGGGTCGACCGTCTCGCCCGGTTCCGGGTCGACCACGTCGACGTTCTCCTCGTCGAGGACGCGGTCGAACTGGGTCAGCGTCGTCTCGATACCCTCGCGGATGTCGTCGGCGTCGGCCGTCTCCTGGTCTAGCGCCCGCAGGAGGTTGTCCCGCACGTCGAGCAGGCGCTCGACCAGGTCCTCGGTCGCGCGCTGTCTCTCCTGCTCGCGGCGTTTCTCCATGCGCTTCTTGTAGTTCTGGAAGTCCGCCTGCTTGCGCTTGAGCTTCGAGGCGACCTCGTCGAGTTCCGCCTCGCGGTCCTCGAGCTGGCTCTCGAGGGCGTCGACCCGGGCCCGTAGGGCCGCGAGTTCCCGCGCAACCGACTCGGCGTCGGCGGACTCGACGCGCTCGACGAGCGCCCCGTCGAGGTCCGCCTCCGCCAACTCCTCGTCGAGTTCGTCGTCGAGGGTGGGGGAGTCACCGTCTCGTTCGCGATCGCCCCCGGCAGCCGCGGCGTCGCCGCTGTCCGCGTCGCCCGTCGCTCCGGCCGCGGTCTGGTCTCCGTTGTCCGCGGCGTCCCCGCTGGCTGTCTCGGCGGCTACGGCGTCGTCGGGCTTTGACCCCTCGCCCGCGTCGGCGTCTGCGGCGTCCTGCTCGGTCATACCCGGACGAAGGCCGTGAACGGACAAAAGGATTGAGAAACCGTGCCGGTGGCGGCGCTTATGTGGCCGGCGCGACAACAGCCGGCAGTGACCGTCCGGCTCAGTTTCGAGGAGGGGACGATCAGAGTCGAGGGCGCGGGCGACCGGTGGCTCCCGGGCGTCGAACGCGACGAGCGCTCGGGAACGGCGCGGGCGCCCGGCCACCGCTACCAGGAGTTGAAAAGCACACTGGAGGCGGACGGCGTCGACTTCGAGGACCGCGTGCTCGACCTCCCCGACCTCAACCTCGCGTCGGCCTACCAGCTCCGGGAGTACCAGCGCGCCGCGCTCGATGACTGGCGCGGTGCCGGCGACCGGGGCGTCCTCGAACTCCCGACCGGGAGTGGCAAGACCGTCATCGGGATCAAGGCCATCGAGACACTGGGGACGCCGACGCTCGTGGTCGTCCCGACGGTCGACCTCCTGGGCCAGTGGCGGCGCGAACTCGAAACCGAGTTCGACGTCCCCGTGGGCCAGCTCGGCGGCGGAACGCAACGCGTCGCGGACCTGACCGTCTCGACGTACGACTCGGCGTACCTGCGCGCGGACGAACTCGGGGACCGCTTTGGCTTCGTCGTCTTCGACGAGGTCCACCACCTCGGCGGCGAGGGCTACCGCGACATCGCGCGATTGCTCGCCGCGCCGGCACGGATGGGCCTGACCGCCACGTTCGAGCGCCCCGACGGCGCACACGAGCTCGTCGCGGACCTGGTCGGCCCGCTCGTCCACCGCGTCGACGTCGACGAACTCGCCGGCGAGCACCTGGCGGCCTACGACGTCAAGCGGGTCGAGGTGTCACTGACCCTCGAGGAACGCGAGGTCTACGAACGCCACCAGGAGACGTTCACCGACTACCTCGCGAGGTCGGGCATCCAGTTGCGTAGCGGCAGCGACTACCAGAAGCTGGTCAAGCGCTCGGGCACCGACCCGGAGGCGCGGGAGGCGCTGCTGGCCAAGCAACGCGCCCGCGAGGTGATGATGAACGCCGAACGGAAAGTCGCGGAACTCGAAGCGATACTCGACCGCCACCGCGACGACCGGGTCATCGTCTTCACCGCCCACACCGACCTCGTCTACCGGCTCTCCGAGCGGTTCCTTATCCCCGCGATCACCCACGAGACGGGCGCGGGCGAACGCCGCGAGATACTCGAGAAGTTCCGCGCGGGCGAGTACTCCCGGGTCGTCACGGCGAACGTCCTCGACGAGGGCGTCGACGTCCCCGACGCCAACGTCGCGGTCGTCCTCTCGGGCAGCGGGAGCCAGCGCGAGTTCACCCAGCGACTCGGACGGATCCTCCGACCGAAAGACGGCGGCGCACCCGGCGACGACCGCGATCCGACCCCCGAGACCGAACCCGCCCGGGAGGACGGGGAGACCACGACTGCGGGCGGACGGGCCTTGCTGTACGAGGTCGTCAGCGAGGAGACGGCCGAGGAGGACGTTGCGCGCCGACGCCGGTGAGAGACCGCACGGGGACGCTTGGCCGCAATTCACGGGACACTCAGCCGCCGGTTCCGGCGTCGGTCGTGCTGTCGCCTGCGCTCGCCGTCCCGCTCTGCGTGTCGGTCCCGGCAGTCCCTGTCGCGGTGGCGGTCCCGTCCCCTGCCGCGGTCCCGGGTCCGCCACCCGTGGGGGTCGCTGAGGCCGTCGGCACCGGCGTCTCGGGCGTCCTGTCGAGGACGGAGAAGTCGACGCCCGAGAAGCCCTCGTAGGGGACGTTGGTCACGATGGAGACGGCCCGCTCCTCGCCGGGCACCAGTCTGACGAAGGTGCCGAACTCCGTCCGCTGGTCGCCGACTCTGACGGCGGCCTGGAGGTAGACGAGTTGTTCTGTGAGCCCCTCGTTTTTCACTGTCGCCGAAACCACCGCGTAGCCGTCCTCCGATTCGCTGAAACCCGGTGGGCCCTGTACCTCGACCGGGAGCGAGTCGTCGCCGCCGGCGTTCCCGTCGCCGCCCCCGCCCCCACCCCCGGACCCGTCGCCGGACCCCTCGACGCCCTCGGGTGGCTCCGGGGCGGTCGCGGGGACCTCGCGGTTGTTCCCGGTGCACCCGGCGAGACCAGTGCCGAACAGTCCCGCCAGCCCGCACAGTAGCCGCCGCCGTTGCATGTCCCCGTCACTGACGGCCGCCGGCATGAATCTTCCCGTCTCAGCCGGGCGCTGGCGCCGGCCGGGGCGCCCCCGGCGGGCGTCGGGCTTATCTGCCCGCCCGTCCGACCGGGAACTGTGCTGACGAAGGACCTCCTCAGGGTGTCCCGGGCCGGCGGCGGCTACCACCCGCAGTTCGTCGACGCGGACCGGGAGGACCTTGCGGCCCGGGTCATCGGCGTCTTCCAGGGCCACGTCGGCCACGAGCGCGCCGAACTGGACGACGCCCTTGAGGGGCTCGAACGCGACGCCGACGACTTCAAACTCGTGCGCGGCTTGGCCAGTCTCGTCGAGCGCGACGCCACCTTCGAGACGCGGGCGGCGGTCAACCCCGAACGCGCCCGCCGGGTGGCCTTCGAGTCGGCGGAGTCGGTCGGGGTCGTCGCCGCGGGCGAACGCGAGCGAGCGCTCGAGGCCGCCGGCGAACGCCTCGGCGCGGACCCGGACGCGGTCGTCGACTCCCTCTATGCCGACCTGGACGCCAGGCAGGTCCTCGCGGATGTCGCGCCGCGGTGGGACCCGGCCGAACTCCTCGCCCAGTACAACCTCTCGCTGGCCCAGACGGCGCTGTTCGACGCCACCGAGGTCCGCGTCCGCTCGTCGGACCCGCGGGCACTGGTCTCGGCGGTCAAGCGCCTCCGTCTCATGTACGAGGTCAGGCGAACCGAGCGGGGCCGCGAGGTGGTCGTGACCGGCCCGGACAGCCTCTTCCGGCGGACTCGCCGGTACGGCACCCGCTTCGCCAGGCTCCTGCGGACCGTCGCGGGGACCGAGGACTGGCGGCTCGAAGCCGACATCGACGACCGCGGAACCGAACGGACGCTGGTGCTGACCGACGCGGACGTGTCGGTCCCCGGCGTCGACCCCGTGACCGAGGTCAGCTACGACAGCGAGGTCGAGGCCGACTTCGCCACGCGGTTCCAGTCGCTGAACCTGGACTGGGACCTGGTCCGCGAGCCCGAACCCCTCGCGGCCGGCGACAGCGTCGCGATCCCCGACTTCGCGTTCGACTGGGCGCCGGGCGGGGGCGACGGAACCGGGGGCGAAGGTGACGACGCGGTGGCGACCGGCGGGTCCTCGTTCCGTATCTACTTCGAGATCATGGGCTTTTGGACGCCCGAATACGTCGAGAAGAAGCTGGCACAGCTCGAAGCCATCGACGACGTGGAGATGCTGGTCGCCGTCGACGAGAGCCTGGGCGTCGGCGACGCCGTCGAGGCTCGCGACCACCGTGCCATCCCGTACTCGGGGCGTGTCAGGGTCAAGGATGTCCGCGACGCGCTCCGGCGCTACGAGGCGGACCTCGTCGCCGAGAGCGCGGCCGCGCTGCCCGCGGAACTGGTCCCCGAGGCCGACGTCCTGGCGCTCTCGGACCTGGCCGGCGAGTACGGGGTCAGCGAGGCCGCGCTCGCGGAGAAGTCCTTCCCAGAGCACGAGCGCGTCGGCCGGACGCTCGTGCGCCCGTCGGTCCTCGCGGAGGTGGCCGAGGGGATCGAGGCGGGCATGTCACTGGCCGACGCCGAGGCGGTCCTCGACGGGGTCGGGATCGACGACGCGAGCGCCGCGCTCTCGCGGCTGGGGTACCGCGTCGAGTGGGAGGGGCTGAGCGGCGGGACCGTCCGGGAGGGAGAAAGCGACTAGACGACCAAAACGCTTGGATGGGGATTCCGCGGTCTGATGACCGTCCACCCATTTTCGACCGGATTCATCAGTGCGAACTTCGTCGCGTGGGTCGACGGCTACGACCGGGAGTCGATCGAGGAGTAGGGGCAGCTCGACGAACAGACCCGCAGGGAGTAGGCCCCACCGAGGCGGCGGACTGGATGGGCGACGTTGCCGACGTCGGGTTCGACGGCGTCTCGCTCTGGACGGCCCACTGCTGGTATCACACCGCCGACGAGATCTGACGAGTGAACGGGAGGGGGCCGCCAGCGACCACGGCGAGTGCGTGAACCGGAGCCCCAGCAGTTCTCGGCTTCCTTGACGGGCTGGAAGGTGGCGGTCACCGTCCGTTTTTCGAGTTCGGAGCCGCCCTTGAGGACCTGGACGACGGCCTCGGCGCGTTTGCTGGGGGCCGAGGGTTCGTCCCGCACCGTCCTGAACGGGATCCGCACGACCGTCTCCTCGCAGTTGGCGGAGTTGTTGGTCGGCGTCTCGCCAGTAATTTCGACTGCGTCGACGGAGATGCCCGCGCCGCCGTAGACGGCACCGACGAAGACGCCGACAGCGCCGAGGACGCCGACCGTCGCGGCCACGGACCACAGCCGGCGGACCCAGGACACGTCCGTCTCTCCGTCGAACGGCCGGCTTAGATCTTCGCGCCCGGCTATCAGGCCTAGAACTCGCGGCGTCGCCCCGTGGGGACCTGCGAGCGGAGTTCGCCGTGGACGTAGAGGCCGACCCCCAGCGGCTCTTCCTCCCCCGCGAGTTCGTGGGTCACGACCAGGAATCCCCAGTCGCCATCCCACGGGAGCGACTGGTCGCGCCCTGCCACGAACGTCGCCGCCTCCGCCCGCGAGAGCGCGACGACATTCCGGGTCGCGTGGTCGCCGAACCGCTGGACCGCCTCCAGGGTCGGCTTCCAGTGCTCGCGGCGCGTCCTGAGAAACGTCATCCCGAGACCCTCGGTCTCGACGGGTGTCTCGGCCGACCCCGCGAACGCCCAGACCTTGCCCCGACCCCGCTCCCAGAAGGTGTGGTCCGCGAACACCGACGGGTCGACGCCGAACCGCTCGTCCCACCACTCCAGCACCTCCCGGCGGGTCGGACGCTCCGGGTCGCGCCGCTCGGCGTCCGTGGCGGGCAGTCTGTCGAACCGCTGGCCGTCGTTCGTCGGGACCTTGTCGTTCTCGGTGCCATCCCCGCCACTGTCCCTCTCCGCGCCCTTCTCGGCGGCAGTCTCCCCTGCTCTGTCCTCGTGTTCGTCACTCTCCCCGCTGTCGTCCCCGGGCATCAGCCCGTCACCTCCAGTTTCGCGCAGAAGAACCCGCCGGTGTCGTTGTGGTGGGGGTAGATGCGGTTGGCCGCCCGGACCCGGTCGTCGAACTGTTCGCCCTCCCACTCGGTGACGCCCGGCGCGTGTTCGAGGGGGAGCTCGAAGTCGACGACGTCACAGGGTTCCGCTTCGAGGACGTAGTCGAGGACCGCCTCGTTTTCCTCGGGTGCGAACGTACACGTCGAGTAGACGACGGTCCCGCCGGTGCGGGTGGTCTGGACGGCCCGCCGGAGGACACCCTTCTGGACGCCGGCGATACCCTGGACGTGGTCAAGCGACCAGTCCTCGAGCGCGTCGGGGTTCTTGCGTATCGTCCCCTCGCAGGAACAGGGCGCGTCCACGAGTGCGCGGTCGTAGGCCGCGCCGTCGAAGGGTTTCAGCGAGTGGTTGCGGGCGTCCTCGTGGGTGACCGCGACGGAGGTGACCCCGAGGCGCTCGGCGTTCGACCGCAGCGCCGACAGGCGGCCGAGGTTGTTGTCGGTCGCGACGAGCGTCCCCGAATCCCCCGTCAGCGCCGCGATCTGTGTAGTCTTGCTCCCGGGTGCCGCGCAGGCGTCCCAGACGCGCTCGTCGGGGTGGGGGTCCAGCACGCGGGCGGGCACCGCAGAGACCTCCTCCTGGCCGTGGAGCCAGCCGTGGACGTACGGCCAGTTGGTGCCGGGCTGGTCGTCCGGCAGCGCCAGCAGGCCGTCGTGCCACTCGCGGGGCTCGAAGGCGATACCCGCCTCGTCGAGGGCCGCCCTCGCCCGCTCGACGGTCGTCTTGATCGTGTTAACGCGGACGACCGACGGGAGCGGGCGCTCGCAGGCCGCGCGGAACGCCCCGAAGTCCTCGACGATGTCGGCGTACCGCTCCAGAGTCTCCATGGGAGGGGGTCGGCCGGCGACCTCAAAACCCCCTCGTTTGGCACCCGAACTTAAGCCGGTGGCCGCTCGATAGGCGGACATGGCATCGATTGAGGTCCACCGCGAGGAGATCGCGCTCGATGAACCGACGTTCGTGGACGGCCTCCCCGGCCTCGGGCTCGTCGGCAAGATCGCCGGCGACCACCTCGTCGACACCTTCGGGATGGCCCACTACGCGTCCTGTCACTGCGACGGGCTGCCGGAGGTGGCTGTCTTCCAGAAGGACGACCCGGTCTACCAGACGCCGGTCCGGGTCTACGCGGACGCCGAACGCGACCTGACCGTTCTCCAGAGCGACGTGCCGGTCTCGCCCAGCGCCGCCGACGAGTTCGCCGGCTGTCTCTGTGGGTGGCTCGACGACACGGGGGCCACGCCGCTTTTCATCTCGGGCCTGCCGACCGAGAAAGACGGCGTCCCGGAGCTGTACGGCGTCGCGAGCGACGACTCGACGACGATGGCCGACCACGACATCGCGCCGCCGACACAGAGCGGGGTCGTCAGCGGCCCGACCGGCGCCCTGCTTCACCGCGCCAAGCGCGACGGGCTCGGCGCCTTCGGCCTCGTCGTCGAGGCGAACCAGAACTTCCCGGACCCCGAGGCCGCCCGCGTGCTCCTGTTGGAGGGGATCGGCCCCATCGCGGGCTTCGAGGTCGACACCGAGTCGCTCGTCGAACAGGCCGAAGAGATCAGCGAGGCGCGCGAACAGCTCGCCAAGCGCATGCAGGACGCCGGCGAGGAGAGCTCCAGCGCACAGCCGATGGGGATGTACCAGTAACCCCGACTATCGCGGAAAGCGAAGCCACTCCACTCTGGTCGGTCCTGTGGGGGACGGCCCTGTCGTGCGTAGAGCCGCCCGTCTCGCCGCGAGGCGACCGCTTATTGTCCGAGGGTCGTTACCGCCGATATGTCGCTGGTGACGGCCGCCTGGAGCCTCCTCGCCGGCGCGGTGTTCGGGCTGGCGCTGGCCGCGCCGCCGGGGCCGATGAACGCGGTCATCGCCGAGGAGAGTGTCGTCCGCGGGTGGGTCGCGGGGTTCACCGCGGGACTGGGAGCGATGACCGCCGACATGGTCTTTTTCGTCCTCTCGCTGGCCGGCGTCGTCGCCTTCCTCGACGAGGCGCCGACCGTCCGGACGGCGATGGTCGCCGCCGGCGGCCTGCTGATGCTGTATTTCGCGTACGGCGCACTCCGGGACGCACAGTCGACGTTCACAGGCGAGGGCGGGGCGACGACGGAACCCGACGGTGGGACCGGCCCCGACTCGGTCGGAGAGTCCCGGGGCTTCCGGAAGGCGTTCGTGCTGGCGCTGACCAACCCCTACCAGATCCTCTTCTGGCTGACGGTCGGGGTGGGCCTGTTGCGACCGGGACGGGTCGACGTCCTCGCGGTCCTCCCGGTCGTCGGTGACGAGTTCTCGCTCGTGGTGACCACCGGGAGTCCGGCCCTGCTGGTCGGTCTCTTCGGTGGGATCGTCGTCTGGATCGTCGCCTTCCCGGCGACGCTGGTCTCGGTGGGGCGCCGCGTCGACGCGTTCACGCCGGCGGTCGCGGTCGGATCGGCGCTCGTGCTGGCGGGGTTCGGCCTCGCCTTCCTGTGGACGGCGGCCGACGCCGTCGTGTAGCCTACTCGTCGCCGACGCCCGTCCGCATGCTGCCGGGGTCGGTGTCGGGGTCGACCTCGGCCACCTCGGTTTCGAGCCACTCCTTGAACCACTTGACGCGCTTGAGTCGCCGGTGGACGATCCCCTGAGCGGTGTCGGACTCAACGCGCTCGCGGGCGTCCCGGCCGCGTTCGAGGACGCGCCCGACCATGTCCGCGGCGTCGACGTGGGCGCGGGACTCATAGCCCATCCGCAACAGCATCAGGGCGGTCCCGTTGGCGCCGACCTTGTCCAGCAGGTCGGCCTCCATGAGACACTGTGTCTCCAGGGGCAGGTCCGTCACGTCGCCCTGGTAGGAGTGGCGCTCGACGGCCGCACACACCTCCTCGACGAACGATTCGGGGAAATCGCCGTGGCTCTGGAGGTACTCGCGGGCGATGCGGGCGCCCTCCTCGGCGTGGAGGTCCTGGTCGACTTCGAGTTTGGCGATGTCGTGAAACAGCGCGGCGACCCGGACCACGTCCACGTTCGCGCCCTCCTGGCGGGCGATCTCCGCGCCGAGTTCGACCACGTTCAGGATGTGATTGAAGCGGTACTCCGCGGAATGCCAGGGATACCAGCGCATCCGGCCGCCGTCGTCCTCGTTCTCGACGCTGGCCGCCAGGTAGTCGTGTACGAAGGCCTTTATTTCGGCGAACTCCTCGTCCGACACTGGCGATTCCCTAATCTCGACGCCCACGGAACCACCTCCCGAAGGAACGCACGTCAATCATCTTATGCAGAAGAACGCGTTTTCCACACATAGGCGTTACGACACCCGTTCTCGCCCGGCGGGCGTCCGGGCCGCAAGCCCGGGGTTCGGTGCCTTCGAGGGAAACCGGACAGTCGTCGGAAACTGTCGCGGAGTCATGTGGGTTTATTGGTGGGACACGCGAACGGGGTCGTATGGACGTGAGAGCCGCGAGAGCCGCCGACAAGCCAGCAATCAGGGACGTCGCCCGACGGTCGCTGCAGGCGTCGTACTCGCTGAGTCCGAAGGCTATCACGACTGCCATCCAGGAGTGGTACGACGAGATCGAGCTGGCCGAAACGCTGGGCGAGAAGGACCGCTTCTATCTCGTCGGCGAGCACGAGGGGCAGGTCGTCGCCTTCTCCGAGAGCGTGCTCGTCGGGGACCAGGCCACGCTGCTGTGGCTCCACGTGGACCCGTCCTACCGGGGGGAGGGGTTCGCCGAGGGGCTGATCGAGGAGACTGAGTCGCGGCTGAAGACGGCCGGGGCCGAGCGCCTCCGCGGGCGCGTCCTCAAGGACAACGCCGACGGCAACGCCTTCTACGAGGCACAGGGCTTCGAACAGGCCGGCCAGGAAGAAGTCGAGATCGCCGGCCGCACCTACACCGAGAACGTCTGGGTCAGCACCGAGCCGGGCGCCCTCGAACCGGTCGCGGACGGCGACCGCACCGTCTACGTCGACACCGAGGAGTCCGAGAAAGGGTCGGTGGCGCCGTTCAACGTCGTCTACAGCGACGAGGGCCGCAGCGAGACCTACGGCTACTTCTGCACGAACTGCGACCGGCTGGCAAACGCGATGGACGCGATGGGCCGCGTCGAGTGTGACAACTGCGGCAACACCCGCAAGCCCGCCCGGTGGGACGCCGCCTACCTCTGAGCCCGTCCGGGAGACTGAAGACCCGCGGGCGACAGTCACAGTCCAATGGAGACGACCCACCGGGTGGAGCTGGGTGACGCGCGGGACCTCCCGCTCGCGGACGATTCGGTCGACCTCGTGGTCACGTCGCCGCCGTACCCGATGATCGAGATGTGGGACGAGGCCTTCGCGGCGATGGACGAGGAGGTGGCCGTGGCCCTGGCCGCCGGGGACGGCCGGGCGGCCTTCGAGGCGATGCACGCAGTACTCGACGAGGCGTGGGCCGAACTCGAACGCGTCCTCCGGCCCGGCGGGATCGCCTGTGTCAACGTCGGGGACGCCACCCGCACTATCGACCGCTTTCGCGTCTACCCCAACCACGCACGAGTCCTCTCGGCGTTCGAGTCGCTGGGGTTCGACCCACTCCCGGACGTGCTCTGGCGCAAGCCCGCCAACAGCGCCGCGAAGTTCATGGGCTCGGGGATGGTCCCTCCCAACGCCTACGTGACCCTCGAACACGAGTACGTCCTCGTGTTCCGCAACGGCGACCGGCGGTCGTTCGAGGCCGGCCTCGACCGCCGCTACGAGGCCGCGTACTTCTGGGAGGAGCGCAACCGCTGGTTCTCGGACGTCTGGACCGACGTGACCGGCGAACCCCAGGCGCTCGCCAACGACGACGTCCGCGACCGGTCGGCCGCGTTCCCCTTCGAGGTCCCCTACCGCCTCATCACTATGTACTCGGTCTACGGCGACACCGTCCTGGACCCGTTCTGGGGGACGGGCACCACCTCGCTGGCCGCGATGGTCGCCGGGCGCGACTCAGCCGGCTGCGAGCGCAACCCGGAGTTCGTCCAGGTCTTCGACGACCGGGTCGAGTCGGCTCCCGCCCTCTCGGAGTCGGTCGTCCGCGAGCGCGTCGAGCGCCACCGGGAGTTCGTCCGGAAGCGCCAGGCCGACGGCGATGACCTCGGATACGAGGCCGTCCACTACGGGACGCCCGTCCGGACGAAACAGGAACGCCGGATCCGGTTTTACACCGTCGAGTCGGTCACCGAGACGCCGGACGGCTACCGGGCGACCCACCGGCCTCTGCGTGACTTCGACGAGATATAGGGCGCTCGGCGGGCGAAAGGAGAAAGCGACCGGGGTTCCGAGCGCGACTGGGCTCCCGGTCCCGGGCGGTGATTGACACCGCCGACGAGTCGGCCGAGAACGTCTGTCCGACGACCACGTGCCGCCCGTGAACGGGGGTCACCGCATCCCCTCGGCGTCGACGGCCGCGTCGGACTGGATCCACGCCTCATGGTTGTCGGTGTCGTAGACGACACAGATGTCCTCGTCGACCGAGAAGCTCGCGTACTTCTCCGTGCCGGCACCGGCACGCGTTCGGTCCATCTCGGAGTTGCTGAATGGGTCTGCCATCACATCACACTCTTGTGGCGGCTGCTACGTATAAAGGGTCGAAAGGCCGGCCGATTCGGGCTCAGTGCAGCCGGATTTTGCCGAATTTACTCCGGCGCCTTCTTGCGGTCCTCTGAAAGATTAATTTTCCAATACTTGAACGGACGAAGCAATTAAATGTTTTTTGTGAGAGAGAACGGTTTCGATAGGTTTCGGTGCCTGACCACATCGGGGAAAGATGGGTCGTCATCGTGGCCCGGGCACTCCCATGTCCCCCGTGCAGTCCTCACGAATACTCGGGACGGATTGGAACCGGTCGAAGACGTGCTCGTTACGCGGCGCGCGACTTCCAGGGTTCGAACCGCCGGGGATATCGCTCACTCACGTCCGTTCGTGAGATGATAATCCCGGGCGGATTCGAACCGCGGTCACTCCGCACGGCTTCGTTGTATGCTTCGAATCCGCAGGACCTATTTGGAGCTCGCGGGATCGTTCGCGGCACAATAGTCCCGGGCGGATTCGAACCGCCGTCATAGGCTCCAAAGGCCCATATGATTGGCCACTACACCACGGGACTACAGCCGTTCGTAGCTGCCGGTCGTTTAATGACATCCTCCTCGGCGTGAACGCCGAGGTTTCCACGCGCTCGGGGCCGGGCGGTCCCGACACCAACGGTGGCAAGATTCCGCCGCATGGGCGTACT
>PXRP01000031.1 GCA_003021655.1 Halobacteriales archaeon QS_4_69_31
GTACCGATTCCGAAACCCAGGCCGGCCACAGCGCGGTGGTCACCAGCGCATCCGACGCGCTTGCTCCCACCCGTGAACGGGTGGGTTTCCGCGCTATTCAGCTATGAACTACCTCCTGTGGGCCCTGCTGGCGATGTTGGGCTACACGTTCGTCGCGCCGCTTTTGAAGGTCGCGCTCGGGGACATGCCGAGTAACGTCGTCCTCCTCATCTCCAACAGCATGCTCGTCCTCTCGGTGGGCATCGTCGTCGCGGTCACCGAGTCCGAAGCACTCACGTATTTCTCTCACCCGAAGATCGGCTACGTGGTCGCTGGCGGCGTCTTCCTGACGGTGGGGATCTACGCCTACTACCAGGCGCTCGATACGGGCCCGGTCAGCGTCGTCGTCCCCATCTTCGCGATGTTCATCGTGACCAGTTCGGTCGTCGGCATCCTCTTTCTCGACGAAGCTTTCTCGATACAGAAGGGGGTCGGCATCGCTCTGGGTATGGTCGCCATCTACCTGGTCGCCAGCGGATAGGCGTCGTAACGCCCCGCCTGTCATGTCACTGGGGGCCGTTCGGGGCGGTATGGACAGCGTCATCGTCGACACCGACACCGCCAGCGACGACGCGCAGGCGCTGGTGTTGGCCTGCCTGACCGACCGGCTCTCGGTCGAGGCGGTCACCGTCGTCGCCGGGAACGTCCGCTTCGACCGCGAGGTCGAGAACGCGAAGTACGCCCTCTCGCTGGCCGGGGCCGCCGACACACCCGTCTACGAGGGCGCCCGCGGCCCGCTGCTCAAGGAGTTCGAACACGCCCAGGAGGTCCACGGCGAGGGCGGCCTGGGCGGTGACCTCTTTCCCAAGACCGGTATCGACTCGGCCGCGGGGTTCGCCCCCGACGAGATCGCCGCCCGCTGTCGGGCGGCCCCGGGCAAGGTGACGCTACTCTGTCTCGGCCCGCTGACCAACGTCGCGCTCGCGCTCGCCCGCGACCCCACCCTCCCCGAACTGGTCGAGGAGGTGTGGGTGATGGGCGGGGCCGTCAACTGCCAGGGCAACGTCACGCCCGCCGCCGAATTCAATTTCTGGGTCGACCCCGACGCCGCGAAACGGGTCGTCGACGCCTTCGACGTGACGCTGGTCGACTGGGGGCTCTCCGTGCGCGCGGCCGTCTTCACGGACGCCGACTTCGAGCGCGTCGGGACGATGGACACCGACCTGGCCGAGTTCTTCCTGGACTCGATGAGCGCCGCCAGAACCCACGAAACGGGCGATATCGACAGCGTCGTCCAGCCCGACGGCCTCGCCGCCGCCCTGCTGGCCTACCCACCGCTGCGCGAGCGCGTGGCCACCTACCCCGTCACCGTCGACGAGCGCGCAGGTCTCACTCGCGGGTACACCAGCGTCGACGTCGCTGGCGTCACCGGCGAGGACGCACACACCCGCGTCGTCGAAGCCGCCGACGGCGACGCCTTCATCGACGTCCTCCTCGCGATGCTCCGGGACAGTGACCCCGACGGCGCTCTCCCGTGACTCGACGGCCCCGCCGTCGCTCGACGTTGCGTCCCGGAAGTGGGTTGGGGCCGATAAAGCACGTACCGCGTTCGATCCCTCCTCTCACGGTTCCGCGCGCGAGAAACCCTCTAACGGGGGTCCGTGTCAATCATGACCACGGACAGAGACGACTTGAAACCGGTAGCACCCGAGCAGGGGCAGCGACTGTTCCTCGATCACAGGGCGACGAACTGCACCGAATCGACAGTCCGGAACCACAAGTACCGGACGAAGCACCTCGTCGAGTGGTGCGAAAAAGAAGGTATCGACAACCTCAACGAACTGTCGGGCCGCGACATTCAGCAGCATCGGATCTGGCGAAAAGAGACGAGCGACATCACCAACCTCACGCTACGCATGCACATGAGCACGCTCCGCGTGTTCCTCAGGTGGGCCGGGATGATCGAGGCCGTCCCCGAGAACCGCTACACGAAGGTGATCCTGTGGGAGACAGGGATGCGCATCGGGGGGGCGAACTCGACCGACCCTGACGACGTGAGCTTCGAGCGAGGACGCATCCGACTCGTTCACCGTCCGGATCAAGGGACGACGCTGAAGAACGGACAGGGCTGTGAGCGTCTTGTAGCAATGACATCTGACCTCAGCGACCTGCTCAAAGACCACATCGACAACTGACGGCACGACCGACGACCACGGTCGAGAACCGCTGTTAACGACAGAAAACGGTTGCATGCCTCGGGGCACAATCCGGAAAGTCATCTACATGCTGACCGTTCCCGGGAACGACCGCCGGACCGTCGAACTGTTCGTCAACGAAGTGATGGACGAGGTCCTGATTATTTTCAAAAAATAACATTTATTCCGGAGGGCGACGACGGAGACGAGGCGGCGGCCACCTCGACCCTCCGTTCGAGGGGATTCAACGTGGTGCTCGGATAGGTCGTCGGTCACCCTTCCAGTTCCTCGCACAGCAGTTGGTTCACGTCGCCGGGGCGGCGACTTCTCCCTCACCGGGCGCGCCCTCGTCACCGGAGTTCGTCGAACCGGTCGAGAGCGTTCTCGGTCCCGGCGACGACGAGGCGGTCCGACGGCTCGATGTCGGTCCAGTCGCGCAGGTCCGCGCTCACGCGGCCGTCGCGGTGTTCGATGGCGACGACCGTACAGCCGGTGCGCTCGCGGACGGCCGCCTCGCCGAGGGACTGTCCCGCGAGCGCGCCCGGTGACCTGTCGACCAGCCGGATCCCGCGGTCGAGGTCGATAGACTGGTCGGCGTCGAGGATCGCCGTCGCGAGCAGGCGGCCGGCGACGGTCGACAGTGCGAGGACGTAATCGACGCCCGCGCGGTAGAGCTTGGGGACGCTCTCGGTCTGGTTGGCCCGGGCGACGACCTCCACGTCGGGGGCGAGGTCCCGGACGACGAACGAGGCGACTAGCGTGACAGTGTCGTCGTCCAGCGCGAGCACGACCGTGCGGGCGTCGTCGACGCCGGCCGCCTCGAGCACCTCCTCGTCAGTGACGTCGCCCTGGACGTCGACGCGGGGGTCGTCCTCGATGTCGACGACCGTCCGGTCGATGCCGTCCTCGACGAGCGCGTCGCTGACGAGCGTCCCGACGACGCCCGATCCGGCGACGACCACCCGTCCGCGGTCGTACGTCTTCGTCGACGACCCCGCCGAGTTCGCGACCGAGTCGAGCGTCACCGGCCGCCCGGCGGTCAACAGTACCGTCTGGTCGTTGAGCGGGAGGGCCTCGAACGGCGGGACGTGGAACTGCCCGAGCGACCACACGCCGACCACGCTCTTTGCCGACCGGTCGGACGGTCCCCCCGGGTCCGCCGGGTCGCGAAACCCCGATTCAGTCAGTCGCTTGCCGTCGAGTTCGCTGCCGCGGGCGACGGGGATCTCGGCGATCCCGAAGTCCTCGCCGAGCGTCGCCGCCCCGTCGACGTCGACCTCGACCGTGTTGCGTACCTTGTTGGCGATGCCGTTGCCGAGCAGTTTCCGCGGGAGGAACGTCCGGTCGGCGCCCGCGAGGCGGTGGTACTCCGCGAGGTCCTCGTCGGTGGCGATGCTGTAGACCGGGACCTCGGGCGCGACTTCCTTGGCCGACGTGATGACGTTCAGGTCGACCTCGTCGTCGGCGTCGGAGACGACCGCACGCGCGTCACCCACGCTGACCCGTTCGAGCGTCTCCATCGACTTCGGGTCGCCGTGGACGACCTCGTAGTCGCGCTCGTGGAGGTCGGTCGCGACCTCGCGGTCCGGTTCGACGATGACGTACGGGACCTCCCTGTCGACGAGTTCGTCGATGAGCGACTCCGTGTGGGTCGTGGCCGTGCAGACGACGACGTGGTCCGACAGCCCCTCTCGCGACGAGGACGGCGTCCTCGCCAGCGACTGCTCCAGCAGGGGGACGATGACGACCGGAACGGCGCTGAAGATGAGAACCAGACTCGCTGCCTGCATCGTGACGACGAAGACGTTCATGAGCGGACTCGTCCACGGCGCGTCCTCCCCGTAGCCGACGGTCGTGAACGTCTGCATCACCACCACCAGCGACCTGAGGAACGACCGTGGCTCGCCCTCGAACGCCGACATCCCGACCGAGTACAACACCGTAAACAGTAGTATCGTCGCGACGAGACCCATGACGTAACGCCGAGCAAGCCGGTACGTGTCCACGCTCTAGCGGTCGACTACGACCCTAATAAAGAATCGTGATCGATACGTTTCACGACGATGCGAGACCGTTCGTCGCTACCCCGGAAGTCAGCCGGATCGTCCGTCGCGGCCCCGGGAGACTCCGGCAGAATCGTCTGTCACGCCGGTCGTCGAGGCGTCTGTCACGCCGGTCGTCGAGGCGTCTGTCACGCCGGTCGTCGAGGCGTCTGTCACGCCGGTCGTCGAGGCGTCTACAGCTCTCCCGCCCGCGACGGTCGGGTCACCCCTCCAGTTCCTCGCGCAGCAGCTGGTTCACGTCGCCGGGGTCGGCCGAGCCGCCGGTCTTGCCCATTACCTGGCCGACGAGGAAGTTGATCGCGCCGTCCTCGCCGTCGTGGTAGTCCGCGACTGCGTCGGGGTTCTCCTCGATGGCCGCCTCGACCGCCTGCTGGACCTCGTCGCCGCTGGTCTTGCCCAGCCCGGCTTCCTCGACTATCTCGTCGGGGCCTTCCCCGTCGTCGAGCATCGACCGGAGGACCGTCTCGCGGGCGTTCTTGGCCGTGATCTCGTCGGTGGCGACGAGTTCGACCAGCCGCTCGATCTCGTCGAAACGGTCGGCCACGTCCGTGACCGCCATGTCGCGGTAGTTCAACTCCCCGAGGAGTTCGTCGGCCACCCAGGTCGCCGCCAGGTCCGGGTCGAACGCCTCGGCCACGTCCTCGAAGAAGTCCGCGACCTGCTTGGTGCTCGTCAGCTTGGAGGCGGCCTCCTCGCTGAGGCCGTACTCCGCCTGGAAGCGCTCGCGGCGGGCGTCGGGGAGTTCCGGGATCGCCAGTCGCTCCCGCCAGTCGGCCACGCGCAACGGCGGCAGGTCGGCCTCCCGGAAGTACCGGTAGTCTTTCTCCTCTTCCTTCGAGCGCATCGAGAGGGTGACGCCCTTCGATTCGTCCCAGTGGCGGGTCTCCTGCTCGACGGCCCGCCCGCGCTCGATGGCGTTTTTCTGGCGCGTCTCCTCGTAGGCGAGGGCCTTCTCGGCACCCCTGTGGCTGGAGATGTTCTTGACCTCCGTCCTGTTGGCCGCCTCCAGTACCGCCTCGTCGACGGTGCCGTCCGCGGCCACGTCGTCGGCGTCGACGAGAGAGAGGTTGGCGTCGACGCGCAGGGAGCCGTCCCGCGAGGAGTCGAACACGCCCAGGTATTCGAGGACCTCCTCCAGCTTGGCGAGGAAGGCCCGCACTTCGTCGGCCGACCGGAAGTCCGGCCGGGTGACGATCTCCATCAGCGGCGTGCCCGCGCGGTTGTAGTCGACCAGCGTGTAGTCGGCGGTGTCGATGGAGCCGCCCTTGTGCTGGAGGCTGCCGGGGTCCTCTTCGAGGTGCGCACGGCGGATACCCACCGTGCGACGCTCGCCCCCGACGGAGAATTCGAGTTCGCCGTCCGCACAGATGGGGGCGTCGTACTGGGTGATCTGGAAGTTCTTGGGCAGGTCGGGGTAGTAGTAGTTCTTCCGGTGGAAGGTCGTCTCCTCGGGGATGTCGGCGTCGATGGCCTTGCCGACCCTGACGGCGGCCTCGACGGCCCCCTCGTTGACGACCGGCAGGGCGCCCGGCAGCCCCAGACAGACGGGACAGGTGTTGGCGTTGGGTTCCTCGGCGGGCTCTGTCGAACAGCCACAGAAGATCTTCGTGTCCGTCTCCAGCTGGACGTGGACCTCCAGCCCGATGACGGTCGCCAGGTCCTCCGTCTCGGCGGCTTGTGCGGTCATTGCCCGCAATTTGCCCGCGGCCGGCTAAAGGCTAACGACCACCGGACGGCGATACCCGCGTGGGCGAGCGGTCTCCCGACGGGAGGGTGGACCCGGCCACAGCCCGGCCACAGCTTTGACATCCTCCCCGCGCTAAAGCGCGAGGTTTTGCGCCTGCTCATCACATAACCGCCCCCCTGTCGAAGTACCGGGACCGGAGACCCGCATCCGTGCCAGGACCAGTCTTCATCGAGGGCGACCGCACCGACCTCCGAACCATCGAGAAAGCGGACGTTCCGTTCCTCGAGGAGGGTATCAATCACCCCGCAATGAGGCGGTACGCCGGCGGCGACGTCCCGTACAACCGCCCGCGCTACGAGGGCGAGCGGTTCGACACGCTCTCGGACGGCGACATCGTCCAGTTGATCGTCTGCGACGGGGACGAGCGGCTCGGTGACGTGTCGCTCGCGCCGGTCGACGAGCGGCGCGGCTGGGCCAACCTCGGCTACCGGGTCCACCCCGGCCACCAGGGCGAGGGGTACGCGACCGACGCCGCCCGCCTGGTCGTGAGCCACGGGTTCGACGAACTGCGTCTCCACCGGGTCTCGGCGACGGTCGTCGCGGACAACGAGGCCTTCAGGCGCGTCCTCGAGAAACTGGGGTCCGTCCACGAGGGGACGAAACGCGACGACGCGTTCGTCGACGGGACCTACGTCGACAGGGAGCTGTACGCCGTCCTCCGCGAGGAGTGGGCGGGCTGAACCGGCCCGTCCCGGTTCCGTCCTGAGCGGACTCGTCCCGGTTCCGGGCTGTTTTTATCGTCCCGCGGGCTACGAGGGGTAATGACCCGCATCGACGTGATAGACAACCACGGCCAGTTCACCCACCTGGAGCAGCGCGCGCTCCGGGAGATGGGCGTGGACGTGGAACTCGTGGACAACGAGACACCGCCCGAGGATATCGACGCCGACGGCCTCGTCCTCTCGGGGGGGCCCAGCATCGACCGCATCGGCAACTGCCCGGGGTACCTCGACCTCGACATCCCCGTCCTGGGCATCTGTCTGGGCCACCAGGTGATGGCCAGGGAACTCGGGGGCGAGGTCGGCGAGGGCGACTACGGCGGGTACGCCGACGTGACCGTCGACATCCTCGATGACGAGGACCCGCTGGTCGGCTCGCTGGCCCCCGACACCCGCGTGTGGGCGAGCCACGCCGACGAGGTGACACGGGTGCCCGAGGGCTTCGAACGTACCGCCGAGAGCGACGTCTGTGGCGTCGAGGCGATGAGCGACGCCGACCGCGACCTCTACGGCGTCCAGTGGCACCCCGAGGTCGCACACACCGAGGAAGGCGAGGAAGTCTTCGAGAACTTCCTCGCGCGCTGTGACTGACCACCTGGGGGAGCCGTCCGGACCTGGTCGGCCAGGCGAACCCGCTACCGTCCCGTCCGGACCTGGCCTACTGGACGAACCCCCTACTGGCCCGTCCGGACCCGACTGGCCGAACAACCCCCTTACTGTCCCCTCCGGACCGGGCCGACTGCGCGAGCCCGCCGCTGTCCCGCCCCGGACCGGCTGGTGGCACGGGGCGTCCGCCGTTCGATCCGCGCGTATCGATCCGCGGCCGTCGCGTGTCGCTTTGGGGCCCGAACGGCGTCATGCGGGCGTCAGACACCGGTTAGCGCGAGGACAGAACGTTGAAGTTACCGTGCGTTCATCTCCGCACAACGACAGCCGGGACGACCCCACGGCGACGGGAGAGCGACGGGACCACCCATGACGACCACTCAGGGCAACCTCGCGAGTCTCTCGCGGTTTATCGTGCGCGCGCCGAGCTGGTACTCGAGTGTCACGTTCGCGCTGATCCTGGCGGCGGTCACCGGCGTCGCGGCGTTCGACTCGCGGTTCGTCCTCGAGGACGCCTGGGAGGGGATCTTCTACGTCGGGTTGCCGACGGTCGCCGCGAGCGTCTTCACGCCGTACGTCGACCGGAAGTTCGGCGGCCAGCTCTCGCGCAACGCGTCGTCGTTGCTGGCGCTGACCTGCGAACTCATGACGATCGCCGCGCTGACCGGCGCGGCCATCGTCGCGGTGGCGACGCCGCTGGGCCAGGCGTTCGTCGTCGACGCGTTGCTGACGGCACTGGCTGCCGTGTTCGCGCTGCGGCTGTTCGTCCTCCTGGCCGTCTCCCGCCAGCGGCTCCCGGTCGCGGCCGTCGCCGCGAGCATCCAGACCGTCGCCGCTGCAGTCCTGCTGTTCGTCTACAGCGGGACGATGCGCTACCTGGAGTTCGGGGGCGGCCCCATCACCCGCGCGTTCCTCTACCGGCCCGACGAGGCGCCGGCGCGGATCCGCGACCTCCAGTACGTCGACCCCGGGAAGTTCGCCATCCTGGCGCTGATATGCGTCCTCTACGCGGGCGCGGTCTGGCTGTTCCTGGCGGTCATCGACCAGCCCTGGAAGCGGAGTCTGGGCGTGAGCGTCCTCGATTTCGTCCGCGGGTTCGTCGGCCACATCGCCGAGGGGAGCCGCGAACTGGAGGCGTTCTTCGAGGATATCGGCGAGAGGGCGCTGGTCCCGGTGACGGTCCTCTCGGTCCGGCGGCCGGGCGGCGCCGAGAAGGCCCGCTTCGTCCTGCCGATGATCCATCCCGGCCCGATGGGTGACATCGGCGGCGGGAACCTCCCGCGGCGGATCGCCGAGAGCGCCGACGGCCTCGCGTTCCCGCCGCACGCCACCGCCGGCCACGACTTCAACCTCGTCACCGAGCGCGAGGTCGACACCGTCATCGACACCGCCGCCACCGCCTACCAGCGGATCCAGTATGACGACGCCGCGACGAAGTCGGTCCGGGTCGAGTACGGCGAGGCGACGCTGACCGGCCAGGCCGTCGGCGACAGCGCGCTCGTGGTGAACACGTTCTCGCCGTCGCCCGCCGACGACGTCGAGTACGCGGTCGGGCTCTCGGCGGCCGCCGAGGCGCGTACCGCCGACATCGACGACGTCCTGCTGGTCGACGCCCACAACTGCAACGACGGGCTGGACGGCGAGGACCTGGGCCACGTCGTCCCCGGCAGCAAGCGCTCGTTCGACATGATCACCGGCGCCGGAACCGTCGGGGAACGGCTCGCGCGCGCCTCGCGGGGCGCGCTCCGGGTCGGCGTCGCCTGGACGGAGACCGAGTGGGAACCCGAGGACGGTATCGGCCCTCTGGGCATCCGCGCCGCCGTCTTCCAGGTCGACGGCCAGCAGACCGCGTACGTCCTCGTCGACGGCAACAACATGGAACCGGGCGTCCGCGAGCGGGTCATCGACGCGGTCGACGGCGTCGACAGGGTCGAGGTGATGACGACCGACACCCACGTCGTCAACACCGTCGAGGCCGAGAACCAGGTCGGCGACGCCATCGACGTCGCGGACCTGATACCGGTCGTCCAGTCGGTCGTCGACGAGGCCGTCGACGACCTGGAGCGCGTGGAGGTCGGCATGGCCACCGAGACGGCGGAGGTGACCGTCTTCGGCAACGACCGCACCGAGATGCTCGCCTCGACGGCCAACGCCGCTATCTCGATGGGGGCGCCCCTTGCCGCGGCCATCATCCTCGCATCGCTCTCGGTCTCGGCGCTCATCTTCCTCCTCGTGAGCCTCTGAAACGTGTGGGCCCGCGGGAAACACTTATCGGCGGTGACCGGAGCCACCGACGTCGCAGCATACCGCGGAACCGACGCGGCGAACCTCGCCGCCCGCCCCGGGACCGACGCGGTGACCCTCGCCGCCGACCTGCCCGCCGGGAACGGCGCGCGCCGGACCCTTACGGAGTCGTTCGCGGGATGTCGACACGCCTGGCGAGAGGCGTCGTGGAACTCACCGACGACGGCGTCGTCTCCGGATGGAGGGGTGAGCGCCCGGCCGTCTGCGGGGCCTCGGCCACCGAAAGGTCGATTTCACTGCGCGTCGTGGCGCCGGTGTGACACGCAGTCTGACCGACGTGGGCCCCGCGGTGCTCGTCCCGGCCGCCTGGACGGTGACGCTGGGCGCTCACGTCACCGCGCTGGTCACGCGGCGGACGCTGTTTGTCGCGCTCTGTGTGATGGACGTCCTGCTCGTGGCCTTCTACCTCGCCGCGCGCGACGAGATGACCGGTCCGGTCCTCTCGCTATGGCTGCGGGTCCTGCTGGGCGGGCTCGTTGCGACCCTGCTTGGCACCGCCGACATGGCGCTGGACCCCGGGAGCGACCCGTTGCTCCCCGTGACGCTCGCGGCGTGGATGGTCCTGCCCGGCGTCGCCTACCTCCTGACGGGACGGGCGGTCGCGACCCCGGCTTACCGCCGGGTCTACCTGGCGGGGGGCCTCCTTTCGCTGGCCGGCGCGGCCGCCTACGCGCTCGGGAGCGCCGGCGGCGCCGTCGCCGGGGTCGTCGCCGGACTGGTCGCGGTCGGCGTCGGCCAGACCGCCGGCATCGTCGCCGCGGCGGTCCAGAATACCTGACTCGATAGACGTCCTCGGCAGTCGGCCCTGGAGAAACGCCGAGGGTGAGATTTGAACTCACGAGTCCTCTCGGACACCTGCTCTCGAGGCAGGCGCCTTGGCCAGGCTAGGCTACCTCGGCTCACTTGTCCGTACCGGGAAGCCGACTTTATCGGTTACGGTTCGGGCGGACGACGGACGGCCGGAGCGACCACCCCATCCGTCCGTTCGACGCCGGCGGTGTCGTCTCTCCGGGGAGGGACCCGGCGGCGAGTCCGAACGACTAAAGTGTCGACGGAGAAACGAGTGGCTGTGGAGGTCCCCGAAGCCAGCGAGACCTGCGAGGGGGTGATCGACGAGATCGGTTCGGCGGTCATCGCCGACCGCGAGTTCCTGGAGACGGTGCTTCTGGGCTTTGTCGGTCGCGGGCACGTCCTCATGGAGGACGTCCCCGGGACGGGCAAGACCCTGACCGCCCGGAGCGTCGCCGACGCCGTCGGTCTCGATTTCAGCCGCGTCCAGTTCACGCCCGACCTCTTGCCCGCCGACATCACCGGCACCCACGTCTTCAACGAGCGCGAGCGGGCCTTCGAGTTCAACGAGGGGCCGCTCTTTGCCAACGTCGTCCTGGCCGACGAGATCAACCGCGCCCCGCCCAAGACCCAGTCCGCCCTCCTCGAAGCGATGGAGGAGGGGCAGGTCACCGTCGACGGGTCGACCTACGACCTGCCCAGTCCCTTCTTCGTCATCGCGACCCAGAACCCCGTCGAGATGGAAGGGACCTTCGAGTTGCCCGAGGCCCAGGTCGACCGCTTCCTCGTGAAGACCTCCATCGGCTACCCCGACGAGGCCGGCGAGGAGAAACTCCTCCACCGGCGACTCGCGCGCGACGAGAAGAGCCCCTCGGCCAGCGCCGTCATCTCCGAGTCGGAGGTGGTCGACCTGCGGGCCGCCCCCGAGTCGGTCCGCGTCGAGGACGACGTCGTCACGTACATCTCCTCGATGGCGCGCGCGACCCGGCAGGACCGCCGCGTCGAGGTGGGCGTCTCCCCGCGTGGCACCCAGCGCCTGCTGGAGGCGAGTCGCGCCCGCGCCGCGATGGTCGGCCGCGAGTTCGTCACGCCCGACGACGTCAAACGCGTCGCCCGGCCCGTCCTCGCCCACCGCGTCGTGCTCACACCCGACGCCCGCGTCGACGAAGTCCAGAAAGCCGCCGTCGTCGACGCCGTCCTCGAACAGGTATCGGTCCCGACCGTTTAGGCCGCCTGGTGCGGGCCACCCCCGTCGTCCCGACTGGTCGTGAGTGGGTGACGCGCCCGCCTCTCCCGTCCGGCCGGTACCGTCACTCGACGGTGACGTGGCCGACCTGTGGCGACCAGTGGGCGGATGACCCGCTGAGGACGACCCGGACGTGCTGGGTACCCTCCGGGAAGTCGCTGGCCGTGTAGACGGCGTTCGTCCAGAAGCCCCCGAAATCGCCCGAGTCGTCGCTCTCGTTGTAGACCTCTTCGGCGAGGTCGACGGCCCCCCAGCTCTCGCCGCCGTCGGTGGAGGCCTCAAGCGCGAACGCTCCCCCGTTACTGGCGTTCGTGTGACCTTCGAAGGAAACGGTCGAGACGGAGCGGACGCCGTAGACGATGGCGACGTCGTCGGTCACGGGGTCGACCTCGTCGGCCCAGCCGGCGCGGCCGAACCGCGCCGCGTCCTCGGTCCCGTTGTCCTGGTGCGGGAAGTACTGCGGGTTGGTCTCGTCGACGCCGAGACTGTCGGTGTCTGTCAGGTCGTCGACCAGTTCGAAGTTTTCGGCCGTGTCCTCGACGCTGGCTGGGAGCGCCGGCGTCGCGGTCGGCGACGGGGTGGCGGTCGGTGTGTCCGGGGGCGTGGCGGTCGGCGTCGACGCCTCGGTCGGCGTCTCCGTGGCCGTCGACCCGCCACCCGAGCCCGGGTCGCCGCTCGAACATCCCGCGGTCAGCGATGCGACACCGATACCACTCGCGAGGAACTCCCGTCGTCGCATACGTCGACCTCAGACGGCTCCCTCATCAACGGTTCGCTCCGGAGCCGTCCGCCGGACGCGGCCCTCGCCACACAGGAAGCACCGACCGCCTCCGGGGTAGCGACGGCCACCGCTGTCCTTCCGGCCGCCACCCGGCGGCGCCCACTCCGGAGTCGTCGACCGTCACCGTGCGCCGACGGTCACTCCGTGGCCGCGTCGGTATCGTCGTCGGACGGCGGGTCGCGGTCCGCGTTTCGGTCCGTCCCGCCGTCGTCCGCGAGTGCTCCGTGCCCGCCATCGTCCGCGAGTGCTCCGTGCCCGCCGCCGCCGGGCGTCTCGACGGTAACCGTGGTCCCGGGGTCGACCTCGCGCGTGACCTTCGCCGGCACGTCCGCGCCGTCGATCCGGTTGACGCCGGGCTGGCCGTCCTCGCCGCCGGCGATGCCGCGGGGCGCGTGGCGGCGGCGTTCGGTCAGTAACGAGACCGTCGCCGCCGTCTCGACGGTCACCGAGCGGACGAGTCCGTCGCCGCCCCGGTGACGGCCGGCGCCACCGCTCCCGCCGCGGAGCGCGTACCGCTCGACGCGCAGCGGGTACTCCGCCTCGACAGCCTCGACCGGCGTGTTCAGCGTGTTCGTCATCCCGACCTGGACGCCCGAGAGGCCGTCGGCCCCGGCGGTCGCGCCCGCGCCGCCGCCGACCGTCTCGTAGTAGGCGAACGCGGGCGACCCGACGACGAGATTGTTCATCGTCCCCTGCCCGCCGGCGGGGACGCGCTCTGGCGCGGCCTCGGCCAGCGCCGCGAAGACGACGTCGGTGACCCGCTGGCTCGTCTCGACGTTCCCACCGACGACGGCCGCCGGCGGGTCCGGGTTCAACAGCGACCCCTCCGGCGCCGCGACCGTCACCGGCTCGTAACAGCCGTGGTTCGGCGGGATATCCGGGTCCGTAACACATCGTATGACATAGTATACGGCGCTTTTGGCCACGGAGAGCGGCGCGTTGACGTTGCCGGCGACCTGGTCGGCGGTGCCGGCGAAATCGACCGTGACCGCGGGCCCGTCGACCGTGACCGCCACCTCGACGGGGATGTCCTCGTCGGTGACGCCGTCGCCCTCCAGCACGTCGCTCGCGCGGTAGCTGCCGTCGGGGAGTGCCCGGAGCTTTGCCTCGACGCGCTCGCGGGAGTAGTCGATGACGGCGTCGAACGCGGCGAGGAGGCGGTCGCCGTGGTCGGCGAGCAACTCGCCGACGCGCTCGGCCCCGCGCTCGTTGGCGGCGACCTGCGCCCGGAGGTCCGCGCGGCGTTCGCCGGGGTTGCGGACGTTCGCCAGGAACAGTGACTCGACGTCCTCGCGGCGCCGTCCGCCCGCGACGAGCCTGACCGGCGGGACCCGGACGCCCTCCTGGTGGATCTCGCGGGCCCCCGCGGGCATGCTCCCCGGCACCATCCCGCCGACGTCGGCGTGGTGGGCGCGCGAGACCGCGTAGCCGAGGATGTCGGCGTCGGTCGCCGGGTCGTCGCCGCCTTCGAGTCCGTCCCAGCCGGGCGCGACCGGCGAGACGAGCGTCACGTCAGGGAGGTGCGTACCGCCGGTGAAGGGGTCGTTGAGCGCGAACACGTCGCCCGGTCGCGGGTCGCGCTCGATGACCGCCGCGACGGCCTCCGGCATCGCGCCGAGGTGGACCGGGATGTGCTCGGCCTGTGCGACCATGCGCCCGTCCGCGTCGAAAACCGCCGTCGAACAGTCCCGGCGCTCGGTGATGTTCGGGGAGTAGGCACCGCGGACGAGCGTCTGGCCCATCTCCTCTGCGACGCTCTCGAGCTGGTTGCGCATGATCTCCAGTTCCACCGCGTCGAGGTCGTGGCTCCGTGTCATGGTCGGGTCTCCGTCTCTGCTCGGGTCTCGATCTTTGCGCGGGTCCACCTCTCGGCTGGGATTCTGGTCTCGGCTCGCGTCCTGGTCTCGGCTCCGGAGTTGGTCTGACTCCCGGTCACTCGTTGACGACGGGCCCTCCGTGCCGCGTGGCCCCCGTCGGTGTTCGACCCACCTCCGACGGTCCAACCGTAGGTGAGGAGGCGGACGCCTCTCTGCGCTCGCCCTGACCTGAGACCGCGGGCCACAGGACGAAAGCCCCCGCGGACTCGCCTCCCGCGGGTCGCTGCGCGCTTCGCTCGCTGCGCTCGCTCAGTGCTTGCGTCCCCGGGGTTCGGCGAGTCCGCGGCCCCTTTCAGTCCCACCCGGGACGGCCGTCGACGGCCACGAGCCTCCCCAGCCGACTCGCTCGCTCGCGGCGCTCGCTCGCTCGTCCCTCGCACGGCGCCGTCGCGCGCACGAGAGCGCGCTCCAGCGCGCGCCGCCGCCGTCCAGTGACCCGGGAGCAGGTGGATCCTGGAACCCGGGGGCAGGTCGATCCCGCGACCGGTCCGATTCGGCGTGGACGTCACGCGCTCTCACCGCCGGCGGTCAGCACCAGCGTTCCGTCGGTGGCGGCGCGGGCGGTCCAGGCCGGCGGCACGAGGACGGTGCTCTCGCCGCCCTCGAAGACCGCGGGACCGTCGACGGGGGTGTCGACGGGGACGTGCTCGCGCCGGTAGACCGGCGAGCGGTAGAAGCCGCTCTCGAAGAGCGTGTCGCGCTTCCCGACCAGGGGGTCGCCCTCGGGGTCGTAGGCGAGGGTGGGCGGTTCCCCCGGGATAGTCGCGGTGACCCGGCAGTTGACCAGGTCGACCGGTTCGTCGAGGCGGTAGCCGCGGGCGCGCTCGTGGACTGCGTGGAACCGCTCGCGAACCGTCGCCGGGTCAAAGGGGTCGGGGGCCTCGACGGGGAGTTCGAAGCTCTGGCCGGCGTACCGGCAGTCGGCCAGCCGGTCCAGCGTCGCCGCATCCGGGTCGGTGGTGTCGGCCCGGACCGACGCCGCCAGGTCGGCGTAGACCGCCTCGACGGCGTCCGGGTCGAGGTCCGCGAGCGACCGGCGGGAGGTGCGGACCGCGTCGTGTGTCTCGTCGGCGGCGAGCAGTCCCAGCGCCGAGAGGACGCCGTTGCCCGGCGGGACGAGGACGGTCCCGACCCCGAGGCGGTCGGCCAGCGTCGCGGCGTGCATCGGCCCCGCGCCGCCGAACGCGACGAGCGCGAACTCCCGTGGGTCGTGGCCCCGCTCGACGGTCACCTCGCGGATCGCACGCGTCATCGTCGCGTTGGCGACACGGAACACCCCCTGTGCGGCGTCGAGCGAGGTGTCCAGCCCCGCCTCGTCGGCCAGCGCCGACAGGACCGCCCCGGAGCGCCCGGGGTCGAGTTCCAGGTCCGCACCCAGCGTCGTGTCCGCGCCGAGATACCCCAGTTCTACGGCGGCGTCAGTCACCGTGGGCTCGTCGCCACCCCTGCCGTAACAGGCCGGCCCGGGGTCGGCGCCGGCCGAGCGGGGCCCCACCCGGAGCGCGCCGCCGTCGTCGACCCAGGCGATAGAACCACCGCCCGCCCCGACCGTGTGCACGTCGACCATCGGGATCCGGACCGGGTGGCCACCGACGTTCGCCTCCGTCGTCCGCTCGACGGCCCCGTCGCGCACCAGGCTCACGTCACTGGAGGTCCCCCCCATGTCGAAGGTGACCAGCCCCTCGAAGCCCGCGCTTTCGTCCCGCTCGCTCTCGGCGCCGCGTCCCGCGCTCTCGGCGTCGGCCCCATCGCCCTCGGCGTCGCGTCCCGCCCTCTCGGCGTCACCCGCGTCGCGTGCGACGGCCGTCGCGCGCTCCTCGAACAGCGAGGCGCCGACCACGCCCGCCGCCGGTCCCGACAGGACCGTCGTGATGGCGTTCTCCCGGACCGTCTCGGCGGCGGCGATCCCGCCGTTTGCCTGCATCACCCGCGGCGCGGGCAGTCCGCGCTCGGTCGCGCCGGCCTCCAGGCGCGCGAGGTAGTCGTCGACGACCGGCCGCACGACCGCGTCGGCGACGGTGGTGGCCGTCCGCTCGTACTCCCGGAACGCGGCGAGCACCTCGTGGCTCGCGGAGACCGGCACCGAGAGGGAGTCACGCAGCTCCGAGACGACCGCCCGCTCGTTGTCTGGGTGTGCGTACGCGTGTAGCAACGAGACCGCGACGCTGTCACAGTTTCCTTCGAGAGAATCGACCAGGTCAGCGACCTCGTCGGGGTCGACGGGCGTTTCGACCCCGTCGGGCGTGGCCCGTTCGTCGAGTTCGTGGCGGCGTTCGGGGGGGACAAGCGGCGTCGGTTTCTCCGCCGAGAGGTCGTAGAGTGCCGGGCGGTCCTGGCGGCCGATCTCGACGACGTCGCCGAACCCCTCGGTGGTGACCAGCGCGGCGTCGCTGCCCGCGCCCTCCAGGAGCGCGTTGACCGAGACGGTCGTCCCGTGGCGGAACGCCGCGACCTCGGCCGGGTCGACCCCGGCGCGGTCGCAGGCCGCCTCGACGCCCCGGAGGACGCCCTCGTGCTGGTCGTCGGTCGTCGGGACTTTCGCCGTCGTCAGGTCGCCCGCGACCACGAGCACGACGTCGGTGAACGTCCCGCCGACGTCCACGCCGAGTCGCACCCGGTCGGGCGAGTCCTCCTCCATACCCGACCGTGAGGCGTCGGCGGGATAAGCGTGGCCCGCCGCCCCCGACCGGTGGACGCACGTCCACCCGGTGGTGGGGCCCGTGGTTTCATTCACGTCGAGTCCGGATCGGGCGGTATGGACCCCGACATCGACGCGTTCGGTTCGCGGCGCTCGACGGTGTACGGCGCCGGCGGCGTGGTCGCGACGAGCCAGCCACTCGCCGCCGAGGCCGGCGTCGAGATACTGCGCGAGGGCGGCAACGCCTTCGACGCGGCCGTCGCGACCGCCGCGGCGCTCAACGTCGTCGAACCGACCTCGACGGGCCTCGGAGGTGACGTCTTCGCGCTCTACCGGACCGCCGACGGCGACGTCGGCGCGATGCGGTCCTGTGGCGGCGCGCCCGCCGGCGCCACCCGCGAGCGCGTCCGCGAAGCCGTCGCCGACGAACAGGGCGTCGACCCCGCCGAGGCGACAATGCCCGAGACCGGCCCACACACAGTTACCGTCCCCGGGACTGCCCGCGGGTGGGAGGCGACCGTCGAGCGACTGGGCCGGCGCTCGCTCGGCGAGGTGCTCCGGCCGGCGGTCCGCTACGCGACCGAGGGCTACCCGGTCACGGAGGTCGTCGCCGCACAGTGGACCCACGCCGAGGACCTGTTCACCGACGAGAACGCCCGCGAGACGTGGCTGTTCGACGGCGCGGCGCCGGCGGTCGGCCAGGAGGTCGCGCTCCCGAACCTGGGACGGACGCTGGAGGCCGTCGCCGCGGAGGGTGCCGACGTCGTCTACGAGGGCCACGTCGGCGAGGCCATCGCCGAGGCGGTCCAGTCCGAGGGCGGGTACATGACCGTCGAGGACCTGGCGGCCTTCGAGGTGGAGTGGCCCGACCCCGTCTCGACGACCTACGGCGGCGCCGAGGTGTTCGAACTCCCGCCGAACAACCAGGGCCTGATCGCGCTGGAGGCGCTCAACCTCGCCGCCGAGGTCGAGGCCGACGACACCCCCTACGAGTCGGCCGAGCGCGTCCACCGTTTCGCCGAGGCGACGAAACTCGCCTTCGTCGACGGCCACCGCTACGTCACCGACCCCGACTACGAGGACGTCCCCGAGTTGCACTCGAAGGAATTTGCTGCCGAACGCGCCGAAAAGATAGGCGAGCGGGCGATATCGGACCCCGAAGTCGGCGTGCCGAACGCCGGGACAGCAGAGGACGCAGACACGGTCTTGCTCTGTGTCGCCGACGAGGCGGGCAACGTCGTCTCGTACATCAACTCCCGGTTCGCGGGCTTCGGGTCGGGGCTGGTCGCCGGCGAGACGGGCATCGCGCTCCAGAACCGCGGGTCGTCGTTCTCGCTGGACTCCGACCACCCCAACCGACTGGAACCGGGCAAGCGTCCCTTCCACACGCTGATCCCCGCGGTGGCCCACCTCGGCCCCGACGACTGGCTGGCCTTCGGCGTCATGGGCGGGTACATGCAACCCCAGGGCCACGTTCAGGTGCTCTCGAATATCGTCGACTACGAGATGCCCCTGCAGGCGGCGCTGGATGCGCCGCGGTGGCGCTACCACGAGGACGGTCAACTGGCCGTCGAGGAGCGCATGCACGAGGGCGTCCCGACGAAACTCGCCCGCAGGGGCCACGACGTGGCCGTCCTGCCGCCGGCACTGTTCGGCGGCGCCCAGGCCGTCCGCGCCGACGACGGGACCCTCTCTGGCGCGACCGAACCCCGCAAGGACGGTCAGGTGGCGTCGTACTAACTACCGGCAGTGCCGGTCGAGAAAGTCGACTATCGTCGTCCAGACAGCGACGTCTGTATCGAGGTCCCCGCCGTGGCCGGCGTCGAATTCGTGGTACTCCAACGGCGCGTCGCCGGCGACCGTCTCCACCAGCCGTCGGCCGTGGTCGACTGGGACGACCGGGTCCCGCCGACCGTACAGTGCCACCAGCGCCGCGTCGAGGCCCTCGGCGTGGCTCGCGGGATTGAGCTCGTGCCACGTGTCGGGGTCCTCGGCGACATCCGGAAGGACCTCGCGACTCCAGCCCAGCGGCTGGTTCCCGTCCGCTATCCCCCACACGAGGTCGAACGGCCCTGCCCAGTCGACGACGGCGGTCCACACGTCGGGGGCGGCGAAACGCCTGTCTGAGCGCGGCTTCGCCGCCGGCGGAGTGACCTTGACATCCTCCCCGGCCTACCTCGGCCTTCGGCCTCGGTTGAGGCCGGGGATTCCCCGAAGGGGAGTTCAAGGTTGCGCGTTTCCTCGGGAGCGAAGTACGCTCCCACCCGGACGCGCCGGGCGTTTCGACGGGATGGAATACCGCTCTATCCCTCCGCGGCAGGGTATTCAGCCTGCTGGGTACCGCCATTCGCGTCCGACCCGTGGGCCGGGACGTGGCGGAGTGGTTCGGAGTCGACTCCGGATTTGTTACCACGCGGCGAGTCACCGCGAACCGGTGGTGCGGTCGAAGACCGCGTTCGCCAACGAGGGAACTCCGGTAGGCCACTATACGGCGGCCTGTGGAATCAAGCTTACGGGCGTATCCCCACCCTACTGCGCTGCTCCTTGAGGGTGGGGCATTGCCCTGTCTTTCAGGTAACACGCCACGCTGTCGCCGTCCGGAAGCCAGTACAGTGGAGCATCTAAGGGCGGGAGACCCACAGCGAGTTCTCGTCGTCTGTCCGACGCCACCGAGACCACCTGGAGAGTGAGTCCGTCAGCGCCGTCCAGGCGATACGCGACGGCGTCGCCCGACGGCGAGACGGCGGGCGCAAAGCAACTCGACACGCCGAACAGGGCCCGGACCCGGTCGCTGTCGACCATGACCGCTCAGTCGAAACTGAGATGAAACTACTGTCGTCACGACGCCGTGTGTCTCTCTTTCACGGAATCTTTTTGAAGCGCGCTCGACAAGGCTCCGGCGTGTTCCGCGGTCCACCCACCCGCCGTATGCGTCTGCGCGCGTCCTCTTAATGCCGGGTGGACCCATCGTTGCCGTCGCGGGCTCATACCCCGCAGTCGGGCGTGACTCGACGGGCATCGGCTGGGGAACCCCGGTCGGAAACGCACCGCTCGCGGACCACGCCACGAGGCCACTACGATGACACCGAATCACAGCGGTAAAGAGCCGAACGGAGGTATCGCGTAGTATGAGCCACGAGGAGTATCCCACCGAGGAGCCGGCGGTCGTGACCTGCGGGTTGCCCTACGCCAACGGCGACCTGCACATCGGGCACCTGCGGACCTACGTCGGCGGCGACGTGCTCTCGCGGGCCCTGGAGACGCTCGGCCAGCAGACCGCGTTCGTCTGCGGGTCGGACATGCACGGCACCCCCATCGCCGTCCAGGCCATCCAGGAGGGCCGCGACCCCGAGGACCTGGCCCTGGAGTACCACGGGCAGTACCAGGAGACGTTCCCGCAGTTCGGCGTCGACTTCGACAACTACGGCCACACCCACGACGAGACCAACCGGGAGACCACCCGCGAGACCGTCGAGACGCTCGACCGCGAGGGGTACGTCTACGAGGACGAGGTCCTCGTCGCCTGGGACCCCGAGGACGACCAGCCCCTGCCCGACCGGTACGTCGAGGGGACCTGTCCCTACTGTGGCGAGCAGGCCAGGGGCGACGAGTGCGACGAGGGGTGTGGCCGCCACCTCGAACCCGGCGCCGTCGAGGACCCCGTCTCGGCCATCTCGGGCAACCCCGCCGAGTACCGCGAGCGCACCCACAAGTTCTTCCGCGTCTCGGAGCTGTCGGAGTACCTCTCGGGCTTTCTCGACCGCCTGGAGGGGACCGCCAACGCCCAGAACCAGCCCCGCCAGTGGATCGAGGAGGGCATCGAGGACTGGTGTATCACCCGCGACCTGGACTGGGGGTTCGACTACCCCGGCCGCGAGGACCTCGTGTTGTACGTCTGGGTCGACGCCCCCATCGAGTACGTCTCCTCGGCGATCCAGTACAGCGAGCGCGTCGGCGCCGACGTCTACGACTGGAAGGACCCCTGGAAGCGAGACGGCGAGATCATCCACATCATCGGCCGTGACATCATCCAGCACCACACCATCTTCTGGCCGGCCATGTTGCACGTCGCGGGGTACAACGAGCCCCGCGCCGTGGTCGCCAGCGGCTTCATGAGCCTTGACGGCGACGCGTTCTCGACGAGTCGGAACCGCGCGGTCTGGGCCAGGGAGTTCCTCGCCGAGGGGTTCGACCCCGACACGCTCCGGTACTACCTGACGACCGTCGGCGGGTTCCAGGACGACATCGACTTCTCCTGGGACCGCTTCGCCGAGCGGGTCAACGGCGAACTCGTGGGCAACGTCGGCAACTTCGCCTACCGGTCGTTGCTCTTTGCCCACCGCAACTTCGGCGGCACGCCCGACGCCGACGTCTCCGCGGAGGTCCGCGACCGCATCGCCGAGGCCGTCGAGGCCTTCGAGGACGCTGTCAACGACTACTCGACGCGGGAGGCCACGCAGGCCGCGGTCGAACTGGCGGGCTTTGGCAACGAGTACATCCAGCGCCACGAGCCCTGGAACCTCGACGACGAGGAGGCCGCGCCGGTCATCCGCGACTGCGTCCAGATAGCGAAGGCCGTCGCCGTGCTGGTCTACCCGGCGACGCCCGACGCCGCCGGCCGCCTGTGGGACCAGCTGGGCGAGGACGGGGCCGTCGCCGACGCCACTCTCGAGGCCGCCATGGAGGCCCCGCCGGCCGAGTTCGACGCGCCCGCGGAACTGTTCGAGAAAGTCGAGGACGAGCGCGTCGCGGAACTCAGGCAGAAGCTCGAGGACCGCGTCGACGCGGCGACCACAGACGAAACCGAAAGCGACGAGGGCGACGGGGACGACGAGGGGAGTATGAGCCACGAGCCACTCGCAAACGAGCGGATCAGCTTCGACGACTTCGATGACCTGGACGTCCGTGTCGGGCGGATCGAGAGCGCGGCGGCCATCGAGGACTCTGACAAGCTCGTCCGCCTAGAGGTCGACATCGGCGTCGAGACCCGCCAGGTCGTCGCCGGCATCCAGCAACTCCACGACGTCGACGCGCTGCCGGGGACGAAGGTGGTCGTCCTCGCCAACCTCGAGAAGGCCGAACTGTTCGGCGTCGAGTCCGACGGCATGGTGCTGGCCGCCGGCGAGGAGGCCGACCTGCTGACCACCCACGGCGACGCCGGACCCGGAACCAAGATCCGGTAGGCCCCTCACGGCGACGCCGAACACGGGACCGAAAGTCACGGGATCGGTCGTCGGTGGGCGTCGAGTCACCCCCCTCGGAGACGTCGCTCAGGTCTTCGGGTCCGGTGACGACCGCGCCCTCTTCCTGCATGCGGTCCATCCACTCGGCGAACTCGTCGGACTGGAGGATCGCGTGTTCGCGGGACAGTCCCAGGAACGCCGTGTGAGACCGCCGGCTGTTGTCCAGGAGACCGCCGGCACGGCCGTCGGGGACCACACCAACTCGTTTGGGTGGCCGGTTTTGTCGACCGGACCCGAACGGCCGGTATGCACGCGACGCGGTGGTTCCCGTGACCGTCCTGGTGCTGGGCGACCAGTTGACGCGGTCGGTCGGCCCGGTCGCCCGCCGTGACGACCCCGTCCTGATGGTCGAGGCGACGGCGTTTGCGCGGAAACTCCCCTACCACCCGCACAAGCTCGTCGCCGTCTTCAGTGCGATGCGCCACTACCGCGATGCCCTCCGGGCGGTCGGCCGCACCGTCCACTACCGCCGGGCCGGGACCTTCCGCGAGGGGCTGGCCGCCCACCTGGCCGACCATCCCGGCGACGAGGTGGTCGCGATGCGTCCGGCGAGCCACGGCGCGGGCGCCCGGCTCCGGGAGCTCGTCGAGGCGGCCGGCGGCACCCTCTCTCTGGTCGACAACGACCTGTTTCTCGTCGGGCCCGACGCGTTCGACGAGTGGGCGGCCGACGCGGACCGGCTCCGCCAGGAGGACTTTTACCGGTGGCAGCGCCGCCGGACGGGTTACCTGATGGACGACGGCGAGCCGGTCGGCGGACAGTGGAACTTCGACGCGGACAACCGCGAGACGCCGCCGGCGGACTACGACCCGCCGGAGCCGCCGTCGTTCGAGCCGGACGGGACCACCCGCGAGGTCCGCGAGTGGGTCGCGGAGACGTTCGCGGGCGGGTACGACGACCAGCCCTACGGCGGCGACTGGGCCGACCCCGGGCCGTTCCGGTGGCCGGTGACCCGGGCGGACGCCGAGCGGGCACTGGTGACGTTCGTCGACGAGCGGCTGGCGGCCTTCGGCGACTACCAGGACGCGATGCGCACCGACGAGTGGGCGCTGCACCACAGCCTGCTGTCGGTGCCGCTGAACCTCGGCCTGTTACGTCCCCGGGAGGTTATCGAGGCGGCGGTCGAGGCCTACCGCGAGCGCGACCGCCCGCTCAACAGCGTCGAGGGGTTCGTCCGGCAGGTGCTGGGCTGGCGGGAGTTCATGCGCCACGTCTACCGCCGGGAGATGCCGGGGATGGCGACGGCGAACCAGCTCGGCGCCGACCGGCCCCTGCCGGAGCTGTACTGGACCGGCGAAACGGAGATGGCCTGCGTGGGGGACGCGGTCGGGGGCGTCCGCGAGCGTGGCTACAGCCACCACATCGAGCGGCTGATGGTGCTGTCGAACCTCGCGACGCTTCTGGGCGTCGAGCCGGCGGCGCTCAACCGGTGGTTCCACGCCGCCTACGTCGACGCGTTCCACTGGGTGACGACGCCGAACGTCGTCGGCATGGGAACCTTCGGGACCGACGCCGTCTCGACCAAGCCCTACGTCTCCTCGGCCAACTACATCGAGCGGATGAGCGACCACTGCGAGGGGTGTGTCTACGACCCCGACGCGACGACCGGCGAGCGTGCCTGCCCGTTCAACGCGCTGTACTGGGACTTCCTCGACCGCCACGAGGAGCGCCTGCGCTCGAACCACCGCATGGGGCTGGTCTACTCGCACCTCGACGGGAAAGACGACGCCGAGCTGGCGGCGGTCCGCGAGCGCGCCGACCGGGTCCGCGAGCGACTCGGCGCGGGCGAGACTGTCCTCTCCGACGCGTCCCTGGGCGAGTTCGGCGACTGATCACCTGTTGAGCGCGACAACCAGTGCCGCGGCGGCGACCAGAAGGACGAACAGCGTCGTCACGGGCTGGCGGGTCGGCCCGACCGAAAAGAGGACGAACCCGACGGCGCTCCCGAGGACGCCGACGCCGGCCCCAGCGAGGACGTGCAGCGACTCGACCCGGACAGTGTCGACCTCGCGGCCGAGCTGTCGGCCCAGCGAGACGGCGTTGCCGCCGGCGTCCCAGGTGACGACGGTCGCGAGGGTGCCGAACACGACCGGGACCGCGCCGGCCCCGGCCAGCGCCGCGACGACGACGCCCAGGAGGGCGACGAGTCCGCCGGCGTCGACGACGCGGTGGCGGGCGGTCCAGACGCCGACGGCGACGGTAGCGACGCCGGCGGCGGCGACGGCCGCCGCCGGGCCGCCGCCGGCCGCGCTCGCCGCGACCGCGAAGCTCCCGGTGACGATGGGGACGGCCGTCGACCGCGGCGAGGGTCGGCGCGTCACCTCGAAGCCGCTCACGCCGACCACCGCCGTCCGGCGCGCTCTATCGCTTCCAGGAGGCTCTCGTCGTCCGCCCAGTCGACGACGCGCAGGCCGCCCCTCCGCAGGTCGTGCAGCCGGTTCGAGCGCCTGACAGCCGCCAGGGTCCCCCCGACCGTCTCGCGGCTCGTCGGGTCCGGGCTGACGACGGTCACCGGGCGGTCCCGCGCCTGCAGCGAGCGGGCGACGTAGGACGCGGCGTCGTCGGCCATCGGCGAACAGAAGACGACCTGGGCGTCGTCCGAGAGGCGCGCGGCGAGGCGCCTGAGCGCGAGGCGGGCGTAGAGCCGCTCGGTCGGCGGCGTCGGCGACAGCGCCGGGTGGGTCGCCAGCAGGTGTCGGGCCGTCGCCTGGTGGGTGGGGCCGGCCCCCGGCGGGACCCACACGTCCGCGACGGGCGACAGCGCCGCGACCCCGACGCGGTCGCCCGTGTCCAGCAGGGAGTTGAATATCCGGTGGGTCGCGCTGATCGCGCGGTCGACGGCGTGTCGCCCCTCCGAGCCCGCCTGGACGTACGCCTGGACGCGCAGGTCCAGCAGGACGACCACCGTCGCCATCCGCTCCTCGCGGAACTCCATGGTGGTGAGCGTCCCGTCCCTGGCGTACCGGTTCCAGTCCAGGCGGCTGAGCGGGTCGCCGGTCTGGTACTCCCTGAGTGACGCGAACTCGACGCCCTCGCCGGCCGTGTCCGTCGGGACCCGGCCGGTGTATGGCGTGGTCAGCGCCCGGAGCGGGACCGTCTCGGTCGCGTCCGGCGGGGGCACGCAGGTCAGCGTCGCCGCCGGCGTCGACAGGTCAACCGCCAGTTCCTCGCTCCCGCTCGCGTTGCGCGCCAGGACAGTCATCCCGTCGAAGTCGTACTCGCCGCGGCGGGCCAGGACCGTGTACGAGAAGGTCATCGCCGCACCGGGACGTAGCGCCGTGCTCGCCCGGGCCGGTCCGTCGACGACCGCCAGCGCGTCGGGCACCTGTTCGACGACCCGCAGGTCCGGCAGCGTCGACGACCCCGTGTTTTCGACGGTCACCCGCACGTCGACGCGGTCGCCCGGCTCGGGGGAGGGGTCCGCGAGGGCCCGCGTCACCGACAGCGACGGGGTCGGCGCCGACGAGACGTTCGCGTACGCGAGGTAGACGACGCCCAGTGCCGACGCGAGCAGGAGCGGCCGCGAACGGACGAGGACGCCGACGCCCGCCGTCAGAAAGGACACGGCCGCGGCGCCGACCCAGTGGTTCGTCCGCCGGCACGTCTCCGAGTCGACCGTCGTGGCGGCCGTCGCGTCCCCGTCAGTCCCGCCCCCGCTCTCTTTGCCGGTCGCCCCGCCCCCGCTCTCTCTGCCGGCAGTCCCGGCGTCGCGGACCGCACGCGCGGACGCTCCCCGGTCGTCGGTCCCATCGGGGCGGTCGCCGGCGTGGTCGTCGGGGCGGTCGCCCTCGGCGGGTCGTTCGGAGGGTTCGGGGTCACTCATCGGCGTCCTCCCGTTCGCCCTCGGCGATCCGGTAGAGTTCGTCGACGGCGTGGCGCGCCCGGCGTGTGAACGCAGCGTCGGGGCGGAACATCGACCGGACCCGGTCGAGGGGGCCGTCCCCGGGTTCGGTCCCGGAGAACAGCGCGGCCGCGACGGGGTCGTCGGTCCAGGTCCGGTCGTCGAGGGCGGCTCTGGCCTCGTCGGCGGCGTAGTCGAACCGCCGCCGGAGCGTGGCGACCGCGACGTCGGCCAGCTGGCTCCGCAGGCGGTCGCGCTCGGCGGCGTTGTGCAGTTGCGCCGAGAAGGCCGCGAGCCGGTCGTCGAAGTCGGCGCCGGGTGTCGGCAACTCGATGGCCTGCTCGGTGTCGGCCGTCTCGGCGTAAGAGGGGTCGGTCGACCTGCGGCGCTGGACCTCCCGGAACCCGCCCAGCACGAGCACCGCGCCCAGGACCGTCACGAGCGCGTCGTCGGTCGGCAGCCCGGCCGTCAGCCCCGGGGCGGCCAGCGCCGCGATGCCCAGAACCCCGAGCGCGACCCCGACCACCGCCGACAGCCGAACGTTCACCCGGGCTCACCCCCGTCCTCCGCGTAGGTCGCCTCGATGCGCCGGAGCGTCTCGACGGCCTGCCGTTCGCGCTCGGGCGTCGGGTCGGCCCCGCCGTAGCGGACCTCCTCGAAGAGGGCCGTCAGCTCGTCGACGTCGGCCGGGTCCATCCCCGCCCGGACGGCCACGCGGGCGAACTCGGCGGGCGTGCTCGCGTCCGGGTGCTCGACGGTCAGGGGGTCGGTCATCTCCGCCCACGCGCGGAACACCTCGTTCTCGAAGTCGCTGTCGCGTTCCAGCCGGTCGGCCGCCCGCCCGGCCGCCGCCCCGACCGCGGCCACGTCGGCGCGCTCCTCGACCGGCTCGTCGACGGGGTCGGCCTCGCTCTCGTCGGACAGCCGGTCGTGGTCGCCCGTCAGCACGAGCACTGCGACGACGCCCAGCAGGCCGACGACCAGCAGGAACAGGAGCTGTGTGAGGACGGACGGAGCCGCGGGGGCGCCGCCCGCGATCCCGCCGCCCTCCTCGAGCGAGGGCGCCCCGGCCCGCGACAGGTCGACGCCGATCCCGAAATCCCCGGTCGCACAGGAGGTGAGAAACAGGTAGAGGAGCGAGCCCAGGTACGCGACCGGTACCACGAGCCCAAGCCCGAGGACGGCGTCGTCGTACCACCAGCCGGCCACGAAGACCCCGAGCACTCCCAGCAGGAGCAGCGACTGGACGAGCGGGCGAGTGAGCCACACGACACAGACCTGGAACGGGACGCCACGGAGGTCGAGGTCCAGCAGGTCGTCCCCCCGTTCGCTCTGCCCCGAGTCCTCGCCCACCGGCGTGCCGACGTCGCCCGGCCTGTCGTCGAGGCCCGGCGAACCGGCGCCGATATCGCCCTCCGGGTCCGTGGTCGAGTCCACCGTCGCGGCGGCGAAGGCGATCACCGCCAGACAGAGGACCGCGAGCACGACCGTCTGCGGGCTGAGACTGGGGCGGTCCACACGCCCCCTAGTCGACCCCGGTCTATAGATGTTCGTGGCCCACCCGACGGGTTCGGGGCAACACCGTCCGGTTCTCGCGCCGGGGGGCACTGCCCCACCCCCGAGCGGCGAGGGGCCGCGGTGTCACTCGACCGGGACCGTCGACGAAGCCTGACTCGCGGGCCGTACCCGGCCGAATCGAGGAACCGACCCAAACTTTCAAACGGGCACGAGTGGTAACGGTTCACATGGCGATCTGTCCCTCCTGCGAGGCCGACATCTCGTCGTGGGCGAGGCGGCTCGAAAAAGCGCCGGCGGCCAACACGCCGAAAGTGTGGACCTGTCCGGAGTGTGACGTCGTGCTGGGCGTCTCCGACTGGCAGTCGGGGTGACGGCCGGCGGTCACGTCCTCTCGGTTGCGACTCCGCCGCCAGCGACAGCGCCCGGTCGCAGGGGAGGGCGCCGTCCGGCGTTGCCACCGACGACGAGTACGCTCTCCGGGACGGACCACCACTCGCGGGACCGAAAGGTACAGACCGGTCGCGCCGCTCGATCGAGGTGTGACACCGACCGTCGACGAACTCCGGGACGAGATCCGTCTGGCCGTAGACAGGTACGAACGCGTCGAATCGACGGCCTTCACGAAGGAGGCGCTCGCAGCAATCTGTGGGGCCGTCGGGTACGACGTCGACACGGACCGCCTCCCCCCGAAATCCCGGATGCGGGCGGGCATCCTCTGGAAGGTCGGGCTCACAGACGAGGACGACCCCGCGCAAGCGGACCGGCCCTTCCGGACGGCGGAACTCGAAGCCATCGCCGAGGCGCTCCGGGACGAGTAGCGACCACCGAGGGACGCCCGACCACTCCTCGCTCGAATCCGCCGAGCCCGCGGACGCCGCGCCACCCCGAAACGCGTATCTATACCTCTATCCGAGTCTATTCCATTAATACCGGACTGTTCCTCGAATCTGATTCCACAAACCGTAGTTTTATCCTATTATCAGGATTTTCTGATAGTATTTTCTGCTTCTCGAGTGTAAAATATATTTCTCTCGGCTATATATAAATTCATATCAGCATATTTCGTTCTATGCCGACAACGGGCCATCGGGTGGGTCGAGACCGGCCGGGACCGAACGCTCGTCGGGCGCGAAGGGCCCGTACACCCCGAGGGAAATTACACGCTTATAATTGTTATCGGTCCGGGAGAGAGTGACAGGCACAGAATTATCGGTCCCGGAGGGAGGGACAGATACGGACGCGGTCGGAGACCCGACGGTTCGACAGGGCGGAACGCGCCGGCGGGGAGGTCACTCGTATTTCATCGTCAGTTCGACCTCGTTGGCCGCGCCCATGACGAGGTCGCTGAACTCGTCGGGTCGGAACCGGTGGGCGGAGCCGGAGACGCTCAGGCCGCCGACCACCTCGCCGTCGGGCGTCAGCACCGGCGCGCCGACCGCCCGGACGCCCTCCCAGCTCTCCTCGTCGTTGCGGGCGTAGCCCCGCTCGCGGACCCGTTCGAGTTCCGCGTCGAGTTCCGCTCGGTCCGAGATGGTGTTGTCGGTGACGGCCGCGAGCCCGTGGCGCTCGACAACCTCGTCGACGCGCTCCTCGGGGAACTGGGCGAGCATGGCCTTGCCCGCCGAGACGGCGTGGAGGGGGATCCGGACGCCCACGCGGGAGTCGGTCGGGACGCTGTGTTTCCCGGTCGAGCGGTAGACGTAGACGGCCTCGCCGTGTTCGGCCACGAGAAACTGCGCGCGCATCTCTGTCTCGTCCGCGAGTTGCTCGACCTTGCTCTCGATGAGGCCGTCCTCGTTCCAGGGGCCCCGCGCGGCCTGACCGAGGTCGAGAAAGCGCAGTCCCACGCGGTACTCGCCGTCGCGTTTGACCAGGTACCGCCGCTCGTGTAACGTCTGCAGGTGGGCGTGTGCCGTGCTCTTGGCGATGCCGAGCCGGTCGGCGACGGTCGTAACCCCCGCCCCACCCTCCTCGTTGAGAACCTCGATGACGGAGAGCATCCGGGCCCCGGTCCGGATCGCCCCGTCGGATGCCGCGTCGTGGCTCATGCCCCGCGATTCCCGCTCCCCGCTCATAATGGTTCGGTTCTGTCGAACGGCTGAGAGAGGCCGCTCGAACACCCCGAGACCTGGGCGACCGAGAGCCGACCGACTGCCCGGCGCTCCCGCGGTTCCGTTCTGTCGAACGACCCGTCCGGGTCTCGCGGGGACGCCAGGGCGGGTCGACGGACCGGCGAGACCACTATCTTCAAGTATTGGTAACACATCACTCGAAACGTGCCAGTCGTCCAGTAGCGGCGGGCCGGAGAGCCGTCCTACAGTGGCGACCGTATCGGCCGACATACAGCCATGACTCGGGGAACGACGCGCGGAACGGTCACGGAGCGAGTGAACGGTGACGTACCCCTGTGGTCGGCGGGCGAGGCCGCAGGGCGGATCGACGCGGACGCGACGGTCGGCGTCTCGGGATTCGGCAGCGTGGGCTACCCGAAGGCGGTCCCGCTCGCGCTGGCCGACGCGGAGCGGGACCTGTCGCTGACCGTCGTCAGCGGCGGGAGCGTCGGCGAGGAGATCGACACCGCGCTCGTCGAGGCCGACGCCATCGAGCGGCGCTACCCGTTCCAGGCGCGCCCCGAGATCCGCGAGTTGATAAACGAGGGCCGGGTCGCCTTCCACGACCGCCACATCTCCTCGCTGGGCGACGAGGTGGCGTACGGCCGCCTCGCCGACCTCGACGTGGCGCTAATCGAGGCCGTCGCGGTCGGCGAGGGCTGGCTGGTCCCGTCGACCTCGGTCGGCCACACGCCCACCTACGTCGAGCAGGCGGACGAACTGCTCGTCGAGGTCAATGACGCCCAGCCGCTGGGACTGCAGGTGCTCCACGACCTCTACCGGCGAGAGGCCCCGCCCGACCGCGAGCCGATCCCGCTGACCCGCCCCGACGAGCGCATCGGCCCCGGCCGCACCCGGTTCGACCCGTCGAAACTGGTCGGCGTGGTCAGGACCGACCGGCCGGACACGCCCTACTCCTTCCGGGCGCCCGGCGAGACCGAGCGCGCAATCAGCGACAACCTCGCCGCGTTCCTCGCTGAGGAACTCGACCGGAACCCGATACTCGCCGAGCGCGTCCACCTCCAGTTCGGCGTCGGGAGCATCGGCAACGCGATGGTCGAAGTCATCGACACGGTCGACTTCGGCGACCGGGCGGTCCACTACCTCGGGGAGGTCCTCCAGGACGGCCTGCTGGACCTCCTCGCGGCGGGGCAGGTCGAGTCCGCCAGCGCCACGTCGCTGGCGCTGTCCGCGGACGGCCAGGACCGCCTGTTCGAGAACCTCGACGCGTACGCGCCGGACATCGTCCTGCGGCCGGCCAGCGTCTCGAACAGCGCCGAGGTGGTCGACCGCTTCGGCGTCGTGGGCGTCAACAGCGCCCTCAGCGTCGACGTCTACGGGAACGTGAACTCGACGCACCTCGGCGGGACACACGTCGTCAACGGCATCGGCGGCAGCGCCGACTTCAGCCGCAACTGCCCGCTCGCCATCGTCGCGCTGCCCTCCCGGACCGACGGCGGCACGCCGCGGGTCGTCCCGATGGTCACCCACGTCGACCACACCGAACACGACGTCGACGTGATCGTGACCGAACAGGGCCTGGCCGACCTCCGGGGCCTCTCGCCCCGCGAACGGGCCGAGCGGATGGTCGCGGCGTGTGCCCACCCCGACGACCGCGATGACCTCCGGGCGTACCTCGACCGGGCCGGACGGACCGGCGGGAACCTCCCCCACGACCTCGACTTTGCCTTCGACTGGCGGTGACTCCCGCCGACGGGAGGGGAGCGGCGGAGTCGGTCTCCGAGAGGACCCAGGGGTGGGCGGGATAACGTTTTGTCGTCGGGGCTGCGATGGGTCCGGTATGGGCGAGGACACAGACCCACCACAGCGACTGAAACGCGGCTGGCAGGGACGGTTCTACGAGGACTTCGCCGTCGGCGACGTCTACAAACACCCCTACGGCCGCACGGTAACGGAGGAGGATAACGTCTGGCTGACGAACCTGACGATGAACCTCAACCCGATGCACTTCAACGAGCCCTACGCCGCCGGGACGGAGTTCGGCGAGCGACTCGTGAACGGGCTGGTCGTCATCGCCCTGGCGGTCGGGATGAGCGTCATCGACGTCTCGCAGAACGCGACGGCGAACCTCGGCTACGACGACGTCCGCCACCACGCGCCCGTCTACCACGGCGACACGATATTCGTCGAGAGCGAGGTGGTCTCGAAACGCGAGAGCGACTCGCGCGACCACGTCGGCATCGTCACCACCGAACTGCGCGCGTACAACGCCGACGACGAACTGGTCCTCTCGCTGAACCGTACTAACATGGTGCTCAAACGCGAGGCCGCCGACCCCTCGGCCGCGCGACCCCCCGGCTGGCCCGAGGGCGTCGGCACCCAACCCGAGGATGTCTCCGAGACGGCGTGAGCCGCGAGCCCACCCCGGTCGGTGCCGGCCCGGACTCCCGAGTATTAACTATTACCAAAGACCACAATATTTATTAGCGCCTGTGGTCCCATCTACATAGTGTGGCACGAGGTGACACGGCAGCGGTGTGGCCAGACTCGGGACCGGGCTCGGGTGAGGTCGGTCCGGACAACCACGCATATCCCACGGAGACACAACCAATGACACGCAACGTTCTCGACGCGGACCCATGGAGTCGGCTCCACGCGACAGGCGCATCGACTACGGACAGCCCCGGCCCGGCGGGGGTGAGCGGGGATGGTTGAGGTCGCGACGGTGGCGGTGATGTGTGTCGCCGCCTTCGCGGGCGGTGCCTTCGGCGCGATGCTGGGCGCGTTGCACTCGTTTATCTTCGCCGGGTTCGTCATCATCGCGGGCGAGGCCGTCAACATCGCCGGCCGGACCATCGCGGGGATGGACGCGGCGGCGGGCGACGCGGCCGCGCTCGGCGCCGTCGGGCTGACAAGCAACGTCGGCTTCGGGGCCGTCTTCGGCCCGCACATCGCCTTCGCGGGCGGCGTCGCGGCGACCGCCTACGCCGCGCGGAAGGGCTACATGGACAGCGACTGGGGGTACCACGACGGCAAGAACATCTTCTGGTGTTTCAGCTGTCACCGCCTCGACGTCGTCGCGGTCGGTGGCGTCTTCGGCGTCGCCGGCTACCTGATGACCCTCGCGCTGGCGACCGTCGGCGCGCCGATCGACCCGATCGCGGCCTCGATCGTGGTCTCGGCGGCCCTCCACCGGGTGGTGCTGGGCTACAACGTCTTCGGGCGGCCCCACGGGGAGGGATACTTCGACGTCTCGCCGTTCGAGCGCGAGGAGATCATCACGACCGACGGCGGCGGCGGCGAACCCGAACAGCGCCTGGCCGTCGAGCCGTGGATCCCCTGGATGTACCAGTGGGACGGCCTCACCTTCCTCGGCGCCGTCGTGGGGGCGCTCGCCGGCTTCATCTTCTTCACCACCGGGAGCCCCTTCCTCGCGTTCGGGATCAGCGCGGCCAGCATCATGATCCTCAACGACGGCCTCCATGACAGCTACGCGGACTTCGACCTCACGATGCCGCTGACCCACCACATGACGCTGTGTGGGAGCGCGGGGGTGCTGGCTTTCTCCGGGGTCAGCATCGCCAGCGCGACGCCCGGGAACGTCGCGGCCGCCATCCCGATGTGGCAGGCGCTGGTCGTCGGCGCGGCCTTCGGCGCGTTCGCCGCGCTCGTCGGCGAGGCGGCCGAGCGGGTCGTCTACGCGCACGGCGACACCCACTGGGACCCGCCCGCGACGGCCATCGCCGTGACGACGCTGCTCATCGGGGTGCTCGCGACTGTCGGCGTGCTCCCCAGCGGCGGGTACATCCCGACGCTCTGAGACCGACCGCCGCTGCCGACCGCAACTGGCGACCACCACGGCCTGGACCGAACGGACGGGCCACCACCGCAGCCACGACCGGCCACGACCCGGCCGGGTCCGGGGCCTGCTGTTCGGCCGGGCGGGGGCCCGCCACCCGGACGGGTCGCGTGCAGGGTCCAGGTCGGCCCCACTGCCCGCTCGGGTCGCGTGCCGGGTCCGGGCCGGCCCCGCGTCCGACCGGTTCGGGGCCCGAGGTCGGGCCGGCCCCGCGTCCGACCGGTTCGGGGCCCGCGAGGAGCCGCTAATCCGTCCACAGAACGCTCCTCTGTCGGTTCCGTGCAACGTTAATTCTAAGTAGTCCGTCCGAGATAATGCGAATGGCTACCATGGAGATACAAGCAGCCGTCGTCAACGAGGAGGGTGCAGAACCGCAACTGGAATCGCTCGAACTCGAGGACGAGCCCCGGCCCGACGAGGTGCTCGTGCGCATCGTCAGCGCGGGGGTGTGTCACACGGACCTCTCGACGGCCGACAACTTCTACGGCGGGCCGCCGTACCCGCAGGTGCTCGGCCACGAGGGGGCCGGCGTCGTCGAGGCCGTCGGCGCCGAGGTCGACAAAGTCGAGGTCGGCGACCACGTCGCGATGAGCTACGACTTCTGTGGCGAGTGTCCGAACTGCCTCAGCGGGAAGATACCCTACTGCGAGAACCTCTACGAGCACAACTTCCTGGGCGAGCGCCTCTCGGACGGCTCCAGCCCGATCTCGCGGGACGGCGAACGGGTCAGCGGCTGTTTCTTCGCCCAGTCGTCGTGGGCGACACACTCGATCGCCAACGAGCGCAACGTTGTCAAAGTCGACGACGACGTGCCCTTAGAGATCGTCGGCCCGCTGGGCTGTGGCATCCAGACCGGCGCGGGGGCGGTGATGAACGCCCTCGAACCCGAGTCGGGGTCGTCGCTTGCGGTCTTCGGCGTCGGCTCGGTCGGGATCAGTTCCGTGATGGCCGCCGCCAACGTCAGCAGTTGCACGCAGATCGTCGCCGTCGACCTCAACGGGGACCGCCTCGAGAAGGCCGCCGACCTGGGCGCGACCCACACGATACACCCCGACGAGACCGAGGACGTCGTCGACGCGATCCACGACATCACGGGCGGGGGCGCGGATTACTCCATCGAGACCACCGCCGTGCCCGAGGTGCTCCGGCAGGCCGTCGACTGCACCACGATCCCCGGCGAGTGCGGTCTCATCGGCGCCGCACCCGCCGGGACCGAGGTCAGCCTCGACATGCACACGTTCCACTTCGGGCACAAGCTCCGGGGGATCATCGAGGGCGACGCCGTCCCCGAACTGTTCATCCCGACGCTGCTGGACCTGTGGAAACAGGACCGGTTCCCCTTCGACGAGATCATCACCCACTACGACTTCGACGGGATCCACGACGCCATCCACGACGCCGAGGAGGGCAACACGATCAAGCCGGTGTTGAACATGAGCAGCCCCTGAACCATGTTCGAGGCCGACAGCGTCTGGGAGTACAGCATGGCCGACCGGCTCAAGTTCGGGCCGGGCGCGGTCGCGGAACTCCCCGAGGAGATCCGGGCACTGGGCGGCGAGTCGGTGCTGCTAGTCACCGACGAGGGCGTCCGCGAGGCCGGCATCCTCGACAGCGTCGTCGAGGCGTTCCCGCCCGGGCTGGAGTACGACGTCTTCGACGAGGCCGAGTCCGACCCGCCGGCGGAGCTGTTCGTCCGCGCCGGGCGGTACGCCGAGGAGGTCGACCCGGACGTCATCGTCGGGCTCGGCGGCGGCAGTTCCATTGACGTCGGGAAGGGGGCCAGCCTCCTGTCGGCACACGGCGGTGACGTCCTCGACTACGTCGCGCCGCCGACCGGCGAGGGCCAGCCGATCCCCGGGCCCACCACGCCGTACGTCGCGGTGCCGACGACCGCCGGGACCGGCTCGGAGTCGACGTCGGTCGCCGTCGTCTCGCTCCCCGAGCAGAAGCTGAAAGTCGGCATCTCGGACAAACACCTGTTCCCGGACCTCGCCCTGGTCGACCCCTCGCTGACGGTGTCGCTCCCGCCGGGACCGACGGCCTCCTCGGGGATGGACGCGCTTTCCCACGCCATCGAGGGCTACACCACCCGCCGGTTCGACGCGAAGGAACGGCCCGACTCGCCCGCCGACCGCCCTGACTACGGCGGCCGCAACGTGTTGAGCGACACGCTCTGTCACGAGGCGATAGACCTCGTCGCCGACCACCTCCGGCGGGCGGTCAACAACGGGTCGGACCTGGCGGCCCGCCGGAACATGTCACTCGGGGCGACGATGGCCGCGCTTGGCTTCGCCAACGCCGGCCTCGGCGCGACCCACGCGCTGGCCTACCCCGTCGCCGGCGAGCACCACACGCCCCACGGGCTGACCATCGCGCTCCTGTTGCCGGAGGTGATGCGGTTCAACGCGCCCAGCGCCCCCGAACGGTACGCGGAGATCGCCCGCCTCATGGGCACGGACGTCTCGGGGCTGGACCGCCGCGAGGCCGCCGAGAAGGCCGCGGTGGCCGTCGAGGAACTCGCCGCCGACGTCGGCATCCCCGACGGCCTGGCCGCGGTCGGCGTCACCGAGGACGAACTCCCGCGCTTCGCCGAGGACACGATGCAACTCCAGCGACTGCTCGTCGGGAACCCCCGCCGGATGACCGCCGAGGACGCCGAAACGATCTTCAGGCGGGCACTGTGACGGCCGGCCGCGGCCGGGAGATGCTGACGGCCGACCGCGCGGCCGGGAAACACTGACGGGCGAACCGCGCTGGCTACGCGCCGGGCGGGCCGCCGGCGCCCTCGCCGAGGTCGATGGCGACGTTTTTCGTTTGGAGGTACGAGTCCAGCGCCTCCAGTCCCTTCTCGCGGCCGATGCCGGACTGCTTGTACCCGCCGAAGGGCGTCTGGTTCGTGTCGCCGAACCACTGATTGACGTAGACGTTGCCGGCCTCGAGTCGCTTGACGGCCGTGTGTGCCCGCCGGAGGTCCTCGGTGAACACGCCCGCGGTCAGGCCGTAGTCGACGTCGTTGGCCATCGCGAGGACGTCGTCCCCGTCGTCGAAGGGGACCACGACCAGCACCGGCCCGAAGATCTCCTCCTGGGCGACCCGCATGTCGTTGGTGACGTCGGTGAAGACGGTCGGTTCGACGAAGTGGCCCGGCCGGTCGAGCGTCCCGCCGCCGGTCGCGACGGTGGCCCCCTCCTCGCGGCCGAGGTCGAGGTACCGGGAGACCTTCTCGAAGTGGTCGGCGTTGTTGAGCGGGCCCATGTCCGCGTCGTCGAGGCCGGGGCCGAGGTCGTATGACTCGGCGCGCTCGACTATCAGGTCGACGAACTCGTCGTAGACGGACTCGTGGACGAGCGCGCGGTCGGCGGCCGAGCAGACCTGCCCGGCGTTGGTGAAGATGCCGGCGTCAACGGCGGCCGCCGCCGCCTCCAGGTCCGCGTCGGGGTAGACGACCGCGGGGTTCTTCCCGCCGAGTTCCAGCGTCACCGGCGTCACCGACCCGGCGGCGGCCTCCATCACCCGCTGGCCGGTCTCGACGCTCCCGGTGAAGGTGATCGTGTCCACGCCGTCGTGGCCGGTGAGGGCCGCGCCCGTCTCGCCCGCGCCGGCGACGACGTTGACCGCCCCCTCGGGGATCCCGGCCTCGTGGCAGAGTTCGGCGAGATGGAACGCCGACAGCGGCGTCGTCGGCGCGGGCTTGACGACGACGGTGTTACCGCTGACGAGCGCCGGTGCGACCCCGCGGGCGAAGAGGTTCCCCGGGAGGTTCCAGGGGATCACCTGCGCCGAGACACCGTAGGGTTCCCGGACGGTGTAGTCGACCTTGTCGGCGCCGACGGGGATCGACTTGCCCTCGGTCTTGTCGGCGGCGCCGCCGTAGTACTCGAAGTACCGCGCGGCCCCCGTCAGTTCCGCGCGGGCCTGCGAGACGGGCTTGCCCTGGTCGAGGCTCTCGACCGCGGCAACCTCGTCGAGGCGCTCGCGGAGCAGGTCCGCGACCTCACCGACGCGCTGGCCGCGGACGACCGGGTCGGTGTCGCGCCACGCCGGGAACGCCTCCCTGGCTGCCTCGACCGCGGCGTCGACGTCCGCCGCCGTCCCCGCCGCGACCCGCGTGACCGACTCTCCCGTCGCCGGGTTCTCCGTCTCGAAGTAGTTGCCCTCGGCGGGCGCCTGCCGGACACCCGCGACGAGGTGGTCGTACTGCTCCCGTACCTGGGGGTGGGCTCTCTCGACCGCCATCACGTCGCCCTACGTAGATACCCGTCATCAACCTTGCGGGTCTCTCACGGTGGTGGTTCCTGTAGCGAGTCAGGTGAAAACTGTACCAAAACAGCGTGAAAGCCGGGCGACACGCACGGATTCAGAGGTCCTCGGGGCGGTCGACGTCGCGCAGGACGCCGGGGTCGCCGGTCTCGACGAGTCGCGTCCCCTCGCTGGCGAGGATGATCTCCCGGCCACCGGTGTCACCCTCCACCGCGGCGAGACGGTCGAAGTACCCGCGGCCGAACAGAACGGGGTTGCCGCGCCGGCCCTCGCAGGCCGCGATCAGCGGGTCGCCGGCGCCGGCCGCGAACGCGTCGACGAGCGTCTCGACGGTCGCGGGGGTCACGTCGGGCATGTCCCCGAGCGCGAACAGCGCGGCGTCGGCGGCGTCGTCGACCGCGGCGACCCCCCGGCGGACGGAGGTCGCCTGGCCGTCGGCGTAGTCTGGGTTCTCGACGGCCCGCACCGGAAGGTCCGAAACGGCCGAGCGGACGGCGGCGGCCTCGTACCCGACGACAACGGCGACCTCCGCGAGCCCGGCCGCCAGCACCGTCTCGACGGCGCGGCGGACCAGGGGCTCGCCCTCGACGGTCGCGAGGAGCTTGTTCGTCTCGCCGAAACGCGAACTCGTCCCCGCCGCGAGGACGACGCCCGCGACCGCGGGGTCGCCGCGCTCGCCGTCGAACGGTGGGGCGACGACCGGGAGGTCCGGCCCGGTCACGTCTCGACCACCTCGTAGGGGACGACCGCGACCGACTGGCCGGCCGCCAGGTCCGCGTCGGCGACGAGGAAGCCGTCGGCCGCCGAGAGGCGGGCACACGAGGCGACGCGGTGGGGTCTGTACCGCTCGCCGTACAGCCGGACGGACGAGTCGGGGTGGCCGAAGGGGACCACCGACGGCGGGTCGCCGGCGCCGGTCACGAAGGCATCGACGCGCTCCCCACCGACCGCCGATGCCCCCCCGGACCCGGCCGGCGCGAACTCGACGGGGACGACGAATCTCACGGCCCTGTCGGGGACGGCCAGGTCACAGGCAACTGTTGCGGTGACCGTCGCGCGGGCCCGGGCACCGACGAACAGCGGCCGCGCGAGCAGCGTCGCGCTCGCGAACGCCGCGCCGGGCGGCCCCGGCAGCGCGACGAGAACGGTTCCCGTCTCGGCCAGCCACGCGACGGTGGTCCCCGACCCCGGGCGCAGTGCGACGCCCGCGACGCGGACCGCCGCCCGGTCCGCGAGGACGCCGCCGGTCTCGTCGATGGCGCCGGCGCCCGTCCCGCCGGTCGTCACGACGGCGTCGTGGTCGGCGGCCAGGTCCGCGACGCGCTCGCCCACCCGCCCGGGGTCGTCGGGGACGCTCCCAGCGATCGTCGCCCGGGCGCCCCACGACCGGAGGAGGTTCGCCAGCGTCTCGGAGTCGCGGTCGGGTTCACGGCCCTCGTGGATCTCCGTGCCCGTCGCCAGGACGGCCGCCGAGAGGCGCTCGCGGACGGTGACCTCGTCCCGGCCCAGGTCCCGGAGGACGGCGGCGTCGCGGGGCGCGAGCCGGCGGCCGGCGTCTATGACCGTCTCGCCGGCCTCGACGACGCTCCCCCGGGCGAGGACGTGCTGGCCGGCCGGCACCGCCCCCTCGACGCGGACCCGGCCGTCCGTGACCGTCGCCGCCTCGACAGGGACCACGGCGTCGGCGCCGCCGGGCAACGGGGCACCGGTCGTCACGCGGCGGGCGGTCCCGGGTTCGAGGGCCGGCGGCTCGCTTCCGGGTTCGGTCCGGCCGTCCGCGAGGGGCCGCAGGCCGTCATCGCCGGCCGCGACCGCGAAGCCGTCCATCGTCGCTTCCGACCGCGAGGGGCGGTCCGCCGCCGCGACGACCGACTCGGCGAGCACCCGGCCCGCGACCCGGTCCAGCGTCGCCCGCCCGGTCCCCGTCTCCGCGAGCAGTTGGCCCCGCAGTTCGAGCAGGCTGGCGGTGGCGTCCCCGAGCGTCGAGGGCGAGTCCGACATTCGCGGGGATGTTCGACCGGCACCCACTTAATGCCCGCACCCGTCCGGCACTCCCGGAGGGGTCTCCGCGGCCGTCCACCGACCCGCGGCCGCCCACCGACCCGCGGCTGACCCGCTCAGGCGGGCCGGTCGCGGGGCCGTCGAAAATGTAAGGAGGTTAGTTGTCACCCCGGGAATGTGGCAGGAATCGGATGATCGGGAGAATATTTAATACACGTTCATGTAATATAGCGAGTGAGGACCCGGGACACACCTATGACTGGAACGACACAGGGTAACGCAGGTCGGATGGCGCGGCAGTCAGTGGGCGGGGTGTAGCCCATGGAGTTCAGCGGGACCGTCTCGATCGACGGGACGACGACCGAGGAGGTGTGGCTGGCGCTGTCGGACCCGGTGATGATAAAGCAGGCCCTCCCAGGGTGTCAGTTCCTCGTCGAGTGCGAGGACGAGGACCCCGACTTCGACGCGCTGGCGGCGTCGGCACCCGAGGAGGACCCCCCGACGCTCCCCGAGGCCTCGGCCGAGGACATCGCCGAGCGGGCCTTCGAAGAGGGGGGCCATTACGCGGCACTGATGGAGATAAGCGTCGGGAGCGTCAGCCCGAGTTTCGAGACGGTCGTGACCATCGAGGAGCGGGAGTTCCCCCGGATGCACGCCGCCGGCGAGGGGAGTGCCTCGAGCAGTTCCTTCGAGATGTCCTCCGGGATGGAACTCGCCGAGAGCGAGGACGGCGTCGACGTCGAGTGGTGGGCCGAGGCGGACGTGTTCGGGCGCGTCGCCCAGATGGGCCAGCGGGTCATCAACCCCGTCGCCAACCGCGTCGTCGGCCGGTTTTTCGACCAGGTAGAGAAGCAACTGCAGGACGTCAGCACCGACTCGGAGTCCAGCGGCGGGCTCCGGTCGCGGGTTTCGAGTCTGTTCTAACCATGGAACGAACAATAGAACTCACGGTAAACGGCACCGACCACCAAGTGACTGTCGAACCGCGGACGCTGCTCATCCACGCGCTTCGCGACGAGATGGGCTACACCGGTCCCAACGTCGGCTGCGAGAGCAGTGTGTGCGGGGCCTGTACCGTCCACGTCGACGGCGAGGCCGTCAAGGCCTGCACCGAACTCGCCGTCCGGGCCGAGGGCTCGGAGGTCACCACCATCGAGGCGCTCGGCGACGAGGACGACATGCACCCCCTCCAGGAGAGTTTCCAGGAGGAACACGGCCTGCAGTGTGGCTACTGCACGCCCGGGATGGTGATGACCGCCGCCGTGTTCCTCGAGGAGGAACCCGACCCGGACCGCGCGGAGATCCGCGAGGCCCTCGAGGGGAACCTCTGTCGGTGTACCGGCTACCAGAACATCGTCAACGCGGTCGAGTCGGCCGCCGCCGAGATGGCGGGCGCGGTCGAACCGGCCACCGACGGCGGGACGGCCGTCGAGGAGGGGGGTGACTGAGATGGCGACCGACGAACGCGAGGGCGGCTCCGACCGCATCGAGACTGTCGAGGCCGACGACGTCGACGCGGCGGACATCCTCGGGTCGGCCATCGAGCGCCAGGAGGACCCCTCGCTTTTGACCGGCGAGGCCGAGTACACCGACGACATCCAGCTCCCGGAGATGACCCACATGGCCATGCTCCGGAGCCAGTACGCCCACGCCCGCCTGGCGGACATCGACACCAGCGAGGCCGAGGAGATGGAGGGCGTCGTCGCGGTGTTCACCGCCGAGGACCTGGACGTCTCGGGGGCCCTCCCGGTGGGCTGGGATCTGGACTCGCTGCGCAACGTCGACAACCCGATCATGGTCGAGGACCGGATCCGCTACCAGGGCGACGTGCTGGCGCTGGTCGTCGCCGAGGAGCGCTACCAGGCACACGACGCCCTCGACGCGGTCGACGTCGAGTACGAGCGCCTGGAGGCCGTGACGGACCCGAGCGACGCCCTCGCGGAGGACGCGCCGGTCATCCACGAGGAGGAGGGCACGAACGAGGCCTTCGACTGGGACATCGGCGACGCCGACGACACCGAGGCGGCCCTGGAGGCGGCCGACAACGTGGTCGAACTCGACGTGACCAACCAGCTTCTGATCCCCAACGCGATAGAGCCGCGGGCGGTCGTCGCCGACTACGACCCCTCGGACGACCTGCTGGACGTCCAGATGACCACCCAGAACCCGCACGTCCACCGGCTGCTGATGGCCGGCGTCATCGACCACCCCGAACACCGGATGCGGGTGCGCGCGCCCGACGTCGGCGGCGGGTTCGGCTCGAAGATCCACCACTACGCCGACGAGGCGCTGGTTTCGTGGGCCGCCAAACAGGTCGAACGCCCCGTCAAGTGGCAGGCCACCCGGACGGAGTCCTATCTCACGGACGCCCAGGGCCGGGGCCACGAGACCCACGGCGAGATCGCCGTCGACGACGACGGGACGATCCGCGGGCTGTACGTCGACACCAAGGCCAACCTGGGGGCGTACCTCTCGACGTTCTCGCCGTCTATCCCGACGTACCTCTACGGGACGCTCCTGTCGGGCCAGTACGAGATCGACAACATCTACTGCGAGGTGACCGGCGCGTACACCAACGTCGTCCCGGTCGACGCCTACCGCGGGGCGGGCCGGCCCGAGGCGTCGTTCATCATCGAGCGACTGGTCAACCGGGCGGCCGACGCCGTCGACATGGACCCCGCCGAGATCCGCAAGAAGAACTTCCTCGACCCCGATGACTTCCCCTACGAGACGCCCGTCGCCATGGAGTACGACTCGGGCGACTACCACAAGACGCTCGAACGGGCCATGGAGGCCGTCGGCTACGACGAGTTCCGCGAGCGCCAGGAGCAGGCCCGCGAGGAAGGCCGCTACCTCGGCATCGGCTTCTCGTGTTACATCGAGGCCTGCGGCATCGCGCCGTCGGAGCTCGTCGGCGAACTCGGCGCCGGCGCCGGCCTCTGGGAGAGCGGCCTCGTCCGCTTTACCCCGTCGGGGACCGTGCGTGCCATGTCCGGCAGTTCCGGCCACGGCCAGGGCCACGATACCACCTTCTCGCAGATCCTCGCGAACGAACTCGGCGTCGACTACGACGACATCGAGGTCGTCGAGGGCGACACCGACGCCATCCCGCAGGGGATGGGCACCTACGGCTCGCGCAGCGCCGCGGTCGGGGGCTCGGCGCTGGTCGAGAGCGCGCGGAAGGTCGTCGAGAAGGCACGAAAGATCGCCGCCCACCAGTTAGAGGCTGACCCCGAGGACGTCGAGTTCGAAGCGGGCGAGTTCCAGGTCGCGGGCGCGCCCGACCGGTCGACGTCCATCCAGGACGTCTCGCTGGAGGCGTATCTCGCCCACGACATCCCCGACGACATGGAACCGGGGCTGGAGGCGACGACCTTCTACGACCCGAGCAACTTCGTGTTCCCGTTCGGGACCCACGTCGCGGTCGTCGAGGTCGACCCCGACACCGGCGAGGTCGCGTTCGAGGACTACGTCGCCGTCGACGACGTGGGCAACCAGATCAACCCGAAGATCGTCGAGGGCCAGATCCACGGCGGCATCGCCCAGGGGGTCGGCCAGGCCCTCTTCGAGGGCGCCGAGTACGACGACAACGGCCAGCTCGTGACGGGGTCGATGCAGGACTACGCGGTCCCCAAGTCGTTCCACGTCCCGGAGATGGAGACCGAGAGCACGGTGACGCCCTCGCCGGAGAACCCGCTTGGCGTCAAGGGCGTCGGCGAGGCCGGCACCATTGCCGCGCCCCAGGCCATCGTCAACGCGGTCGTGGACGCCCTGGAGCCGCTGGGGGTCGACCACATCGAGATGCCGCTGACGAACGAACGTGTCTGGCGGGCCGCCGGGGGAGGTGACGACTGATGTACCCCGACCAGTTCGAGTTCCACCGCGCCGACAGCGTCTCGGAGGCGGTCGAACTGCTCGCGGACAACCCCGACGCCGAACTCATCGCGGGCGGTCACAGCCTGCTGCCGACGATGAAGTCGGGGCTGGCCAGCCCCGACGCGCTGGTCGACATCAGCGACCTCGACGGGCTCTCGGGCGTCGAGCGCAACGGCGAGGTGACCCACCTCGGCGCGATGACGACCTACGCGACCGTCGCGGACGACGACGACCTCTGGGAGGACGCGACGGTCGTCGCCGAGGCCGCGAGCCAGGTCGGCGACCGTCAGGTCCGCAACCGCGGCACGGTCGGGGGCAACATCGCCCACGCCGACCCCGCATCGGACCTGCCGGCGGCGATGCTCGCGGCGAACGCGACCGTCCACGTCCACGGTCCCGACGGCGAGCGCTCGGTCGAGATCGACGACTTCTTCCAGGGCATGTACGCTACCGCCGCTGGCGAGGAGGGGGTCGTCACCGGCATCGACGTGCCAGAGGAGGGCGAGAACACCGCCAGCGCCTACGTGAAAAAGCCCGCCCCGGCGTCGGGCTACGCGCTGGTCGGCGTCGCCGCCCGCCTCACCTTCGACGGCGACGAGGTCACTGACGCGCGGATCGCCGCCAACGGCGTGATGGACCACGGCACCCGGCTCCCGGCCGCCGAGGACGCCATCGAAGGCGAGTCCGTCGACGCGGACGCCGTCGCCGTGGCCGGGGACGCGGCCGGGGACTCGCTCGACGAGTACATGGTGATGGAAGACCAGCAGGCCTCCCAGGAGTTCCGGCTCCAGTTGCTGTCGGCCTACACCGAGCGGGCGCTCGAGACCGTCGGCGAACGCGCCGGGCATATGTAGCCCCCGCTCGTATCAGCCATCGATGGGCGACGACACAGGGCAGTCGAACGACGACGCGGGCGACGACCCGGCCCCGGCAGGGAGGGCCGAGGAGTCGTCGCCGGGAGCGAACAGCACGACCAGCGGGCGAACCGACGGGAGCGCGGCGCTGCCCGACGGCGGCCGGGCGGCGCCGTTCGCGGACCTGACCGCCGAGGAGTTAGAAGCCGTCTTCGAGGCGGCCGACTACGTCGCCGAGGAAGAGATCGTCACGACCGTCCTGCTCGCGCTCAGGCTGGGCAAGCCGCTGCTCGTCGAGGGCGAACCCGGCGCCGGCAAGACCGAACTGGCGAAGGTACTCGCCGAGGGACTGGGCGAGGAACTCGTCCGCCTGCAGTGTTACGAGGGACTGGCCGCCGAGAACGCCCTCTACGAGTGGAACTACACCAAGCAACTGCTGGCCGTCCAGGCCAGGGAGGGCGACGGGAGCGGGACCGCCGCGACCGGCGACGCAAGCGCGAGCGGCACCGACGAGGGCGCAACGAGGGGCGGACGCGAGACGGTATTCAGCGAGGAGTTCCTGCTGGAGCGGCCGCTGTTGCGGGCGCTCCGGAGCGAGGGCGGGGCGCCGCCGGTGCTCCTGATAGACGAGGTCGACCGCGCCGACGAGGAGTTCGAGGCGCTCCTGCTGGAGGTGCTGTCGGACTTCCAGGTCTCGGTGCCGGAACTCGGGACCGTTCGGGCGCCGACGCCGCCGGTGGTGGTGATCACCTCGAACCGGACGCGCGCGCTGAGCGACGCGCTCAAGCGGCGGTGTCTCTACCTCTACGTCGAACCCCCGAGCTACGAGAAGGAACGCGAGATCGTCCGCCGGAAGGTCCCGGAACTGGACGCCGCCGTCGCGGCGGAACTCTGCGGGATCACCGGCCGACTCCGGGAGGAGCCGCTACTCAAACAGCCGGGCGTCGCCGAGACGCTGGACCTGGCGCGGGGGCTGGCGGCCCTGCGCGCCGACGAGGACGGCCACGTCGACCACGGGGAACTCCGGACCGTCCTCGGGACCGTCCTGAAGGAAGCCGAGGACGTCGAGCGGGTCGACGAGGACCTGCTCGACGAACTCGTGGCGGCGGGCGTCGAAGCGCGCGCGAGCGCCGACGGCGCCGGCGACGGCGAACCGGCCGCCGGCACGGGCGCCGGGAACGACCCCTGACATGGCACGCGAGGACGTCGACCCGGACGCGTTCGTGGCGGCCCGCGACGAGACGGTCGAGGCCGTCGTCGAGTTCGCCCGCTCGCTCCGGGCCGCGGGCGTGACGGTGCCGGCCAACGCCGCCGTCGTCGCCTCGCGGGCGCTGGCCGCGGTCGGGCTCGCACACCGCGGGCGCGTCCGGGCGGCGATGCAGGCGACGCTCGTCACCCGCCAGGAGGACTTAGAGACCTTCGATGCGCTGTTCGAGCGGTTCTGGAAGAAGCTACGCTCGGCCGGCCGGGAGCCGCCCGAGGTACTCGAGGAGCTGGCCGACGCCGCGAAGCCCTTCGACGACCCGGGGGGCGTCGACCCCGGGGCGGCCGACCACGACGGAACCGACGCCGAGGCGGTCGAGGAGTGGGTCGACGAGGGGACGGACGCGGGGCGGTCCCGGACACAGTTTGCGGGGGCGGCCGACGAGTCCGTACTCGACGCGGGCGAGGCGACCTGGGCCCGCTACAGCCCATCCGGTCGGTCCGAAGCGGTCTCCGGGACGCCCGTGACGCGCGGCTACGACCTGGCGGACCCGGTCGCACGGCTGACGCGGGCGCTCGCGACCCTGCCGGGGCGGCGGCGCGAGGCGGCGACGAGCGGCCAGTTCGTCGACGCGCGGCGCGCGCTCCGGGCGAGTTTCCAGACCGGCGGCGTCGTTGCCTCGGTCCCCGAATCCGACCCGGCGGACAGCGGCGTCCGCGGGGTCGTCCTCGTGGACGTGAGCCAGTCCGTCCTCGACAGCATCGACAGGGCGTTTCTGCTGGAGTGGCTGCGCCTGCTGGTCGAGGAGTGGCGGTCGACGCGGATGTTTTTCTTCGATACGGACGTGCGCGAGGTGACCGCCGCGTTCGACGAGCGGACGGTCGGCGACGTGACGGACGCGCTCGCGGCCGCCGAGGCCGAGTGGGGCGGCGGCACGCGCATCGGCCACGCGCTAGCACGCGTCAGGGACGACTTCCCCGACGCGGTCGACCGGCGGACGGTCGTGGTCGCCGTCAGTGACGGCCTCGAACGCGGGACCGTGAGCGACCTGGCGGCCGGCGCCGCGTGGGTCTCGCGGCGCGCCCGACTGTTCCTGTGGCTGAACCCGCTGGCGGCCAGCCCGGAGTACGAGCCGGTCGCGCGGGGGATGGCCGCCGCCCTGCCGGCGGTCGACGGCCTCTTCGCGTTCGCCGGTCCCGACGACGTCCGCGAACTCGCGCGCCAGCTCGACCGCAACGACCGGACGCGCCTCGGATACGAGTACGACTCCCGCCGGTCGGGAGACGCCACGGCCGTCACCGACGGCGGCCGGGCGGTCCCGGTCGGGCGAGCGCTCCGGGCGGCGTGGGGGCCGAGCGGCCGCGAGAGAACCCGAACAGCTACAATGAGAGAGCGACACACACACGAACGATGAACGGACAACGACCACCACACGATGACGACTGGAGCGTCCCGGAGACGGTCGTGATGGACAACCTCCGGGCGGCGCTGGCGGAAGGCAGGCCCGGCGTCGTCGCCACCATCTCGGCCGTCGAGGGCAGCGCATACCGCCGCCCGGGCGCGAAGATGCTCGTCGACGACGAGCAGGGCGTCGGCTCTATCACCGCCGGCTGTCTCGAAGACGAGGTCGTCAGTCTCGCCGAGGAGGTCCTCGCGTCCGGCGAGCCACGGCTCGAACGCTTCGATCTGACCGACGACGAGGAGTGGGGGCTGGGGCTGGGCTGTAACGGCGTCATCGACCTGCTGCTGGAACCGCTGGACGACCGGTTCGCCCGACTCGCCCAGCGGTACGCCGACGGCGAGGACGGCCTCGCGCTCGCGGTCACCGACCCCGGGGACTCCGACCTGTCGGTCGGGGACCGGGCCGACGCCCCGGACGGCGACCTCTCGACGGTCGACCGCCTCCCGGCGTGGCTGGTCGACGGCCTCGCCGACCGCGCGGCGGACCTCTACGACCGCGGCAAGTCGGTGACGCTCACCGTCGACGGGCCCGACGGTGAGGTGCGGGTGTTCGTCGACCCGGTGCTGGCGCCGCCGGAGCTGTATGTCTTCGGCAGCGGCAACGACGCCAAGCCGGTGAGCGAACTCGCCGCCAAGGCCGACTTCCGGGTGACCGTCGTCGCCTTCCGGGGCGGCCGGGCCGACCCCGAGGCGTTCCCGGGCGCCGACAGGGTCGTCTCCGCGTCCGCGCCGCGCGTGGCCGAGGAACTCGAATTCGACGCGGACACCTACGCCGTCGTGATGAGCCACAACTTCGTCGACGACCGGATGGCTGTCGAATCGCTGCTGGAGACGCCGACCCCCTACATCGGTCTCATGGGCCCGGACTCGCGGTTCGAACGGCTCCGCAACGACCTCGCCGACGCCGACCGTCCCCTCACCGACGCGGACCTGGACCGCCTGTACGCCCCCATCGGCCTCGACCTCGGCGGCGGCGCGCCCTACCAGATCGCCACGAGCATCGTCTCCGAAGTCCTGGCCGTCCACAACGGCCGCCAGCCCCGCCACCTCCGGGAGCGCAAGTCGCCGATCCACGGCCGACTGGAGGCGGAGTGAGCCCCGCCACCGGCGCGGCCCCGACCGGCCGCCCCCCAGCGCGGGTCCGACCGGCCGCCCCCCAGCGCGGGTCCGACCGGCCGCCCCCCGGCGTCGACGTGCCCGACCACCGACCGACGGTGACCGCCGCCTCGCTTCCGGATATAGTTTCGAAATTTATGTTTTCGTCGTAAGTTCGATATTTTCGTCGTAAGTTCTATATTCCTATATATTCGAACCGGCCGGACCGACCGCGATCGAACCCGGGTCCGGCGGTCGGGCTCGGCCGCGACCGGGCCGGAGAGAGGGCGGCACCCGACACGAACTGATAGCCCCGGAGCTCCCGAGTTTCCACCGTGACGCGTTCGTGGCCGTCAGCGTCGCCTCGCACCGTGGTCGTCGCCTCGAACCGGAGTCGTCACCTCGCACCCGAGTCGAACCGACGCAGGAATATGGACTCACAGAGCCTGAGACGGCCATCCGCGTCGTGAGAAGGTCCGTCGGGCGGGTCGCCGCGGGAAGGGACCGCGCCCACTTAGGACGCCCACCGGTCCACGGTCGCGGGGTTCGAGATCCGATACGTTTCACTCTTGTTTATTGTATTTGAATCTGAAACGTATCGGCCGCGTCGGTACCCGAGCGGGTGGAAACCGGCCCCGGCGGCGACGGGGCCTCGAAAGGACTTAGTGGGGACTCCCCAAGTGCTAGTGGAGAACGATGCCGGTGCTCACAGTGACCGGCCGTGACGTGCTGTTCGTCCACTGGCCGGTCGACCCCGAGAGTCTGGCCGCGTCGGTGCCCGACGCGCTCGCCGTCGAGACGTTCGACGGGTCGGCCTGGGTGAGCGCGCTCGCGCTGGAGAACCGCTCGGTCGCTCCCGGGTCGGGCCGCCTGTCCGCGGGCGTCACGGGCGGCTTCCCACAGCTCAATCTCAGGACCTACGTGACGGTGGACGGCGAGCCGGGCGTCTACTTCCTCTCGCTGGACACTGGGAGTCGCGCCGCCGCGGCGGTCGGCCGGCGCGCGTTCGGCCTCCCCTTCCGCCACGCACGGATGCGGCTGACGCGTCGCGACGGGACGGTGACGTTCCGGAGCCGACGGTCCGGCACGACCGACCCGTCGGCCCTGTTCCAGGCCCGGTACCGGCCCCGCGGGGAGCCCTCCCGGGCCGAGGACGGGAGTCTGGCGGCGTTCTGTATCGAACACATCCGCTACTACCTCCCGGTAGCGGAGGACCGCCGGGTCGGCCCGCGCCGGCCGGCCGGCGCCGGGGACGGCGTCTACGTCGGGACGATCGAGCGCGAACCGTGGGAACTGCGCCCGGTCTCGGCGACGGTCCGCCGGACCACCCTGCTGGAGGTCGCCGGCCTCCCGGCGCCGTCGGGCGAGGCCGTCGTCCACTACAGCCCGGGGTTCGAGATGGGCGTCGAACCGGTCGACTGGCGACCCGCCCCCGAGTCCGCGTCGGACGCCCGCCGCGAGCGGTCGACCTGAACTGTCGCCGGTCGCGGTCGGCGCCTGCGGGAGGCGGTCAGGCGCGTCGCTCGGCCGCGGCGCGCTCGGTCGCGTCGGCGACGGCCGCGACCTGTTCGCCCAGAAGCAGTGGGCCGACGGCGACACCACCGGCGTCAGGCCGGTCGCTCTCACTCGACGTCGACGCCGACGGCCGCCTCGACCGAGTCGAAGCCGTCCGCCTCGAGGAGGTCACAGAGGCCGGTGTTGATCCGTTTGGCGGTCGAGGGGCCCCCGTAGACGAAACCGGTGTAGAGCTGGACCAGCGACGCGCCGGCGCGGATCTTCTCGTAGGCGGTCTCGGCCGAGTCGACGCCGCCGACGCCGATGATGGGCAGGTCGGTCAGTCCGGCCAGCGTCCGGACGGTCCGGGTCGCGGCGTCCCGGAGCGGGCGGCCGCTGACGCCGCCCCACTCGACGCGGTTGTGCGAGGTGAGCCCCTCGTGGTCGGTCGTCGTGTTCGTCGCGACGACCCCGTCGACGTCGAACTCGTGGACGATGTCGACCAGCTCTTCGAGCCCCGCCCGCGTGGAGTCGGGACCGACCTTCACGAGCAGCGGCTTGTCCTCGTCGTTTTCCTCTGTCAGGGTCCCGAAGACCCGCCGGAGGTGCTCGGGGCTCTGCTCGTTGTACTCCTCGGGCGTGTTCGGACAGGAGACGTTGACGACGAAGTAATCCGGGTACGGGTACAGCGTCCGGAACACGGTCCGGTAGTCCTCGATGGCCGCCGCCGCGTCGGAGTCGTTCATCGAACCGATGTTGACGCCCACCGGGACGTCCGGCAGGCCGCGGGCGGCGAACCGGTCGCGCACCCGCTCGGCGCCCTGGCTGTTGAACGCGAGTCGGTTGACCATGCCCCCGTCCTCGGGCAGTCTGAACAGGCGCGGCCGGGGGTTGCCGTCCTGGGGGGCCGGCGTCACCGTCCCGGCTTCGGTGAAGCCAAACCCCAGGTCCGCGAGGCCGTGTGTCACCTCGCCGTTCTTGTCGAACCCCGCGGCGACGCCCACCGGCGACGGGAACTCGACGCCGAACCGCTCGACCGTCAGGCGGGGGTCGCTGACCCTGTAGAGGCGCCGCACCGCACGCCGCGAGACCGACGAGGACTGCAGGAGTCCGAGCGCGGACTTCCCGAAGTTGTGTGCCGTCTCCGCGGGCAGAGAGAACAGAAGCGGCCGCACAACGTCGTACGCTGTCATCGACTGGGGTAGCACCATGAGCGACAAAACGGTTGTGACTCGGGCTCCCCGCCGGCGGAAAGCCCCCGTTCCTCAATCCTTTTGCTGCCCGCCGCCCGAGTAGTACCATGGTCGAGATGGAATACACGACCCTTGGCGACACCGGGCTGGAAGTCTCGCGGCTCTGTCTCGGCACCATGAACTTCGGCTCCGAGCAGGAGTGGATGCTCGACGACCGCGAGCGCAGCATCGAGGTCATCCGGCGCGCGCTCGACCTGGGCATCAACTTCGTCGACACGGCGAACGTCTACTCGACGGGCGAGAGCGAGGAGATCGTCGGCGAGGCGCTCGAGGGCTACGACCGGGACGAACTCGTCGTCGCGACGAAAGTCTACGGCGAGATGTTCGACGGACCCAACGGCGGGGGGCTCTCGCGGAAGCACGTCCTCGACCAGTGTGAAGCGAGTCTCGACCGCCTCGGCCTGGAGTACATCGACCTCTACCAGGTCCACCGCTGGGACGACTCGACCCCCATCGAGGAGACGCTGTCGGCGCTCGACTACCTCGTCGAGACCGGCAAGGTCCGGTACGTCGGCGCGAGCACGATGACGAGCTACCAGTTCACGAAGGCCCTCTACGAGGCCGACCTCGGGGGCTACGAGCAGTTCCGGTGTATGCAACCGGAGTACAACGCCGTCGACCGCCACGAGGAGGCGAACCTCCTGCCGGTCTGTGCGGGCGAGGGCGTCGGCGTCATCCCGTGGTCGCCGCTGGCCGGCGGGTTCCTCACCGGCAAGTACGACCGCGACGGGGAACCCGAGTCGGGGACCCGGGCCGAGACCGACGAGTACACCCGCCGGCGGTTCACCGACGAGAACTGGGCGGTCCTCGACGCCGTCCGCGACATCGCCGAACAGAAAGCGGCGACCCCAGCGCAGGTGTCGCTGGCGTGGTTGCTCCACAAGCCGGTCGTCGATTCGCCGATCATCGGCCCGCGGACGATGGCCCACCTCGAAGAGAACGTCGGGGCGGTCGATATCTCTCTGAGCGACGGGGAAATCGAGCGGATCGAGGCGCCGAAGACCCCGCGCTGGCCGGCCCCCGAGAAAGACTGACGCCGTCGAACCGGCGGTGCCGACGACGGGTTTCACACCCCGGACGCGACGGCCGACGTCGAACTCGCCGTGACGCCGGTCCGGGCAACCGTCCCGCTCGCTGCCTCGCTCGACAGGCGTCCCGAACGGTCCCGACCGGGCACGTCCTCGCGGGGGTCGCCGTCGTCAGTACGTCCGGACGCTGGCCGAGCCCACGTCGATGCGGACGAGCGTATTGCCCGACCACGCGTCGTCCTCGACGCCGTACCGGGCGTTGATGCGCCGGTTCGCTCTGTGGTTTGCTGCCTCGTCCTCGACGACCTCGGCGGTGCCCAGCAGCGTGACCGTCCAGTCGGGGTCGCCCGCGTCGCCGCTCTGGACGGCCAGCGAGACCCGGGGGTTCTCGCGGACGTTCGCGAGTTTCCGGCCGGTCGTCATCACCTCGACGGTCCCGTCCTCGTAGCGAAACCACAGCGGCGCGACGTGGGGCCGACCGTCGGCGCTGGTTGCGAGATACCCCACCTCCGGTGGGCCCGTCAACAGCTCTTCGACCTCGTCGGAAACGGCCTCGGTCATGCGCCCGGGTTCGGCCGCTCGGCGGAAAGCCCTGTCGTCCCGGACGAGGACCCGGAGCCGTCCGGGACGGACCATCGCGGGGTCGAACTCCCCCGAGCGCGCACGCCTTCTCAGCGATCTATTATTCTTCAATAATACCTACTATTATGATATATAGTCGCGGTCCAGTCCGGTGGTGGGGTTCCCCTGCCGGGACCACCACCGTCGAACGGTCGACGTCGTCGACCCAGGTAGCATCGACACCGACGCGGCCGGACTACCCAGTTCGGTCAGCCCTCAGAAGACCGACAGAGAGACTCCTGACGCCGCGTACAGGTCTCTCACCTGACCGAGTCCCTGCTGTCGGGTCTCTGGCGGACGCTCGGTGGCTCGGAAACGAAAATAGGGGATATTCGCGACGTATTCGGCGGGTATCGGGGAGAATCCAATGTCACTGAGACCGCGTTCGCCGGCGAGACAGCGATCCAACAACCGGCCGGTACTGGAGCGACTGGAGCTGCGGATTCGGACGCGTCGAACCCCGAACGTGAAATTATACTCTTCGTATATAAATATCTAAAAGACGTTTGATTTATACTTCCGAGCCGGGGACGGTCAGCGGGTAAATCGACGGGCAGTCAGAGCCCGCCACCGCGACGTGCGCGACCCGCGGGGTCCGGGCTCTCGACGGACCAGTCCCACAACTCCGCCGGCGAGGCAGGCTGAAGTGGGGAACCGGAGCAAATTACAGTGTTATCAGTGTAAGGTCGAGCGAGTCACACCCGCGGTCGAGTGACGCACCGAGCGGGCCTGCACGAGGGCGTCCCTGTGGGGTGGGACCTCCCGACATTCCGACGGGCCGCTGTGAACGGGTTCAGTTCCCGGACCGTCGCCGGGTGGCAAGTCCGCGGGCCCAGACCATCCATCCGGACGACCAGCGAGAGGGTGTATTCGTGCCGGCGGGTTCGTCAGTTCCACGGGGATTCGACGGAGCCGCGCAACTCGATCTCGTTTATCGCGCCGCGGATCAGACTGGGGAGTTCCTCCTGGTAGTACTCCCCGTTCAGGCGGTTTTTCGGGCCCCCGATCGTGATCGACCCGACAGTTTCCTCGCCCTGGGTGACTGCGGCGCTGACCGCGCGGTATCCCCGGATCGCCTCCTCGTCGTTGAACGCGACGCCCTCCTCGCGTATCCGGTCGAGTTCGTCGAACAGCCGTTCCCGGTCGGTGATAGTGTGTTCCGTGTACACCGGGAGCCCGTGGGACTCGACGATGTCTGTCACTCTGTCGTCGGAGTACGCGGCCAGTATCGCCTTCCCCCCCGCGTGAGCGTGCAGGTACTCCCTGTTTCCCACCTGCCCGCGGAACTTCTCGTTGATGTCGTGTTCGCCGACCATGCTGTCCAGGGTGACCAGTTTCCCGTGGTCCTCGCAGGTGATCCACCCGACCTCGCCCGTCTCATCGACGAGTGTCTCCAGCGACGGCTGAGCGAGGTCGACGACCGGCCGTTCGTTGCGTGCGTACATCCCGTGGTGCAGATACTTCAACCCCAGATGGTAGGTGTGCCCCCGCTTGACGACGTACCCCTCGTCGTGGAGCGTCGACAGGTACTGGTAGACCGTGCTCTTCCCCAGGTCCATCTGCTCGGCCAGTTCGGTCACACCTGCCCCGTCTAGCGCCTGGAGTTTCCCGACGATCCTGTAGGAGGCGGCGATCGATTTGATTTTCCGTGACGAGTCATCGGCCATACCACCGCTATCGATTTGCGAATATAAAAAATTGCTTTCCGAATTTAAAGACGGGGGCGAGCAGCGGGGAGCAGGGCGGGCGAAACTCCCCCGGCGATGCGTCCTCCGCGTCGACCGTGACAGCCGGCCCCCCCCCCGCCGTGTCCGGGGTCGCCTCGCTACCGGGCTGTGTTTGCATATATCAAACGCATTGCTCGTCGAGAACGGACCGATCTTTGCGAGGACGGATTTCGGCAGAGCACGATGGACGAACGGTCGATAGTGCCGTCGTGAACTGAAATACCGCCGGTAACGCTCCCGGTGTCGCGGATCCCGTCTCCGGTCATGATACACAGTGAGAGAAACGGGTCGGGCCCGATACTCGGTACGGCGGGCGGACGGACGCGGGCGGCGGTACTCGGGCACCCGGAGCGGGCGCCGTTCGTTCGACAATGCCGAACCGCCGGATGGGGAGGCGGCGGCCGGAGGAGCTCGTCTGTACGACACATTTATGACCCCGGTCGACGATTGAGTCGGACGCAGGGCCAGTCGGTACACATGAGAACGATAGACAGTTTCGGTACCGACACGATCGTCTGGCGGGACGACGTCGTCACCAGGGCGTACGCTCGGCGTCCGGAGTCCCTCTTCGAGTTGCTCTCCCGGGCGGTAGAGAGCTGCCCGGAGCGGGAGTTTCTCGTCGTTCCCGGGTCCGATACCAGGGACACCTACCGCGAGGTCGCAGGCCGCGCGGACCGTCTGGCCGCGGGGCTGGCCGACCTCGGACTGTCGAAGGGGGACCACGTCGGGCTCGTCTGTGACAACCGACGTGAGTTCGTCGACGTGGTCCTCGCGGGCGCCAGGCTCGGTGTCGTTCCGGCTGTGGTGAACCCGGCCCACTCGCCAGGGGTACTGGGGCGTGCGCTCGACCGTGCCGACCCCGAGTTGGTCGTGGTCGAGGACAGCTACGTCGAGGCAGTCGACGCGTCGGCGTACGACCTCCCCGAGGAGCGAACGGTGGTCGTCGGCTCCGGCGGCGGCGGCCGGGCCTACGAGTCACTCCCCGGGGACGGCGCCCCGGAGGTCGACCCGCCGTCCGAGTCCGACCGCTGTGCGGTCATGTACACGTCTGGCACCACCGGCCAGCCGAAAGGCGTCCCCGTCGACAACTTCCACTGTACGAACGCGACACTGAACAACGTACACGCCCACGGACTGGAGCGGGGGGCGACCGTCCTCGTCCCCTCGCCGCTGTTTCACGTCACGGGACTGGTCTGTGGGCTCTTTACGACGATCGCGGTCGGCGGGACGGCGGTCGTCCTGCCGGAGTACAGTCCCGAACGGTTCGTCGGGTCGATCGAGAGCGAGAGCGTCACCTACTGTATGGGGGTCCCGACACACGTCGTACTCGCCGTAGAGCGGACCGAGACGACGGCCCACGACCTCTCGTCGTTCGAGAAATTCGCGTACGGCGGCGCGCCGATGCCGGCCGACGCGCTCCCGAAGATAGGCGACGCGTTGCCGGAGACGCGTCTCTACCACTCCTACGGGAAGACCGAGAACTTCGCCGGCATCGCGTCGATGGTCCCGGACCGCCACGTCGACGAGCGCCCGGAGTCGGTCGGGATGCCGACGCCGGCGGTGAAGTTCGCCGTCGTCGACGAGAACAGGGACAGACTCCCGCCCGGCGAACTCGGCGAGCTGGCGATGTACGGCCCGTTCGTGACCGACGGCTACCTGGACCCGTCGGAGGGCACAGACGAGTTCGAGGACGGCTGGCACTACACGGGCGACCTCGGCGTCATCGACGAGGACGGGTTCATCGAACTGCGCGGCCGGAAAGGCGACATGATAATCCGCGGCGGGGAGAACGTCTACCCGGCCGAGATCGAGAAGGTCCTCCGCAGTAACGACCGCGTTCTCGACGCCGCCGTCACCTCCTTCCCGGACGACGTCCTCGGCGAGCGGGTCCTCGCCGTCGTCGTCCCCGACGAACAGCGCCGTCTGACCGAAGAGACCCTCCGGGAGACCTGCGAGGAACACGTCCCCGACTACAAGGTCCCGGACATCTACCGGATCGTCGACGAACTCCCGCGCAACGCCAACGGGAAAGTCCAGCGGGACGAACTGATCCCGGCGCCGCTGGAGTTCGGAATCAGGTCCGGCGACTGAGAACGACCGTCGCCACGCGCTCTCGCCCGCCTCCGACGCGGTGAGAGGGCGCCTGCTCTCCGTCTCAGACGCGGTAGTTCGTGCTGTTGCCCGCCTCCGACGCGGTCAGGACTAGCGCTGACGCCCGTTCCCGACGTGGCGAGGGCTCGCACTGTCGTCGGTCCCGGACCGTCTGGCGCCGGCGGGCCGGTAGAAACCCTTATTGGGACGGGAACTGACGCACGAGATGACATGCTAGACGACACCGTCTGTATAGTCGCGGGAGCGGGCCGTGGCATCGGCAAGGAGACAGCGAAGCTGATGGCCGAGGAGGGCGCGTCGGTGGTCGTCAACGACCTCGGTGCCGACCTCTCGGGCGAGGGGGAGGACGTCCAGCCGGCCCAGGAGACCGTCGACGGCATCGTCGACGGCGGGGGCGAGGCGATGGTCCACTACGGCGACATCACGGACCTGGACTACACGGACCAGCTCATCCGGGACACCGTCGAGGAGTACGGCGCCGTCCACAGCATCACCAACTTCGCGGGTATCCTGCGCGACCGGATGATATTCAACATGAGCGAGGAGGAGTGGGACGCGGTCATCGACGTCCACCTGAAGGGTCACTTCTCGCTTCTGCGGAACGCCTCCCGGCACTGGAAAGAGCGCTACGAGGACGAGGAGTTCGAGCGACAGCGGTCGTTTCTCGGCGTGTCCAGCAGCGCCGCCATCGGCTGGGCCGGCCAGCCCAACTACGCTGCGGCCAAGGCGGGCGTGCTCGGACTCGTGCGCAACTGCGCCCAGGAACTGGACCGGTACAACGTCCGGGTCAACAGCCTCTGGCCCGAGGCCTACACCCGGATGTACAAGTCGATCCCCGAGGAGTACCAGCCCGACGGGATGAGCGACGAGACCCACGGCCCCCACCTGGTCGCGCCGCTGCCGGCGTTTCTGGCCAGCGAGGAAGCCGAGGACATCACCGGCTGTACGGTCGGCCTCGGGTCGGGCGAACTCTCGTTTATCACCGACCCCGACAGGGCGCGGAAGATCATCACGGAGGTCCCGGCGAACACCGCCACGGGCGGGTGGACGCCCCGACAGATCGCCGACGCCTGGGACGACCTCACGGACGGCTACGAGACCAAGCGCACGTCGAAACCGAGCATCCCGAACGTCCGGGACTGAAACCATCCCGAAGTCAGGGACTGAAACCATCCCGAAGTCAGGGACTGAAACCATCCCGAAGTCAGGGACTGAAACCATCCCGAAGTCAGGGACTGAACGGCCCCGTTACTCGCGGAGTTCGAACACGGGGATAGAGAGGTCCGCGCCGGTCTCGACGAAGGTCACCTCGACGGGCGCCCCGACCGCGACGTCGGCCGGGTCACAGTCGACCAGGTTCGTCAGGACCCGCGGCCCCTCGTCGAGTTCGACGTAGGCGACGACGACCGGGAGCGCCTCCTCGGGCCACTCCGAGACGAGTTCCGTCGCGGTATGTGAGTAGACGACGCCGGTGCCAGCCGCCTCTTGCCACTCGACGGCGTCGCTCAGGCAGTCCGGACACCGGGACCGCGGGTAGTAGTAGGTGAGGTCACACGCCGTGCAGTGACACAGCAACAACTGGTCGTCGGCCGTCGCCTCCCAGTAGGGGGCCGTCTCGGGGGTCACCGACGGGAGCGGCCGGGGTTCCCAGGTCATCGCCCGACCCTCCCGAGGAGGGCGGTCGACCCGGCGTGGCGCGTCCCGAGGTAGCCGCCGGTGCCGTGGGCCAGCGCCACCTCGGCGTCGGGCACCTGGACCTCGGGGTTGGCCTCGCCGCGCAACTGCCGGACCGCCTCGATGACTTTCGTCATCCCGCCGCGGTCGGGGTGGTTCGAACACAGGCCGCCGCCGTCGGTGTTGAACGGCAACTCCCCGTCCGGGGCCTGGAGGGTGCCGCCATCGACGAACTCCCCGCCCCGGCCCTTCTCGCAAAAGCCCAGGTCCTCCAGGGTCTGCAGGACGGTGATCGTAAACGAATCGTAGACCGAGGCGTAGTCGACGTCCGCCGGGTCGAGGCCGGCTTCGGCGAAGGCTCGCGGGCCGGACCGTTCGGCCGCCGTTGTCGTCAGGTCGATGCGGCCGGCGTCGTGGTGGTCGACCGCGACCCCGTGGCCGAGTATCTCGACGGTCTCGCGGTCTATCCCGCGGCGGACCTCGTCGGAGACCACGACGAACGCGCCGGCGCCGTCCGAGACCACACAGCAGTCCAGCAGGTGGAGCGGGTCGGCCACCGTCCGGGACTCGACGACCTCCTCGACGGTCACCGGCTCCCGGTACATCGCGTGCTCGTTGTACTGGGCGTGCTGTGACGCCGCGACGCGGACCTCCGCGAGTTGCTCGCTGGTCGTGCCGTACTCGTGCATGTGCCTGCGTGCGGCTAGCGCGTACAGCGGCAACGTCTCCCCGCCGTAGACCTCCTCGAAGTTCTCCTGCATGATCCGGTCGCCGTGTTCGGGCGGGTCCGGCTCGTAGGTGCGCATCCGGCCGGCGAGTGTCACCAGCGCCACGTCGCACTTGCCGCGTGCGACCGCGGACGCGGCCTCCCCGACGTGGTTGACGTAGGCCGACCCGCCGTCGTCGGTCGAGTCGAAATACGAGACGTCGAGACCCAGGTAGTCGGCCATCGCCAGCGGCGGGTACCGGCCGACCTGGTAGTTCTCGCCGGCCGTGAAGTAGCCGTCGACCGCCCCGCTCGGCAGGCCCGCGTCCGCGAGCGCGCCGGCCGCGGCGTCGGCGTGTAACTGTGCGATCGACTTGTCCGGTGCCTCCCGCGTCGGGTGCTCGTAGGCACCGGCGATGTAGGCTGTCTGGTCCCGTGTCATGGTGCTCGTGGTGGGGTCGTCGGCGCTCGGCCCGGCCGGGGCAGGGCGTCGCGACCGTTCCCGTCGGTCACGCAATGCTCGGAGGCGGGTAATCAGTGTTCGGGTCTACCGTCCCTGCCAGGACGGCTCCCTGTCCTCGTCGAAGGCGGCGACCCCCTCCGCGTAGTCCTCGGTCTCCAACAGCGGCAGGTAGGCCCGGTACTCGTAGGCCGTCCCCTGGTCGAGGCCCACGTTCCGCGACCGGTTCACGGTGTCTTTGATCGCACGGAGGGCCAGGGGCGGCTTGCTCGCCAGCCGTTCGGCGTAGACCTCGACCTCCGCGTCGAGGTCCGCGGCGGGGTAGGCGTGGTTGACGAGCCCCTCCGTGGCGGCCTCCGAGCCCGAGAGGAACTCGCCGGTCATACAGAGCTCCTTGGCCCGGCCGGGGCCGACGAGCAGGGGCAACCGCTGGGTCGTCCCGACGCCCGACGGGAAGATACCGAGGTCGACCTCGGGAAAGCCCAGTTCGCTGCGCTCGCTGGCGATCCGGAAGTCACACATCAACGCGAGTTCCAGCCCGCCGCCGACGCAGTAGCCGTCGATCGACGCGACGACCGGGGCGCCGTACTCCTCGACCGAAAAGAGCGCGTCCCGGAACGAGGCGGCGGTAAAGGGGTACTGTTCCTCGCCGATCTCGTCGACGTCGACGCCGACACAGAAGGCGTCCTCGCCCGCACCCGAGAGGACGACTGCCCGGACGGACACGCTCTCGCCCTCGCGGTCGAGCCGTTCGAACGTCTCGATGGCCTCCGGGAGTTCCGCGAGCGTCCGTTCGGTCATCGCGTTGAGCGAGTCGGGTCTGTCGAGGACGATCCGGCCGATGCCGGTGTCGGCGTCGTAGCGACACTGGATGGTATCGAACTGGTCGCTGTAGTCGTCCGGCATACCGTCCGGGAGTGTCGCGGGCCTGAAAACCTTTGCCAAGGTCCTGTGCCAACACGCGCGTCGGGGGGTCGACCACAACGATTTACTGAGTGGGGCCGTATCGGCCGGTATGGCGGTCGACCCCGCGCCGCGGGACCTCCATTTCTCCGACCGGCCGCGGATGGAGACCGAGGTTCCCGGGCCGCGCTCGCGCGAACTGCTCGGCAGGCAGGCCGACCTCGAAGCCAACACCGTCGCGTACCCGCGGGCGCTCCCGGTCGCCATGGACGCGGCACGCGGGGCGACGATCCGCGACGTCGACGGCAACGTCTACCTCGATTTCTTCGGCGGCATCGGCGTCGCGAACGTCGGCCACTCGAACCCGTACGTCCTCGAGGGCGCGCGGGACCAACTCGAGACGCTGGCCCACACGGTCGATTTCCCGTCGGAGCCACGGCTCGCGTTCCTCGAAGCCCTCGACCGGATCGCCCCGGGGACCCTCCCCGGGAACAGCCGGATCGCCTTCGGCGGGCCGACGGGGACCAACGCCGTCGAAGCCTCGATCAAACTCGCGAAGTACAACACCGGCCGGAACGGGCTGTTGAGTTTCGAACGGGGCTACCACGGCGGGACGGCCGGCGCGCTCAGTCTGTCGGGGTGGTCGTCGTACAAGAGCGACTACGAGCCCATGCTCCCGGACGTGGTTCACGTCCCGTATCCGCGCCCCGCCGGCCAGCGGTCGGAGACCGACGAGACGCTCGAAGACGTGTTGAGCGAGGTCCGGTCGGTCCTGCGCGGCGAGGACCCCCCCGCGGGAGTGTGGGTCGAGCCGGTCCAGGGGTCCGGTGGCGTCGTCGTCCCGCCCGGGGGGTTCCTGGCGGGACTGGCAGAGATCACCGACGAGTACGGGGCCCTGCTGGTCGTCGACGAGATCCAGACGGGGATGGGGCGGACCGGCGAGTGGTTCGCCTGCGACCACAGCGGCGTGACGCCCGACGCGGTGACCGTCGGGAAGGCCGTCGGGGGGATCGGGCTGCCGCTCTCGGCGACGGTCTACCGGGAGGAACTGGACACGTGGGGGCCGAGCGCCCATGCGGGGACGTTCCGCGGGCACCTCCCGGCCATGGTCGCGGGCACCCGGGCCATCGAGTACATCGAGGCGCACGACCTGCTGGACCGGGCCGCGGAACTGGGGCGCTATCTCAGGGACCGCCTGCGGGAGTGTGGGAGGCGGTGTCCCTTCGTCTCGGACGTCCGCGGGCGCGGACTGCTCGTCGGTGCCGAGTTCCGCGACAGGGACGGGGCTCCCTACTCGTCGTTCGTCGAGGAGGTCCAGGCGCGCTGTCTGGACCGCGGAGTCATCGTCTGGACGGCCGGCATCGAGGGCCACGTGCTCAGGCTCCTGCCGCCGCTCGTGATGACCGACGAGCAGGCCCGCGTCGGGATGGACGTCGTCGCGGACGTCGTCGACGACCTCGCCGCGGAGGTCACGGACGGCGCCGACGTACCCCCCCGGGGCGGCTGACGCGGCCCGCTGACACGACGGCACCGCCCGGCGTGACGACCGACTCGCCGGTCTGGCGACCACGTCGGCCCGCTGGACGGCGTCCCCGCCGAGCGGGACCCGCTGGCCCGCGCCGACCGGATCAAAGTATATATGCCCGTGTCACGACGTGCGGGTATGCGAACTGCAACCGGAGCGGCGGCGGCCCGCCGCGTCGCCGGACCGAACGGAGGGCGGGACGGCTGATGGCGGGAACGATCGGGGTGGTCGGCGGCGGGATCACCGGCGCGAGCGTGGCCTACTACCTCTCGACGCGGTCGGACCGCCGTGTCGTCGTCTTCGAGCGCGAGCACGTGGCCGCGAGGACGACCGCGAAATCGGCCGGATACGTCGGCTTCCACGGGGGGAACACACGGACCCACCGGGAGCTGATGCGGTACGGTATCCGGCTCTACAACGAATTCCTCTCGGACCCCGGGACCGACGTCCGTCACCGGACGATCGGCGGACTCGAACTGGCGACCACGGCGGACGGCCGCGCGCGACTCCAGTCGCGGTACCGGGCCACACGGGACCAGGAGGACGGTGGCGGGTCCGCCGAGTACTTCGAGGGCGACGCGCTCGCCGGGTCGATGCTGCTGCCGGACGTGAACCTGGACGCCGTCGAGGCGGCGCTGTTCTGGCCGAACTACGGCTTCGTCGAACCGGCCGAGCTGGCCGAGGAGTTCGCGGCGCGCGCGCGCCGTGCCGGCGCCGAGTTCGAGACCGGAACGGAGGTGACAGACATCCTCGGGTCCGGGACCGTCACCGGGGTCGAGACCGGCGAGGGGTCGGTCGACATCGACCACCTCGTGCTGGCGGCCGGGCCCTGGAACGAGCAACTCGCGTCGTCGGTCGGCCTCGACCTGCCGGTCCGGTATAGCGTCGCCCCGGCGCTGCTGGTCGAGGACCCGAGCGGGAACGCCTACCCGAGTCTGACACACCGCGAATCGGGCGTCTACCTCCGCCAGCACCACGACCGGCGGGTCTTCCTCGGGCACTACCAGGGCGACTACCACGAGGCGACCCGCGAGAACCGGGCGATACCCGACGCGGTCCCCCCGGAGACGCGCACCCGGATACTGGAGCGGGCGGCCCGGCTCGTCCCCCGACTCGAGCGCCCGACGGTCCGCGACGAGTGGGTCGGATTGCGGAGCCTGACGCCCGACCGGAACCCTATCATCGGCTGGACCGACGTCGACGGCCTGTCGGTCGCCACGTACAACGCGACCGGCATCCAGCACGCCCCCGCGGCGGGCGACATTCTCAGCCGACAGATACTCGACGACGACCCGACCCGACAGTACGAGGGCGTCTCGGTCTCCCGGTTCGACGGCTACACCGACGGCCGTCCGCTCTGACTGTCCGAAACCACGCTCCGCTTTCCCGGCCGTCTTCGGCCAGTCTACTCGTCGAGGACGGACTCGGCGATTATCTCGCGCATGATCTCGTTGGTCCCGTCGTAGATCTGTGCGACCTTGGTCCAGCGGAGGTACGGTTCGACGTGGTACTCCTCGAGGAGGCCGTAGCCGCCGTGGAGGTGGATAGCGTCGCTCGCGACCTCCTCGGCGAGCGTGGTGGCGGTCAGTTTCGCCATCGCCGGCTCCTCGGCGAGGTCGGCGTCCTCTTCGAGGTCACGGGCCGTCTCGTAGGTGAGGCTCCGGGCCGCTGCCAGGCGCGCCTCGTAGTCCGCGATCCGGTGTCGGACCGCCTGGCGGTCCGCGACCGGCGTGCCGAACGTCTCCCGCTCGGAGATGTACTCGACTGTCCGGTCGAGGGCGCCGCGGGCCGCGCCGACGGCGCTGGCCGCGATCTCCAGTCGGCTCCCGTTCATCGTCCGCATGGCCTGGTAGAAGCCGTCGTCCTCCTCGCCGACGAGCGCGTCCGCGGGCACCCGGGCGTCGTCCAGTTCGAGCCGTCCGAGCGACATCGCGCCGGGGCCGACGAACTCGTCTAGCTCCTCGCGGTGGAACCCATCGGTCCCCGCCTCGACGACGAACGAGGAGATCCCCCGGTGGGGCGGGTCGGTGTCGCTCGTCCGCGCGAACACGAGCACGGCGTCGGCGATGGCCCCGTTGCCGATGAAGACCTTCTCGCCGTTGATGACGTACTCGTCGCCGTCACGGACCGCCTGGGTCCGCGTGTTCCCGAAGTCCGAGCCGCTGTGTGGCTCTGTCATCGCCGCGCCGGTGACCATCTCGCCGTTGGTCACCGGGCGCACCCACCGCTCGGCCTGCTCCCGGCTCCCGTCGGCGGCGATGATCTCACAGCCGAATATCGACCCCGTGACCGCCTCGGCGATGCCCGGGTCCGCGGCGTACAGCGCCTCGCGCACGAGGAGGTTGGCGGTGATCCCCAGGCCGCCGCCGCCGTACTCCTCTGGCAGTGCCGGGGACGTGAGCCCCTGCTCGGCCGCCCTGCGGACGACGTCTCGCGGATGCCTGTTCTCGCGCTCGTGTTCGACCGCCGCCGGCTCGACTTCCGTCTCCGCGAACTCCACGGCCCGCTCTCTGAGTGCGGACTCCGCCTCGGAGAGGTCCATGTACACCGGTTTCGGCCGGGCAGTAAAATAGCTACGGGTCGCGCAATCGGCCGGTCCCCGCCCGGTGGTCGCTCGTTCCGGACGGGACGGTCGGACGGCCCATCGAAGGGGTCGGACTGTCGGTCGAGGGTGCCGACCGTTCCGGACGGGGACGGTCCCTGAGAACCGGCAGGCGCTACGGGCGGTTCTCGAAGGCTTCGGGGTTCACGACGCCGTCGACGGTCTCGCCGCGGAACGCGGCGCAGGCGGTCTCGGTCCCCCGCCTGCGAACGCGCTCGACGGCGCCCTCCGAGTACCAGGCGGCGTGGGGCGTGACGATCGTATCCGGACGGTCCAGCAGCGGGTTGTCGTCGGCCGGCGGCTCGGTGGCGAGGACGTCCAGTCCCGCGCCGTGAAGCGCCCCGCTGTCGAGCGCGTCGACCAGCGCCGCCTCGTCGACCAGCCGCCCGCGGGCCGTGTTCACGAGGACCGCGTCCGAGGGCATCCGGCCGAAGACCGCCTCGTCGAACCGGCCCTCGGTTTCGGGCGTCAGCGGCGCGTTCAGCGAGAGGACGTCGGACCCCTCGACGAGCGTGTCGAACGACACCGGTTCGGCGTCGGCCGCCCTGATCTCGTCGTCGGAGAGGTACGGGTCGTGGGCGACGACGTCGAAGCCGAAGGCCTCGGCGCGGTCGGCCGCCGCTCTGGCCTTCCGCCCGAACGCGAAGAAACCGAAGGTCAGCCCGCTCGCCGTCCGGACCGGCGACACCGCGTCCCAGTCCCACTCGCCCGCCGCGGTCCGCGCGTCGTACTCGGGGAGGCCGCGGAGCAGCGCCAGGGCCAGTGTCACGATGTGCTCGCCGACCTCCTCGTCACAGTACTCGGGGACGTTCGTCACCGCGATGCCACGGTCCGTGGCCGCCTCGACGTCGACGTTGTCGACGCCGGTGGCGTAGACGGCCACGACCGAGGGAGCGAGCGCGTCCATCACAGCCGCGGGAACGCTCGCGTAGTGAGTCAGGAGGACGTCCGCCGCCTCGACGTCGTCGGCGATGGCCGCGCCCCCGGTGTCCACCGAGGAGAACACGACTGACTCGAAAGCCGCCTCGAACAGCTCGCGCTCGGTCGTCAGGTCGTCGAATCCGTCCGGGTCGAGGTGCACCACCCGGACCGGCCTCTGGCGTGTCATCGGTCCCCACCTCGCCCGGAGACTACATACGTGTTCCGCTCCTCGACGTCCGGAAACGGCCGGGAGACGGTGTCGACCGGACGATGACCCGGACGGCTTCAGTCGTGGACCAGGACGTCGACGACGGTCGGCTCGGCCGACCCGAGCGCGTCGCGCAGGGTCTCTTCGAGGGCGTCCCGTTCGGCGACTCGGACGCCGCGTGCGCCGTGACTCTCGGCGTTCCCGACCAGATCCACGCCCGGGTCGAAGTCCATCCCGACGTAGTCGTAGTCCTCGTCGGTCCCGCCGTAGATGTCGAGCATGCCGTCCTTGAGGATGCGGTAGTTCCGGTTGTTCGGAACCACGACCGTCAGGTCCAGGTCGTAGCGGGCCGCGCTGTACAGCGAATGCGGGTAGTAGAGGTACGACCCGTCGCCGATGAACCCGACCACGGGGCGGTCACTCCCCTGCTCGTCCATGGCGACCGCGGCGCCGACCGCCGCGGGGAGGCTGTAGCCGAGGCCGCCGTTCTTGTTCGAGACGAACTGTCCGGGGTGGAGTTGCATCCGGGAGAGCAGTGCGAACTTGCTGGTGTTGCTCTCGTTGACGAGGTACCGGTCCCCGGTGACGTCGGCGAGGGCGTCCGCGAGCGCGGCCTTCGAGATGGAGCCGTCCGGCCGGTCGGACCGCTCGACGTCGAGGAACTGGCCGACCGTCTCGCGCCGTGCCGGAACGGCCTCCCGGCGGCGGTCCCGTTCCGACTCGGGCACGTCGACGTCGGCGGCCACCTCCGCCATCACCGCGCCGGGGTCGCCGACCACGGCGACGTCCGCCGGGTTGTTCTTGGCGACCTCCGCGGCGTCGGCGTTGATCTCCACGACCGTCGCGTCCGCGGGGACGTACTCCTCCTCGTAGGGGATGTAGGGCGTGTTGGTCGTACAGCCGACGAACACGAGCGTGTCGGCGTCGAACGCCGCCCTGCCCATCCCGGCGTCGGGCGAGAGATACGAGACCCACTGTGGGTGGTCCGGCGGGAAGCTGATCTCGCAGGTGTTCATCTCGCTGTAGACGGGGCTCCCGGTCGCCTCCGCCAGCGCGACGGCGGCCTCGACCGCGTCCGGTCCGCCGCGTGCGACGTGGTCGCCGAGCACGAGAACCGGGTCGTCGGCCGCTTCGAGCGCGTCGACGGCGGCGGCGACCTGCTCGGGGTCGCCGCGCCCCGCCCGGGGTATCGCGCCCAGCTGTTCCGGGTCGTCGTCCGTCTCGGCCATCATTACGTCCATGGGCAGGCTCAGGAAGACCGGGCCGGTCGGGGGCGTCAGCGCCGTCCTGACCGCGCGGCGGACCATCGTCGGGACGTTCGCGACGTCGCGTACCTCCGCGCTCAGCTTGCAGTGCTCCTCGACCATCCCGACGAGTTCGCCCGACAGGATCGGCTCCTCGTGCTGGAAGTCGGTGCTGTGGTTGCCCGCGGTGACGAGCAGCGGCGCGCCGGCCCAGGCGGCGTTCTGGACGTTGCCGAGTCCGTGCGCGAGTCCGGGCGCGACGTGGAGGTTCACCACGCCGAGCGGGGTGACCGAGGGGTCGTCGTGTGCGTGGTGGCGCCGGGCGCTCGCGTAGCCGCCGGCCATCCCGACCGCGATGTCCTCGTGGAGGCCGAGCACGTACTCCAGCGGGGAGTCGGCCACGGCCTGCATCAGCGGGAGCTCCGTCGTCCCGGGGTTCCCGAAGAGGTGGGTCACGCCGTACCGCTCCAGCGCGTCCACGAACAGGTCTGCCCCGGTGTAGCTGTCCGATTGCATACCTGGTACCTCCACGTGGTCGGCGGCGGGGCATAAACTTCCCCCAAGCGAGGGTGTCCCCGGAGCGGGTCCGACGGGACGCCGGACGCGGGGGCCGGGTCTCGCGCCCGACAAAAGGTTTTTCATCCGAACAGCCGACTCTCGGACAATGGCACGGAGTGTCGAGCGGGACCGGCTGACGTCCTTAGAGGAGGTCGACGTGGTCGTCGACGCCGACGCACACGCCCAGGCCTCCTGGGACGACATCCGGGCGCACTTAGACGACGGCCACGAGCGGTTCGAGCGGTTCTTCGAGACGTCGCCGGCGCCGGGGACGGAGATGAACCTCTACCACTCGCCGACGCCGACCTATCTCTACGAGGACATGCAGGGCGGCGAGGAGGAGACGGCCGGGCTCTACGACGACGCGAAACTGGCGGAGACGTCGGCCGTCGCCGAGCGGATCGGCGTCGACGCCGGCGTGGTCAACCCGACGCTGATACTCAACCTCAACTTCGTCCGGGAGCGCGACTACGCCGTCGCTATCATGCAGGGGTACAACGACTGGCTCGTGTCGGAACTGGCGGAGTACGACAACCTCGTCGGGAACCTCGTCGTGGCCCCCCACGACCCGCGCCGGTCGGCCGAGGAGGTCGAGCGCCTCGCCGACGAGGACGACATCGCCGGCGTCCAGCTCCTCGGGACCGCGCTCCTGCCGCCAGCTGGCCACACCTGTTACGAGCCGATCTACGAGGCCGCCGCGGCCAACGACCTGCCGGTCAGTATGCACACCAGCGGCGCGGGGATGAAGCCGTTCCCGGAGCAGTCCTTCTGGGCCGAGACCTACGCCGAGGACCACGTCACCCAGCACCCGTTCGCACACATGGTCAACGTCTCCTCGCTGCTGCTCGGGGGCGTCCCGGAGCGGTTCCCCGGGCTGACGTTCGTGTTCCAGGAGGCCGGCATCGGCTACGTCCCGTACCTGCTCCGGCGCCTCGATACCGCCTACCACGAACTCGGGCCGGAGGTGCCGGCGCTGCCGGACCCGCCCAGCGAGTACGTCGCCGACAGTTTCTACTGGTGTACCCAGCCGCTGGGCCACACCGCGGAGACGCCGCGCCACCTCGCGTGGCTCGTCGAACTGGTCGGCCCCGGGAACGTCATGTTCGCCGCCGACGCCCCGCACCCGGACTTCGACACGCCCGAGGAACTGTTCGACCGCGTCCGCGCCCACTTCGGCGCCGAGGCGGTCGAAGCCATGATGGGCAAAAACGCCATGGATGTCTACGACATCGCATGACCGAGCGGTACCCCGTCGCCGACGCCGAGGAGCTATCCGAGGACGGCTCCCGCGTCATCGCCGAGATCAAGGGCCAGGAGATCGCCGTCTTCCGCCACCGCGGCGAGTACTACGCGCTCGCGAACTACTGCGTCCACCAGGCCGGGCCGCTGTGCGAGGGGGCGCTGAGCGGCGACATCGACACCGGCGACGACGGCTGGGACTGGGTCTACGACGACGAGGAGAAGTACATCGTCTGCCCGTGGCACGGCTGGATGTTCGACATCACGACCGGCCGGAGCCCCAAAGACGAGCGCTACGCGGTCCCGACCTACGACGTCGAAGTCGAGGACGGCACCGTCTACGCCGTCAGATAGCCCGTGCGGGGACGCGAGCGGCAAGCTATTTGATCCACCCCGCCGTAGGCCGGGGTATGCTGGAGACCACCCTGTACGTCGACGAGGCGGACCGCGTCGACGGTGTGGGTGACCTCGACCGGGTCGTCGACACGGGCGCACAGGTTCAGGAGACGCCGGAGGCCCTGCTGGAACAGATGGACGAGTCCTCGGGGGCACGCCGCGTCGTCTCGCTGGCCGAACTCCGCCACGACATGGTTTACGCCGGGCCGTCGAGCTACCCGCTGTACGAGTACAAGCGGACCGGCGGCGGCGACGAACCCGTCGCCACGGACGACGTGACCGACCGCATCGGCGGGGCCGAACTCGCGGACAGGGCGGCGGCCGTCGGCGTCGACGCCGGGGTAGTCAACCCCACGCTCAACCTCGGGCTCTCGGAGGTCAACAACGACCGGTTCGCGGTCGAACTGGCGAGCGCGTACAACGACTGGCTGCTCTCGGAACTGGACGACCAGCCGGACCTGGCGGGCAACGCCGTCGTCGCCCCCCAGCACCCCGACCGGGCCGCCGAGGAGATAGACCGACTCGCCGACGAGGACGACATCGTCGGGGTCCAGTTGCCCGCGAGCGGGTTGCTCCCGCCGCCGGGTCACCGCCAGTACGCGCCCCTCTACGAGGCGGCCGAGACACACGACCTCCCGGTCGCGATGAAATCGACCGTCGGGAACAAGAGCTTCGGCCAGCAGTACTGGTGGGCCCAGTCGTTCGCCGAGGACTTCGTCTACCAGCACGCGTTCGTCCAGATGCGCAACCTCACGTCTGTGCTCTTCGAGGGCGTGCCCGAACGCTACGACATCGAGTTCGTCGTCCAGGGCGCGGGGGTCGGGTTCGTCCCGTTTCTCACCTACCGGCTCGACGACCACTACCTCGAACTCGGCTACGAGATCCCGGCGCTCACGAAACTGCCCAGCGCGTACCTCTCGGAGTCGTTCTACTGGTCGACGTATCCGCTCGTCCAGCCCGGCGACGAGACGCCGTACGTCGCGGCGATGGTAGACACGGTCGGCCCGGAGAACGTCATGTTCGCCTCCGACCTCCCCCACGGGGTCACGGACGTCCCGGAGACGGTCGTCGACCGCCTCGCGCCGGCGCTCGACGCGGACGAGATGGCGGCGGTGATGGGCGGCAACGCCGAACGAGTCTACGACCTCTAAGCTCGCACTCGACGGCCTCGAAACTCACCCCTCGACCGCGTCGGCCACCAGCCGCTCGAACGCGTCGGCGGTCAGTTCGTAGCGCGTGTTCCCCGCCTCAGTCCGGGTGCGCTCGACGGACCCGACCGGCTCGCCGTCGACGACGACCTCCCACGCCCCGTCGGCCTGGGGGTCGACGGCCCGGATCCGGACCGTGACGCCCAGAGACTCCTCGAGGCGCTCGATGACCTCGGTCGTGACCGACCCGTCGGAGAACCGCGGGGGGCGATACGGGCGCATCCCGTGTCGCTCGAACGCCTCGACGTTGCGGCGCCACCACCCGGGGTACTCCGAGAGGTCGACCCCCTCGTAGGGCGACTCCTCGTCGTATCCCGGGGGATGGCTCGCCGGCCGCGGCGGGTCGTCTCCGTCCATCACGGGAGGATCGGGCGCCCGGGCGTATAATCGTGTCGTGGCCCCGTCCGAGGAGCGCCGGGGCGAGCATCGTGGCCCCGTCCGACGAGCGCCGGGGCGAGCGTCGTGGCCCCGTCCGACGAGCGCCGGGGCGAGTGTCGAGGCGCCGTCCGAGGAGCGCCGGGGCGATATCAGACGACGGCGATGGCCGTCACGCCGGCGACGGTCAGCGTCGCGCTCGCGACCGTCCGGCGGGTGACCCGCTCGACGTCGCCGGGGAGGAGGGCGGCGAACGCGGCGGTGAAAAGCGGGGAGGTGCCCACGAGCGGCGAGACGACGACGACCGGCCCGTTGTCCAGCGCCACCAGCAGCGCGAACAGGGCGCCCGCGTTCACGAGTCCGGTCCCGGTGAAATAGAGGTCCGGCGTGTCGACGCCGGCCAGCCGGCGCCGGGAGACGAGCAGGTACCCCACCAGCACCGCGAGCGCGCTCGTCTGTTTGATGGTGGCGGCTTCGAGGGGCGTCACCGCGGATATCCGGAAGCCAAAGCGGCTCACGACGTTGCTCCCGGCGGCCAGTATCGCCGCGGCCAGCGGGTACAGCAGGGCGCTCGTCCGCCACGAGCCGACGCCGTCGCCCGCCGAGAGCGACAGCAGGCCGACGCCCGCGACGATGAGCACGACGCCGACGCCGATGCCCGGGGTCAACCGCTCGCCGAGCGCGAGCGCCGCGAGCACGGCCGCGAACAGGGGCTGGGAGTAAAAGACCACGTTGCTGGCGCTCGCGCCGACCCGGTCGATGCCCCTGAACCACAGCAGCCAGGCGAGTGACGTCCCGAACACGCCCGAGAGGGCGAACGCGACCAGGGCCGTCCCGGAGACGCTCGCGAGGGTGTCGCCGCCGCCCCACCCCCGGACCAGCGACCCCAGCGTGAACGTCGCCGTCCCGACGGCCAGGACGATGAGCGTCGCTCGGTCCGACCGTCCCCCGCGTTCCATGCCGAGCTTCGAGAACACCGGCCCGACACCCCAGAGGACCGCCGAGACGAGCGCGAGTGAGACCACGCTGGGCGTCACTGGCATCCGGGTCACCAGCCCCTTCCGGGCAACGGCACAAAACTGTTTGGAACACCGCAGAGCCCGTGACGGGGATTTATCACGGTGACGGGACAACGAGCCAGGCAATGGACGCACTGTTCATCGACGGCCAGTGGAGAGAGCCGGATACCGACCCGATCACGGTCCGGTCCCCGGTCGACGACGGCGTGCTCGGGTCGGTCCCGAGCGGGACGGCCGAGCACGTCGACGAGGCGGTCGGAGCGACCGCCGCGGTGGCGACCGAGTTCCGCGAACTGAACGTCTACGAGCGGGCCGAGGCGGTGAAAGCCGCGATGGCGGCCATCGAGGAGCGGGCCGACTCGATAGCCGAGACGATGGCCCGCGAGGTCGGAAAACCGGTCGACGAAGCCCGCGAGGAGATAGACAGCGCCGTGCTGTCGGGGCGGTCCTACGCCGAGGACGCGGTCAGGCTCTTCGGCGAGGTGACCCCCTCGCGGTTCGAGGACCGGCTCAACTACACCCAGCGCGAACCCTACGGGCCGGCGGCAGTGGTCACCCCCTGGAACTACCCGCTGGAGATCCCGACGGACCACCTCTCGGCGGCCCTGGTCACCGGGAACCCAGTCACCTGGAAGCCGGCCTCGGACGCCGTCCTGACCGCGACCCACGTCGCCGAGGCGTTCGCCCGGGCGCCACTCCCCGAGGGCGCGTTCAACTTCGTGCCCGGGTCCGGGAGCACCGTCGGAGCGGCGCTCGCCGGACACGAGGCCGTCCGCCTGGTCGCGTTCACCGGGAGTACGGACGTCGGCCAGCGGATCGCGGCGAGGGCCGCCGGACGGAGCGCCGGGTGTCTGCTCGAACTCGGCGGGAAGGACCCGGTGCTGGTGTTAGACGACGCCGACGTCGAGCGGGCGGCCGACGCCATCGTGATGGGGAGCAACTACAACTGCGGGCAGTCCTGCTCCGGGACCGAGCGGGTGATCGCGACCGAGGCCGTCTACGAGGACGTCGTCGCGGCCGTCTCCGAACGGACGGCGGCGCTCACCACCGGCGACCCGCTGGCGGCGGACACCGATGTCGGGCCGCCGATAAACGACGACGTCCGGGAGACGGTTCGGGACCACATCGCCGACGCCCTCGACCGGGGCGCCCGCGTGACCGCCGGCGGGTCCGTCGGCGACCGGTACTGCGAACCGACTGTGCTGGCCGACGTGACACCGGAGATGCGGGTGGCCACCGAGGAGACGTTCGGGCCGCTGACGCCGGTCATCGAGGTGGCGGACACCGACGAGGCGGTCGCTGTCGCGAACGACACGCGCTACGGCCTGCAGGCGGCCGTGTTCACCGAGTCGCTCCGGACCGCCCACCGGGTCATCAACGCGCTCCGGTCCGGCGGCGTCGTCGTCAACGGGACGAACAACGTCTGGGAGCACCAGCTCCCGTTCGGCGGGTTCAAACAGAGCGGCAGCGGCGGCGAGTACAAGGGGAAGTGGCACCTCGAAGGGATGACGCAGGTGAAATCCGTGGCCATCGACTACGGCGACTGACGCCACCGAGAGTGTGGCCACCAACACTCCGGCGGCCGCCGCGAGCGCGACTGTGATAGCCACTTCGGTCCCGGTGAACTACCCCACCCTACCGCTCGCCTGACGGCTCGCGCTTGAGGGTGGGGCTTCCTGTTTCGACGACGCACTTTGCAGACACCGAGGTATCCACAG
>PXRP01000032.1:0-34041 GCA_003021655.1 Halobacteriales archaeon QS_4_69_31
ACGTCCACGCACGGGGGCAGGCCGAAACCGCAACCACGGAGAAAGCCCCGCCCTCAAGCAGCGAGCCGAAAGGCGAGCGAGTAGGGCGGGGTAGTTTACAGGACGGTGCCGTGTTTCTTGTCCGGGAGCTCTTTCTCGACAGTCTCGTAGAACGCAAAGCGGGCGGCCAGTTCCTCGCGTAGCTCGCTCGGCGGGACGATCTCGTCGATCACGACCTCGCTGGCCATCCGGTGGGCGTCGATGTCCTCGCGGTACTCCTCGCGGAGCTGTTGCTCGCGGCGCCGGCGTTCCTCGGAGTCGTCGATCTCGTCGAGTTTGTTGGCGTAGACGGCGTTGATAGCGGCCTCGGGACCCATGATGGCGATCTCCCCGGAGGGCAGTGCGAGCGTCGACTCGGGGCCGTAGGCCGGGCCGGACATCGCGTAGATGCCCGCGCCGTAGGCCTTCCGGACGACGACACACTGTTTCGGGACCGTCGCCGAGGAGGTGGCGTAGATCATCTTCTTGCCCTGTTCGAGTATCCCCTCCTTTTCGACCTGCGAGCCGGCCATGAAGCCGGGGGTGTCACAGAGGTACAGCAGCGGGACGTTGAACGCGTCGCACTTCCAGATGAACTCGGCGGCCTTCGCGGCGGCGTCGGGGAAGATGGCGCCGGCCCGCTGGGCGGGCTGGTTGGCGACGACGCCGACGGGGCGGCCGTCGATACGGGCGAAGGCGGTGACGATCTCGGGGCCGAACTCGGGCTGGAGTTCGAAGACCGACCCGGCGTCGGCGACGCGCTCGATGACGCGGTGGACGTCGTAGCCCCTGTTTGGCTCGGCCGGGACGACCGAATCGATGCCCGCCGGCGACTTCGCGGGGGCGCGACTCTCGGCCCGCGGGGGCGTCTCGTCGCTGTTGTCCGGCAGGTAGGTGACCAGTTGCGCGACCAGGTCGCGGGCGTGGTGTTCGTCCTCGGCGACCAGGTCCGCCGACCCGGAGTGGCGGGCGTGTACCTCGGGACCGCCCAGTTCCTGGAGGTCGATCTCCTCGCCGGTGACCATCTCGACCATCCGCGGGCTCGCGATGGCCATCGCCGACATGTCCTCGACCATCACCGTGAAGTCCGCGAACACCGGCGTGTAGGCCGCGCCGGCGATACAGGGCCCGTAGAGGACACAGACCTGGGGGACCCGCCCCGAGAGCATCGAGTGGTTGTAGTAGTACTTGCCGATGCCCTCGCGGTTGGCGAAAAAGCCCCGCTGCTGGTCGATGCGCCCGCCCGAGGAGTCCATCAGGTAGAGGACGGGGCGGCCGGTCTTGAGCGCGCGCTGTTGCATCCGGAGGAACTTCTCGACGCCGTGTTCGGCCATCGACCCCGCCTTGACGGTGAAGTCGTTGGCCATGAAGTGGACACGACGCCCGTCGAAGTCGGCGGCGCCCGTGAGCAGTCCATCCGCGGGCAGGCGGCCGCCGTCGTCGGTGTCGTCGACGTCGGGCGAGTCAGGGTGCCAGGCGTCGAAGGTGGCGAACTTCCCGTCCTCGAAGAGCATCCCCGAGGGGTCGCCCTCGACCCCGGCCGACCCGTCCCCGTCCTCGACCGCGCCCGGCGTCGGGTCGGTGTCGCCGAACCACAGTTCCAGGCGCTCGCGGACGAACAGTTTCCCCTGGTCGGCGAGGCGCTCGCGGTACTTCGCGGGGCCGCCGGCGCGGATGTCGTCGATCTCCTCCCGGAGGGCCCGTTCCCGGTCGGTCGGGCCGAGGTCGCCGCACCCGTCCGACTCCCCCGGAGCGTCGGTTCCCCCGTCGGGGTCGTGGACCACGGCGGGTTCGGCGGCGTCGCCGACGTATACCTCGATCGGCTCGCCGTCCGCGCGGTGCCTGGCGAGCGCCGATGCGATCGCGGCCGCCTCCTCGTGGCTGGCCGCCTGTGCGATCCGGACTTTCATGTCCCGTTTCTTGTCGGGCGAGGGAAATAAATCCGTCCGCCGCGAGCGGCGACCCGTCCGTGGAGGTCACGGTCGAATCCTCGCCGGTCGAGGACGGGGAGCGTCACGAGACCAGGGGGGATGCCGACATCACCGTCTCGGCGACGGCCGCCAACGGGACGACACTTGAGGAGGTCCTCCTCCGGATCAACGGGGAACACCGGGAGACGCGGTCGCTGGTCGGGACGAACGCGACGGAGGCGTTCAACGTTACGCGGTTCACCGTCTTCAAGGACAGCGAGGCCGCGCACGTCTTCCTGGAGTCGCCGTACGAGACGGTGCCCTGGCACGACATCGGCGACGGCACGCAGGCCGGCCCCGTCGTCGTCCCCGGCGGGCTGCTGTCGGTGTTCTCGTTCGTCCCGCTGCGTCTCGTCGGGCTCGGGCTCGACGTCCTCGTCGGACTGGCGGTCGTGCTCACGCTGGTCCGGTTCGTTCTCCGGCGGGTCGGCGACAGCGGCGAGGAGACCGGCGGGTGAGACAGGCGCCCGCCCCGGGAGGCCAGCAGGCTTACACCGACGGCCGACCCAGGGGCGGGTATGCCCGACGTAGATGCGGTCGACACTGTAGGCGTCGCCGGCGCGGGGACGATGGGGTCCGGTATCGCGCAGGTCGCCGCCCAGCACGGCTACGAGGTCGTCGTCCGGGACGTCGACGAGGCCCTCGTCGAGAAGGGTCTCGCGGCCGTCGACGAGGGGCTCGACCGCCTCGTCGAGAAGGGTGACCTCGCGGCGGGCGAGGCCGACGCGGCCCGCGAGCGGGTCACCGGCACGACCGACCTCGCGGAGCTCGCGCCGGCGGGTCTGGTCGTCGAGGCCGTCGTCGAGGACGTCGACGTCAAGCGGGACGTCTTCGCCGACCTCGACCGGGTCACCGGTCCCGACGCGGTGCTGGCGACAAACACCAGCACGCTCTCTATCACGACCATCGCGGCCGCGACCGACCGCCCCGGACAGGTCGTGGGGTTGCACTTCATGAACCCCGTCCCCGTCATGAAGGGAATCGAGGTCGTCGTCGGCGAGAAGACCGACCCCGAAGTGGTGGCGTTCGCACACGAGTTCGCCGAGGCGCTCGGCAAGGAGACCTGGGAGGCCGACGACAAGCCCGGCTTCGTGACCAACCGGATCCTCATGCCGTGGATCAACGAGGGGATCCGCGCCTACGACGAGGGCGTCGCCACGAAGGCCGACGTCGACCGCGGAATGAAACTCGGGACGAACGTCCCCATGGGGCCACTCGAACTGGCCGACCACATCGGGCTGGACGTCTGCCTGCACGCCTCCGAGACGCTCCACGAGGAACTGGGCGACCGCTACAGGCCCGCATACCTCCTCAAACGGAAAGTCGAGGCCGGCGACCTCGGGAAAAAGACCGGACTGGGCTTCTACGAGTACGAGTGACCGGCCGTCGACCGCCATCGAGCGCCAAGAGCCTGAACGGACGCCGACCGGGGATCGAGCGTCAAGCGCCTCGACGACCACCGCGCAGGGAACCCCGACGGGTCGCTACTGAACCCGCTCTTTTCACCTGGAAATACGACAGACAGCGATAGGACCGGCCGGGTTCGATCTCCGGCTGAAACGCACCACAGTGGTCTCCGGACGTCTCCGGAGGTCTCTGGAGGCATAGGCACCCGCCCCGATTATGAACGTTTCGGGTTCGGTCCGGAGGCGGGACCTGCGGGGGCGGCGAGGGCAGTGCCTGTCGGGTGGGTGTCTCGACCCTGTGGCGAACGGGACACGCGAGGCAGGGGACGTAGCGGAGAGTAGGGACCAGCCAGGTGGGTGAAAGCAACACTCTTGCCCGCCCGCGCGAAGCCGGGATGTGACCGGCGCGACGCTCGGTGTACGTGACGCTGACGTTCACCGCGTCGCTGGTCTGGTACCTGCCTATCGCGGCTCTCTCGGTCGACGGGGGGTCACCAGCGGTGGTGAACGTAGTCGGCGACGTGTTCCTCGTAGATGTCGCGGACGGCGCCGTGGGTCTCGTGCGAGAGCGGGTCGAGGTCGGCGGCGGCGGCGTTCTCGCGGACGTGTGCCGGCGTCGTCGACCCCGGAATGACCGTCGAGACGGCGTCGTAGTCAAGCACCCACCGGAGAGTGAACTGCGCCATCGTGGCGTCCTCGGGGACGAGCCGGCGCATCTCCGCGACGGCGTCCAGGCCGGCCTCGAAGGGGACGCCGGCGAACGTCTCGCCGCCCTTGCGCCCGACGCCGGCCTCGACGCCCTCGCGGGCGGCAGCCGTGCGGTGGTCCTCCTCCTCGAAGTCGTCGGCGCTCTCGAAGGCGTCCGCCAGCAGGCCCGACGCGAGCGGGACGCGAACGATGACCCCGACGTCCTCGGTGGCCGCGCGCTCGAAGAGCCGCTCGGCCGGGCGCTGGCGGAGCGGATTGAAGATGATCTGGACCGACTCGACGACATCGTACTCGATTGCCTTGGTGGCCTCCTCGACCTTCTCGACGCTGACGCCCGCGTGGTCGATCTTGCCTTCCTCGCGGAGCGCCGCCAGCGTCTCGAAGGTCTCGGGTTCGTAGAACGCCGCGGTCTCCGGGCAGTGGAGCTGGACCAGGTCCAGCGAGTCGACGCCCAGGCGGTCGAGCGAGCCGGCGACCGACTCGCGCAGCCCCGCCCCGGAGTGGCGCTCGTCCTCGTCGGGGGCGGCCTTCGTCGGCACGTACACCCGCCTGTCGTACTCCTCGAGGACCTCGCCGATGAGGCGCTCGGCGCGGCCCCCACCGTAGATCTCGGCCGTGTCGACGAGGTTCATCCCCGCGTCGAGGGCCACCCGTATCGAGTCACGACACTCCTCGTCGGTGGCCTCGCCCCAGTCGGGCCCGACGTTCCAGGTGCCGAGTCCGACCTCCGTGACGTCCATGCCCGTACTGCCGAGCGGTCGCGTGTCCATACGGGACACTCAGGGAACGGGCCGCCAAAAGGCGTCCGGAGCCGGCGATGTGGACCGCCTCGGAGACACGCCCCCGGGGCACCCGGCCTCTCCCCCAAGCAGGCGTCACCCGAGGTCAGCGCTGACGAGGTCGCCCCCGGCCACGACGGCCACGGGGTCGCGCCAGGCGGTCGCGTCGGCCAGCGGGTCCGAATCGAGGACGACCAGGTCAGCGCGGTACCCGTCCCGGACGAGTCCGACGCCGTCGAGTCCGAGCAGGTCGGCCGCGCCGACCGTCGCGGCCTCGAGCGCCCCGGCCGGCGAGAGGCCGCGCTCGACCAGCAGTTCCATCTCCTCGGCGGCGCCGGCGTGGTCGTTGAACGGCGTGCCGGCGTCGGTACCCATCGCGACCGGGACGCCCGCCTCGAGCGCCAGGTCGAACGACGCTCTGTGGTCGTCGACGGCGTCGTCAGTTTTCGCGACGACCCACTCGGGGATCCCCCCCTCGACTCCAACGGCCGCGATGGCGACCAGAGCACGCGTCGTCGGGACCCAGTAGGTGCCCCGCTCGGCCATCATCTCGGCGGCCTCGGCGTCCATGAAGGTGCCGTGTTCGACGCTGTCGACGCCGGCGCGGACGGCGTTTTTGATCCCCCCGGTCCCGTGGGCGTGGGCGGCGACCGGGACGCCGGCGGCCTCGCCCACCTCGACGATAGCGCGGATCTCGTCCTCGAACAGTTCCGGCGCACCCGTCTCGGCCCCCTCGGTGAGGATACCGCCGGTCGCCATACACTTCAGCGCCTCCGCGCCGCGTTTGACCTGGGTCCTGGCGGCCTTGCGGGCCTCGGCGACGCCGTCGACCTCGCAGCCGCCGACGTAGTGGGCGTGGCCGCCGGTCATCGTGATGTTCTGGCCGGCGGGGACGACCCGGGGCCCCTCGAGGACGCCCTCGGCGACGGCCTCGCGCGCGTCGACGGCCAGCGTCGCCGGCCCGCCCAGGTCCCGGACCGTCGTCACGCCCGCGCGGACCGCTTCGCGGAGGTGGGCGGCCCCGCGGTATGCGAGCATCGTCTCCTCGTCACCCCGGAGCGTGGTCACGTCCGCGCGTGCGTCCAGCGCCAGGTGGACGTGTGCGTCGACCAGCCCCGGCGCGACGTACCGGTCGGTCACGTCCAGGCGCCTGTCCGCCTCGCTCTCCAGGTCGGGACCGATGGCCGTCACCTCGCCGTCCGCGACGGCGACGTCGGCCGCCCGCCGCCCGTCCGCGTCGACGACGGTCCCGCCGCTGAGTTCGAGCATGGCCTGAGATGGAAAGGAAGGACCTAAACCGTTCGGGCTGGCGAACAATGAAGACCCGAGCGCCGGAAGGGCCCGTATGGAGTTCGCCCTCACACAGGAACAGCGCCAGATCCGGGAGATGGTCGCGGACTTCGTCGACGAGGAGGTCGTCCCCCGCGCCGCCGAGATCGACGAGACGGACGAGTTCCCGTGGGACCTGATAGACCAGATGGCCGAGCTGGGCCTGATGGGGATGCCGGTCGCCGAGGAGTACGGCGGCGCCGGGCTGGACTACCACGCCTACCCCGAGGCGCTCGTCGAGGTCTCCCGCGGGAGCGGCGGCCTCGGGACCATCGTCGCCGCGCACATCTCGCTCGCGTGTAACATGGTCGCCGAGTTCGGCGACGAACGCCAGAAAGAGACCTACCTCACGCCGATGGCCGAGGGCCGGGAGATCGGCGCCTTCGCGCTCTCGGAGCCCGGCGCCGGCAGCGACGTCCCCGCGATGGAGACCACCGCCGACCCGGTCGGCGGCGCCGGGAGCGGCGACCCCGACGCCTACGTCATCGACGGCGGCAAACTCTGGATCTCCAACGGCTCGGTCGCCGACACCGTCGTCGTCTTCGCCAGGACCGACCCCGGGGCCGGCGGCAAGGGGGTCTCCTCGTTCGTCGTCCGGCCCGAAGAGGACGACGGGTTCGTCGTCGAGGGGACCGAACACAAACTCGGCGACAAGGGGTGCCCCACGGCGGAGTTGCGCTTCGATTCGATGGAGGTCCCCGGTGACCGCCGCCTCGGGGAGGAGGGCGCTGGGTTCGTCCAGGCGCTCAAGACGCTCAACGGCGGCCGCATCACCATCGCCGCACGCTCGGTCGGGATCGCACAGGCCGCGCTCGACGACGCGCTCGCGCACGCCCAGGACCGCGAGCAGTTCGACCGGCCCATCAGCGAGTTCCAGGCCATCCAGCACAAACTCGCGGACATGGACACGGAGATCCGGGCCGCCCGCTACCTGATGCACGCCGCCGCCGACCGGAAGATGCGGGGCGAGCCTTACGTCAAGGAGGCCGCCCAGGCCAAACTGTTCGCCTCCGAGATCGCACGCGAGGTCTGCAACGAGGCGATCCAGATCCACGGCGGCTACGGCTACACGCGGGACTTCGACGTCGAGCGCTACTACCGGGACGCCAAACTATCGGAGATCTACGAGGGAACCAGCGAAGTCCTCCGGAACACGATCGCCGACCAACTGCTGGAGTGACCACGGTCGCCGGCCGCCCGCCGGGGTGTCGTCCTCGTCGTCGGCGGTCGCGGACGGAGTCCGAGCAGTCAGCACGCTATCGCGCTCGCTTCAAGACGAGTCCGAGTAGCCGGCACGATACCGCTCGCGGTAGGACTGCCGCGATTCGGGTTCGAGATCCGCGTCGACGACGCCCAGCGTACATAGCATCGCAGTCGCCGGAACCTCCCGACGACGAAGTCGGCGAGCGTGTAGTCGGTGAACCGGACTCAGACGAGCACCATCCCGACGGTCACGAACGACTGGTACACCCAAAACGAGAGTGCGTCGAACGGGGCGACCCCCGCGAACGAGGCCATGGTCAGCCGTCACCGGTCCGGTCGCGGACCCACTCGACGTGGGCTTCGAGCATCGACCGGCCGGCGTCGGTCAGGGCGTACTCGTCGTGGATGCCCGACTCGCGGAGTTCGAGGTGGCCGCCCTCGACCAGCGAGTCGAGCGCGCCGTAGAAGGAGTTCGGTTCGACCCGTTCGTCGTAGTGGGATTCGAGGCGGGACTTGAGCGCCTGTCCGTGGAGGGGGCCCTCGTCGTAGAGGATGCAACAGCAGTCCCGGCGGCGACCGCTCTGGAGCCACTTCGCCATACCCGACGTTCGTCCTGGCGGCCACTCTACTCTTGTGGTCCGGGGAGGTACGCCTCCTGGAGGCGGTCGAGGATCCGGTCGACCACCTCGGCCCGGTAGGTCCAGAAGCCGCGGTAGGTGCTCCGTTCGGCGGTCTCGAGGGCCAGCAGCGCCGACCGCTCGCCGTCGCTGCCCTCGAAGACGACGAACCACGACTCGGCCATCTCTTCGGTATCGTGTCCGTGAACGGCGACGTCGAGGTCCGGCGGGTCGGCGTCCGGGACGCCGTAGACGTGGACGTCGAGGTCGCTCCCGGCGAGTTTCCGGTATATCGAACGCTGGGTGGCGACCAGCGAGAGGCGCTGGAAGCCCGTGTGGAGCGTGCCGCTCCCCGCGTTCCAGGCGCGTTTCTCGATCTCGCGAGAGGCGACGATCATCCGCTCTTGGCCGTAATCGGAGAAAGTGGTGTCGTCGAGTTCCCGGACCACCGCCGGGACCTCAACCGCCTCAATGTCGTCGGCCGTGTGCGCGCCGACCGCCGGGTCGGTGAACCGGTAGAGGTCCCGCAGGTCCGAGGCGGCGCGGAACTGCTCGCCGTCGTGGAGGATGGCGACGTTTTCCGGCACGCCCTCGGCCGTGCTCGTGTGACGGACCGCCACGTGTCTGGGGCCGAGATACCCACTGACAGCGTCGATCATGTCGCCGGGCGCGTCGACGTTACAGAGCGCGAGCGTCGAGCGTTCGCCCTCGACATCCGCGACGATCTCTCGCAACTCCATACCCGTGGTAGGGCGGCGGTCCATATCAATCGTCCGGCGGCGTTATCGTCGCTGAGAGGCGGGCCCCGATCGGAACTTTCGACTGTCACCGCGCCCCAGTACCGCCGATGACCGACACCGAAGACGGGGTGACGGCCCGCTACGAGGAGACCGACACCGAGCGCGTCCTGGCCTTCGAGCGCGACGGGCGGACGGCGGCCGTCGCCCAGAACGTCGAAGGGTACGCGATGCTGAAGGTGCGGACGGCACCCGACGGCGACGAACTGGAACGCTACTACGGGTTCGACATGGCGCTGGACCACGCCGCCGAACTGCTCGGCGTCGCGCCCGGGGACCTGCCCGTGCCCGAGGACGCCGCGGACATGGGGATGTGACCCGATCCGACGGCGAGCGACGGGAGGGCGAGACCGGCGCCGGTGGAGCCGGCATGGGCTCCCGGCGACTGGTCGGGACCGGCGCGGTCTTCGCGGCGGTCGTCGGCGCCGTCGCCCTGTTCGGGACGCTCGTCCCCCGGTACAGCGAGGCGGCGGGCCTGGTGATCCTCGCCTGCATCGCGCTCTACGTCGCGTTCGGGGCCGTGCTGGTCTATCGGGCCGGCCAGCGACCGTAACGTGGGTCGGCGAACGCACCGCTTTTATCGCGTGGAGACCGTACGTTCCTCGATGACACACCCACGCGTAGCGGGCGTCGGGTTGACCCGCTTCGGCGAACACCCCGAGCGGACCGGCCGTGACCTGTTCGCGGCGGCCGGCCTCGGGGCGCTCGACGACGCCGGCGTCGACCCAGACGACGTAGACGCGCTCTACTACGGCAACTTCATGGGGGAACTCGCGGAACACCAGGGCCACCAGGCCCCGCTGATGGCCGAGGCCGTCGGCCTGGACGTCCCGGCGACGAGATACGAGGCCGCCTGTGCCTCCAGCGGCGCGGCGGTCCGCGAGGCCGTCACGGCCCTGCGGGCGGGCGAGGCCGACGTCCTCCTGGTCGGCGGCGCCGAACGCATGACCAACATCGGGACCGCGGGTGCGACAGACGCGCTCTCGATCGCGGCCGACGACCTCTACGAGATCCGCGCCGGGATGACCTTCCCCGGCGCCTACGCGCTGATGGCCCGTGCGTACTTCGACGAGTACGGCGGCAGCCGCGAGGACCTGGCCCACATCGCCGTCAAGAACCACGACCACGCTCTCCCAAACGAGTACGCACAGCTACAGAAGGAGATCACCGTCGAGGACGTCCTGGAAGCGCCGATGGTCGCGGACCCACTGGGACTGTACGACGCCTGTCCGATCACCGACGGTGCGAGCGCGGCGGTGCTGGTCAGCGCCGAGTACGCCGAGCGCCACGACCTGGCGGCACCGGTCGCGGTGACCGGCAGCGGCCAGGGCGGCGACAAGATGGCGCTGCACGACCGGGAGTACTTCGCGCGCACTCCCGCGGCGACCGCCGCCGCCGAGGAGGCCTACGACGACGCAGGCGTCGGCCCCGACGACGTCGACGTCGCAGAGGTCCACGACTGCTTTACGGTCGCGGAGGTGCTCGCGCTGGAGTCGCTGGGATTGTACGACCCTGGCGAGGGGATCACCGCGGCCCGCGAGGGCGACACCCACGCCACTGGCGACCTGCCGGTGAACCTCTCTGGCGGGCTGAAGGCGAAAGGCCACCCCGTGGGCGCGACCGGCGTCGCACAGGTCGCGTCCCTCACGAAGGTCCTGCAGGGCGAAACGTCGTGGGCCGACGACGTGGGCGACGCCGAGGTCGGCCTCGCGCACAACGCCGGTGGGACCGTCGCCAGTGCGACCGTCCACGTGCTGGAGGTGGTCGCGTGACCGAGACCGCCCGCGACGGCGCGTACGACGACCTGCTCGACGCCATCGAGGACGGCGAGGGCTACTACGTCGAGTGTGCCAACGGCCACGGCTCGCTCCCGCCGCGGCGGGTCTGCCCACACTGTGGCAGCCGCGACCTGACCGAGGAGCCGTTCCCCGAGGCCGGCGAGGTGCTCACGCACACCACCGTCTCGGTGGCGACGCCGGGATTCAGCGAGGACGCCCCGTACGTCACCGCCATCGTCGACTTCGGCGCGGTCCGGGTGACCGGCCTCGTCCGGGGCATCGACCCCGAAGACGTCGAGATCGGGACGACCGTCGGTATCGACGTGGGCGAGCGCGAGACAACCGGCGAGCGCGCCGTCGTCTTCCGACCGCGGTAAGAGAAACCGGATTTCGACACAGCGGCCGCCCGTCCGGTCGGACGCCGGCCCCGGTGGGCGCTCGCCCGGACGCCAGCCCTGTCGGGCCTCGATGTGTGCGTTCCCGCACCCGCGGAAATTGACGCTCTGGACTTCCGCTCCTCACACGTTATCGTGACCGCCCGCCTGACGGTGGCCCGTTCGGCCGGACCCCTGGCGGTGGTGGTGAACTGCACGCTCGCGCTGTCGGCGGCCGACGTACACTGTACTTCGACGTCCAGCGGGTCGGCGGCGTCGATCCCCGCCGGAGCAGACGACACCACGGAACGGGACGGGAACAGGGACTGACGGGGGTCGTCGGACACGCGGTGAAGGGACACTGCCGGAGGGAACCCCCGGCGGCGGTCACTGCACGGCGGGGGGCTCGGCCGTGACGATGTCGACGAACTCCCGCGGGTGTTCGACGTGGGGGAGCAACGCGGCGTCGCCGACCGAGACGAGGCGGACGTCGGCGTCCTCGGCGAGTTCGCGGCCGGTCGACAGCGGCGGCATGTCGGCGTCGGCGCCCCAGACGAGCGTCACCGGGACTTCGAGGTCACCGAGCGCCTCCGCCAGGTCCACCTCGCTGTCGAGGTGGCCGCTGACGAAGGAGGCGGGGCCAAAGCGCGCGCCGGGCTGGTGAGCCGTCAGCCACTCGTACTCGACGACCTCGTCGTCGAGGTTGGCCGTGTCGGCGTAGCCGTGGTCGTCGTGGAAGTAGCGGATCGAGGGTTTGCTGACGACGAGGTTGAACAGCGCCTGGCCGACGACGGGCGAGCGAACGAGCGTCCGGAGCCAGACGCGGCGCCCGGGGATCGTCGTCGCGGTCGGGCAGACGAGGACGTACCGGCTGGCCGCGACGTCCCCGGCGACCGCCACGACGTACGCGGCGGTCAGCGACGAGGCGACGACGACGGGGTCGTCGGTCTCGTCGGTCAGGAAGTCCCGGACGAACGTCTCGTAGAGGGACGCCGAGTAGGTCAGCGGCGGCCGGTCGGAGTGGCCAAAGCCAGGGAGGTCGACGGCGATAACGTGGTACTGGTCGGCCAGTTCGGCGAACACGGGGTCCCACTCGTGGCTCGACGCGGCGGCGTTGATCCCGTGGAACAGGACCAGGTCCTGCGCGTCGGGGTCGCCGGCCTCGGTGTAGGCGACGTCGAACCCGCGCCAGCGGTAGGTCCGGTGCTCGCCCGGCAGGAACGGCTCGAACTCGCGGGCGCGTCGTGCCAGCGTGCGGTTGGCGAGCGCTGTCGCCCCGACCGCGCCGACCGCCGCGCCGACTGCCTTCCGTAGTCGCATAGCTGACACTACGGCCGGTGTCGGTTTATATGTAATGACCGTCAGTCCTCGCGGCGCTCGCGCACGCAGTCGGCCAGCGGGGAGACGATCTCCTCGGCGACGGTGTAGGGGTCGGTCTCGCGGTCGACGATGCGGTCGACGTCGGCCGCCAGTCCGCCCCGGGCCGCGATCTCCTCGGCCAGGAGGTCGTGGGCGTCCTCGCGCAGGAGCGTCCGGACCTCCTCTGCGTAGCGGGTCCGCGCCTGGCGGGCGAGTTCGCCCGACTCGACCAGGTACGCCCGGTGGGCCTCGATGGCGTCGATCAACTCCGCGACGCCCTCGCCCCTGTTGGCGACCGTCTCGACGATCCGTGGTTCCCACCCGCCGGCCGCTTCATTCCCGCTGTCGCCGGCCGCCCCGTCCCGGGTGTTGGTCGCATCGTCGGCCCCGGAGTCCTCGGTCGCGGTGTCGCCGGCCCCAGCGTCGCCGGTCGCGGTGTCGCCCCGCCGGTCGACCGCGTCGGGGCCGTGGTGGCCCCCGCCCGGCGCGGGGCCGTCGCCGAGCTGGAGCATCTCCCGGAGTTCCTGGACGGTGCGGTCGGCCCCGTCGAGGTCGGCCTTGTTGACGGCGAACAGGTCCGCGATCTCAAGGATGCCGGCCTTGAGCATCTGAACGTCGTCGCCGCTGCCCGGCGGCACGAGGACCGCGACCGTGTCGGCGGTGCGGACGATGTCGATCTCGTTTTGGCCCGCGCCGACGGTCTCGACGATGATCTTGTCCTTACCGAAGGCGTCGAGCGCCGTGACGGCGTCGGTCGTCGCCGTCGAGAGCCCGCCCAGTGTCCCGCGGGCCGACATCGACCGGAAGAACACGTCCATGTCGCCGACGTTCGAGGCCATCCGGATGCGGTCGCCCAGCACCGCGCCGCCGGTGAACGGCGAGGCCGGGTCGATGGCGATGACCCCCACCGTCAGCCCCTCGTCGCGGTAGGTCTTGGCGAGTTTGTCGACCAGCGTCGACTTGCCCGCCCCGGGGCTGCCGGTGATCCCCAGCACGTCCGCCTCGCCGGTGTGGGCGTGCAGGCGCGCCACCAGGTCGCGATAGCCCGGGGCGCGGTTCTCGATTTTCGTTATCGACCGCGCCAGCGCGCGGTGCTTGCCCTCGCGGACGCCCGCGACGAGGCGGTCGATCTCCCCGTCCGTGCCTGTGTCAGTCCGGGCGTCGCCGTCGGCATCGGCGCCGGCCCCAGCGTCACCGTCGGCGTCGGCGCCCGTGCCGCCAGCGGTCCGGGCGTCACCGTCGGGCTCCCTGTCGGCCTCGTCTGGCCCGTCGTCCTCGGGCGGTGTCATCGTTCGGGCGCGTGCTCGCGGACGTAGGCTATCATCTCGTCCATCGAGGCGCCGGGGCCGAATATCTCGGCGACGCCGGCCTCTCTGAGCGTCTCCTTGTCGTCGTCGGGGATGATCCCGCCGACGAGAATGAGCGTGTCCTCGAAGGCGTCGTACTCCTTGAGCCCGTCGACGATCTTGGGGACCAGCGTGTTGTGCGCACCGGAGAGGATCGAGATGCCCAGCACGTCGACGTCCTCCTGGACGGCGGCCTGGACGACCTCGTTGGGCGAGCGGTGCAGCCCCGAGTAGACCACCTCGAAGCCGGCGTCGCGGAACGCCCGCGCGATGACGTGAGCACCGCGGTCGTGCCCGTCGAGGCCGACCTTGGCGACGAGACACCGTATCTGGCGCCCCTCCCGCCCGTCCTGTTCTGCGCTCATGGCCCGGGGTTCGACCGCTGGCCGCTTCACGTTTGTGGTGAAATTGCCCGACTGCACGACTGCGAACCGGGGCGACGAGCGGTCCGCCACCCGACGGGGGCCAGCCCTCCCGGCGGGGGCCGAACCTCCCGACGCGTGCCGTGAACGCGACGCCCCTGGTCGGGCACGCTCGGCTCCCGTGACATCCGGGGGGAGTACACCGCACTCGAGTGAGATAGCGCGTCGGTCGTGCGCTTCCGAAGCGTGTATAGTGTCGGCGTCCCGAGCGCCGGTATGGCAGTGGCCGACACCCTCCAGTCGCGGGCGCGGGCGAATCCGAGGCGGATCACGGCGGCCCTCTCAGTGCTGGGGTACGTGCTGGTGCTTGGTGCGTTCACGCCGTACGCACCGTTCCCGTCGGTCAGCGACGGGACGGTCGTTCTCCTCGGTGACGCCATCGCGGCCGTGAACACGCTCGCGCTGGCGTCTATCCTCGCCGGCGTCTGGTTCATCAGGCGCGGCCAGGTGCGCAGACACCGCGCCGCCATGCTGACGGCCTTCGTCCTCATCCTGGCCTTTCTGGTCATGTACCTGCTCAAGGTCGGCGGCGGCTTCGAGAAGTCGATCAACGCCTCGGGCGCGGTCTACTACGCCTACCTCCTGATGCTCGCGGTCCACGTCCTGCTGTCGGCGGTGTCGGTCCCGGTCGTGCTCCACGCCGTCGTCCTCGGACTCACTCACTCGCCGGCGGAGTTGCGCGAGACGGTCCACGCACGCGTCGGCCGTGTCGCCGCCGCCGCGTGGTCGCTGAGCCTCGCGCTTGGCATCGTCACCTACGTCATGCTCAATCACGTCTACGGGTGGGACCCCCGCGGCCACGAGGCTCTCTTCGTCCTCGCGGCGACGCCGTCCTGGCGGCGACCGCGGGACCGCGACGACCGCTAACGGCCGCGTGCGGCGAGCAGACACCCGCCCCGCACTGTTTTCACGCCGGCCGTGTTACGTGGGGCCATGACGGACCAGTCCGGCGGGGAGGGCGAGGCGGCCGGGGGGGCCGACGACGGGCACGAGAGTGACGTTCGTCGGTGTGACCACTGTCGGCTCCCGCTCTCGGCGGGTGCGGTCGAGTCCACACACGACGGCGACACGTACTGGTTCTGTTCGCGTCGGTGCCGGGATACGGTCGAGGAGTCCGAGACGGTCTTCACGCAGTACCACGGCTTCCGGCGGACGCCCACCGGCGTCGCGCCGATAGACGAGAGCCTGCCACAGGGGATCCCGCGCAACTCCTTTGTCATGCTGACCGACATCCCCGGGACGCGGGACGAGGCGGTCCGGGCCGAACTCGTCTGGCGGGCGCTCCAGCGCGGTGAGCCAGCCGTCGTCGTCACCTTCCTCGAACCGCCGGTGTCGGTCGTCCAGGAGTTCGTCACGCTCGACTGGAACGTGCTGCCGTACCTGGAGTCGGGCCAACTCGGCTTCGTCGACGCGTTCACCCACCGCATGGGCGACCGCGAGCGGCTGTACGAGCGGCTCAACGACTGGAACACCCACCTCGCGGCCTTCTGCGAGGCGGCGACCACCCGGGTGCGCGACCCCTCCGACGTCGGCGAACTCCAGAACCGCGTCGACGGCGCGCTCGAGCGCCACGACATGGTCGACCAGGGGGTGGTCGTCGTCGACTCGCTCAACGAGTTCGGGTCGCTCCACCAGCCCGTCCAGGCCTACCAGTTCGTCAAGGACGTCCGCGCGACCGTCTGCAAGAGCCGCTTCGTCCCGGTCTACGCCAGCGCAACCGCCTCGAACGACGGCAACGGGTTCCCCCACGACCTCGACTACATGGTCGACGGCATCGTCGAGATGCGACTGAACGACGAACTCGTCGAGGGGTCGCTCCTGAAGCAGGTCCGGGTCCGCAAGATGAGCGGCGTCCTCGCGCTCCCGAAGTGGATCCTCTATGAGTACACCGCCGGCGAGGGCATCGTGACCATCGACCCGGTGACGGGACCGCCCGACGACGACTCCGAAGGGGAGAGCGACGACGCCGCGACCGCCGGAGGGGGCGACGACACGAACGGAACAGACGGAACGGGCGACGGCGTGGACCCAACAGACGACGCGGACGGGACGGCGGCTGAGGGGAGCGGCGGCTGAGGAGTGCCGGGGCGCGGCGGTCAGTCGGTCCGTGGCAGCGCCCACGCGCCGGCGGCCAGGAACGCACCGGCGAGCGCGGCGAGAAAGAAGAGATTCGAGACGTGCGGGTCCAGGAAGGCCGACTCGGCGACGACGCTCGAAACGCCGCCGGTCGCCGCCCGCACGCCCCGCGAGAAGTAGGTTAGCGGCGACAGCGCGACGGCCGGCCGGAACCACGCGGGGAGCATCTCCGGCGGGACGAACGTCTCCGAGAGAAAGAGCAACGGGAGCGCGACCGCGTTGCTCGCTGCGATGACGCCGTCCTGGGAGCCCGCGTACGAGCCGACGACGGCACCGAGCCCGCAGAACAGCGCCACGCCCAGGCCCACGTAGCCGACCACCAGCGCGAGGTCGGACACTCCAACCGACAGGTCCGCCCCGGTCAGGACGACCATGAGCGCGAGCAACATGAGCGCCGCCAGCCCGATGACGACGACGTTGACCAGCGTCTGGGCGAGCAGCCACTCGCCCCGCGAGAGGGGCGTCGTCGCGAGCTTCTCGAAGCGGTTGCCGTCGCGGTGGCGGGCCACCTCGCTGCCCACCCGCGACAGCGGCGTGAACAGGACCACCACGGCGAGATACCCCGGTACGTAGTAGCCGGGCGGTTCGGCGAAGATACCGCCGCCGCCCGACCCGGTCTGGACCAGTACCCCGAAGATGACGACGATGATCAGCGGGAAGAAGAACGTGAAGAAGACGGCCGTCCGCCGCCGGAGAAACGAGTGCCAGTCCGCCCGGAAGGCCGCGCGGATCCGGTCCGCTCGCGTCACCGGCCCGCCTCCCCCGCGAGGGCGGGTCCGTCGCGGCCCGTGGCTCCGTGCTCGCGCTCGCCGGCCAGCCGGAGGTAGACGTCCGCCAGATCCGGTTCCGTCCAAGTGAGGGCGTCGTAGTCGACCCCCGCCGTCTCCAGCGCGTCGACGACCGTCCCGATATCCCGCGGCTCGACTCCCGAGACGACGAGCCGGTCGTCGCGGCGCTCGACGGGATAGGCCAGGTCCACCGCGCCGGGGTCGGCGTCGGTCTCGACGACGAGGCGGGCGTCGCCGCCGTACTCCGCGACCAGCGCGTCGGGGTCGTCGACGGCGACGAGTCGTCCGTCGGCGAGCAGGCCGACGCGGTCGGCCAGACGGTGGGCCTCGTCCATGTCGTGGGTCGTCAACACGACCGTCGTCCCGCCGTCGGCGAGTTCCTCGACTAGCCGCCAGAGCGCCCGCCGTCCGGCGGGGTCGACGCCGGTCGTGGGTTCGTCCAGAAAGAGCAGGTCCGGGTCGTTGACCAGCGCCGTCCCCACGCAGGTCCGGCGCTGCTGGCCACCGGAGAGGTCCTTGTACCAGGTGTCGGCGTCCCCGGTCAGGCCGACGTCGGCCAGGACCGCGTCGACGTCGCGCGCCTCGTCGTAGAGCCCGCCGTAGTACGCGATGAGTTCCCGCGCGGTGAGCCGCTCGGGCGGGTCGAACGCCTGCGGGAGCAACCCGACGCGCTCGGGGTCGACGGCCCGCGGGTCGGCGCCGAACAGCGAGACCGACCCCTCCGCGTCGGTCGTGCCGGTCAGCGCCCGGACGAGCGTCGTCTTGCCCGCGCCGTTGGGACCGACGAGGGCGAACACCTCGCCCGCCTCGACCGAGAGCGAGACGCCGTCGAGCGCGACCGTCTCGCCGTAGGTCCGGCGCAGGTCCTCTGCGACGAGCGTCGCTGCCATACGGGAAGCCAGCGGACCGCCCCGCATAGACCGTTCGGTTTCGAGCGGTCCCGCGGCGACGTGACGACCGGGGCTTTCACGCTGTCTCTGGGGACAGCAGCGGAAGAACCTCTTCACTAAACACTGCTGTCGCCTCGCCGTCAGGCCCCGTCGTCGCGGCCGAAGGGTCGGTAGTAGAGGAGCGCGACGGTGACGACGAACACGAGCGTCGAGAGGCCGTAGGACCCCTCGTAGACGGCGGCGGCGACGCCGGACCCGCCGCCGGCCAGTCCGGTCGCGAGCGACGCCAGCACCGGCCAGCTACAGGAGACACACGAGAGCACGCCCAGCAGGCCGGTCACGGCCGACCCCGTCGCGTCGATGACGGTCGCGTAGACGAGGTAGGCCAGCGCGGCGTAGCCGACCACCCGGTAGGGGATCAGTGTCAGCGAGAGCCCGTTCCCGACGTAGGTGACCGCCGGACTCCAGCCGGGCGGGACGGTCGTCCACACGATCCGGAAGACCTCGGGACCGCCGTGGCTGTGGCCGACCAGCCCGCCGGCGTAGGCCAGCACGCCGAAGTACGCCACCGCGAGGGCGGCGGCGAGCCGGCGGTTGCGCGTCGACGCCGCCGCGGGCGTCGTGCGCACGACCGCCCAGAGGCCGACGTTGATCCACACGAACGGGTAGATCCACAGCCGGAGTCCGGCGAGCGAGAGCACCGTCGAGTCGCTGACGAGCGCGTACAGAGCCAGCAGCAGGAGTTCGGTGTTGACGAGCAACGCGCCGTACAGCAGCGTCTCGCGGCGCGGGCGGACGCGGTCGAACAGCGTCTGTGATGCGGTGGCCATGTCAGACGGCGAGCGCGTCAACGACGACCGCGACGAGCACGGCCCCGAGGTACGCGTTCGAGGCGTGGAACGCCCGGAACGCGGCCGACTCGGTGCGTTCGCGGTGGAGTCTGACGACCGCCCACAGGAAGACGGCGCCGAACGCGCTCGTCGTCCCGGCGTAGAGCCAGCCCAGGTCGGCCACCGCGGTCAGTGCCACCGCCGCCAGCAGCGTCGCGGCCAGGTACAGCAGGATGTGCTTGCGCGTCGTCGCCTCGCCGCGGACGACCGGCATCATCGGGAAGCCCCCCCTCGCGTAGTCTTCCTTGTACGCCAGCGCGAGGTTGTAGAAGTGCGCGGGCGTCCACAGGAAGATGACTCCCGCCAGCACGAGCCCAGGGACGCCGACGCGGCCGGTGACCGCCGCCCAGCCGATCAGCGCCGGCAGCGCGCCCGCCGCGCCGCCGATGACCGTGTTCTGGACCGTGTTGGGCTTGAGCACGAGCGTGTAGATGACCGAGTAGAAGACGATCGCCGCGAGCCCGAGGCCGGCCGCGAGGGGGTTCACCTGCACGAAGACCGCGAGCGCCGCGACCGTCAGCGCCAGCCCGAAGGCGACGGCGTTGCGGGCCGGCAACTGGTGGGTCGCGACCGGCCGGTCGCTCGTCCGGGACATCCGCCTGTCGCGGTCCCGTTCGAGGACGTGATTGAACGTCCCCGACGCGCCGATGGCCAGCACGCCGCCGCCGAGGGTCAACACGACCGTCCGGACCGTGAGCGCGGACCCGGCGGCCAGGGCCATCCCCGCGGCGGCGACGAGACAGAGCAGCCACATCAGCCGCGGCTTCATCAGCCGGAAGTACGCGAACGCGGTCGCCCGCGCCCGGGTCAACGCCGGAAGCTCTGACGGGGCCGGCGACGACGACAGGGACGCCGACGACGGCGACGACGAGAACGGCGAGCCCGCGTGTGGTGGCGACTCCTCGCTCCCGCCGGCGGCGTCCGTGGGGGCCGGGCCGGTCGCGTCGGGGTCGACCGTCTCTGCGTCGGCCGCCTGGTCGGCGTCGAACTGCAGGCCGATCCCCTCGTCGTCGGGGTCGGCGGGTTCCAGTTCCCAGGCCAGCGCTAGCGCGAGCGCCGTGAAGATGGCCATCCCCACGCCCAGGTGGGCGCCCGTCGAGACGGCCGACGGCCCGCCGATGACGACGAACGCGCCCAGCCCGACCTGGACCGGGAACAGCACCAGCGCGGCGGCGACAGCGCCGAGCACGCGCGTCCGCGTCTCCTCGCGGGCGGCCACCGCGACGACGGCCGTCGCGACGACGAGCCCGCCGACGACCAGCGCGGTGACCCGGTGGCCCCACGCGACCAGCAGTGCCGGCTCCGACAGCGTCACCGGTCCCCGACAGACCGGCCAGCTCGAACAGGCACGCGCCGCGTCGGCGATGGCCGCCGTCGCCCCGCCGACCACGAGGACGTAGACGCCCATCGCCGTCGTCGCGAGCAGGGCCCCCAGCGACCGTCGGCCGTCGGGTCGATTCACGTTCGAAGACCTCTCTTACCGGGGGTTTGGCTTGTCCGTACTTAGTGTCCGCGCTTCGAGCGCGCGACGCCACAGGGCGGGCAGTCAGTACGTACTTATGCGTCCTGACCTAAGCCCCGCGCGAGCATGAACGCGAAGCGCGCCCTCCCGCTTTTGGTCGGTTTCGTCGGCCTGGCCGCGGTGGCGGTCGACCCGGTGGCCGCGCAGTCGACCGCCGACTCGACCACGGAGGAACTCATCTGGGACCTCAACAATCAGCTCCTCTACGTCGCGGTCCCGCTGACAGTGCTGGTCGAGGGGATCCTCGTCTACACGGTCTGGAAATACCGCACCAACGAGTCGCCGCTGCCGACCAGGGAGAACCGCCGCCTGGAGATCACCTGGACCGTCGCGACGGCCATCATCCTGCTGTTCGTCGGCGTCGCCTCCTACCAGGTGCTCGCCGAACCCTACGTGACCGCCACCTCGCCCGACGCCGGCGAGGACCTCGCCGACGAGGAGGAGGTGCTGGAGGTCCGCGTCGTCGCCGAGAAGTACCGCTGGACGTTCGAGTATCCCGAGCAAGGCGTCACCACGAGCGACACGATGGTGATACCGACGGACCGGCCAGTCCGGTTCAACGTCACCTCCAAGGACTGGCTCCACGCGATGCACGTGCCGGGTCTCGGCCTCAAGAAGGACGCTTTCCCCGGCCAATCCAACTACAAGCTCACCAAGGTCCACGAGACCGGCGAGTACCAGCTCTACTGCGCTGAGTACTGCGGCGTCGGCCACTCGCAGATGCTCGCCACCGTCGACGTGCGCACACAGAGCGGCTTCCAGAACTGGCTCGACGAGCAACAGAGCGGCAACGAAACGGGCTGACGCGACGGACGCGCGACCGAACTGACGCGACGGACACGCGACCGAACGAACTGGCGCGATGGAAGCGCGACGGACGGAACCGAACGATACGGGGGACCCGGGAGGGAACGGGCTGGCGCGGGGCGTCTCTACAGATTCAGCGTTCCTCGACAGCGTCGGCACACTCCCCGAGGAGTCCGTCGAGGATCTCGGGCGTCGTCGGGTGGTACGAGCGGTCGGGGACCTCGCGGACGTCGAGGCCGAGTTCGACGACGACCTGCAGTGTCTTGGCCATCACGTCGGCGTGGTAGTGAAGACCCTGCCAGCCGAGGACGGTGCCGTCGGTCCGGTCGACGACGAGTTTCGCTAGCCCCTCGGGGACGTCCTTGGCCTCGAAGACGCCGTCGTCGCTGGCCTGGCGCGTGGCGACGGCCACGTCGTGGCCGGCCTCGCGTGCGGACGCCTCGCTGTGGCCGACGCGGGCGAACGGGTAGACGCCCAGCCCCGAGAAGATGACGTGGTGGTGGACGTTCTCGTACTCGCGGAGCGACCCGCCGCGGTGGTGCCGGCGGATGTTCTCGGCGGCCGTGAACCCCTGTTCCTTGGCGACGTGGAGGACCGGCTCCTTCCCGTTGGCGTCGCCGACGACGAAGACCCTGTCGTCGTCGCGGGCCTGCATGGTGTCCCGGACCCACTCTGGTCCCGGTTCGATGGGCGTGTTCGCCAGGCCCAGGCCGTCGACGGCGGGTCGCCGTCCCGTAAAGAGAAACAACTGGTCGCCCTCGAAGGCGTCGGTGGTCCCGTCCTCGAACTCGACGTGGAGGCGGACGCCGCCGTCGTCGGTGGGTTCCAGGCGCTGTTCGTAGCAGTTCGTCGGGACCGTCACGTCGAAGTGGTCCTCGTACAGCGAGAGCGCGGCGTCGCCGAACGCGGGGTCGGCCTCGTCGACCGGCCGGTCGTCGTGTTCGACGACGGTGAGGTCCATCCCGCCGGCCTCCGAGAGATAGGGGACCATCTCCATGCCGACGTAACCGAATCCCATGACGACCCCCGAGTCGGGGAACGTGGTGGCGTCGAGGACGTCGTCGCTGGCCATGTACTCGACGTCCTCGATACCGGGAGTGTCGGGGACGTTGAGCGTCGAGCCGGTCGCGACGACGACGTAGTCGGCCTCGAACTCGCGCCCGCCCGCGGCGACGGTGTGGTCGTCGACGAACCTGGCGGTGTCGTGGACGAACTCGACGCCGTCGCGCTCCGCGAGACCGTGGACGGCCTCGCGGCGGTGGCCGGCCCACCCCAGCGTGTGGTCGTCCTTGCGGTCGACGGTCCGTTCGAGGTCGACCTCGGGGAGGTCCCCGACCAGCCGGTCGTCGTGGCGCGCCTGGAAGCGGTGGGCGCCCGCCGAGAGCACCTCCTTGGACGGCATACACCCCCGGAGAATGCAGAGCCCGCCGCCGGGGTCGCCGTCGTCTATCAGCGTCAGCGTCACGTCATCCTCGTCGGCGAGTTCGTCGGCGACGACCGCGCCGGCGCTCCCGTACGCGCCGATGACGACTACGTGCATACCCGAACCCTCGCGCTGGCGTGGATAAAACGTTGCGGGCGTGTGCGCGCCGGCCCCATCACGGCCCAACGGGCGCGGTCGCTTTGGCTTCGTCGGGAGTCGCCAGCGTCGGTCGGAACACGCGACAGTCTCTCCCGCGGATCCCTCACACACGCCGTACCTCCGGGGCACGTCTCAGTCGTCGACTGCGGGGGTCGTGCTCGACCCGCCGGCCCGGTCGCGGACCCACCGGGAGAGGCGCGACCGGTTGAACACGCGGTCCCAGATGACGAGCGTCGACGGCAGGACGACCACCGACGAGAGGAAGGCGAAGATGACCGACAGTGCGGTGAGCAGTCCGAAGACGCCGATGGCGGGGTTCAGTGCGAACACGAGCACGCCGATGCCCGAGACGGTCGTCAGCATGCTGCCGGCGAGCGCGCCGCCGGTGCCCCGGACCGCACGGTCCAGCGCGGTCACGAGGTCGGTCCGCTCGAACTCGTCGGCGAAGCGGTGGGTGACGTGGACCGAGTAGTCGATGCCCAGCCCGATGGTCAGCGAGAGGATGACCCCGTTGAGGGCGTTGAAGTCGATGCCGAAGTACCGCATCGCCGCGACGACGAACGTCACCGTCAGCACGATTGGGACGACGTTGGCGATGCCCAGCGACGCGCGCCCCTCGAGGGCCCAGTAGACGAGGACCAGGAACACCGACGCGCCGACGAGCGTGATGAGCAGGCTCGTGATGACGGTGTCGAGGATCAGCTGCGAGGCCTCCTCGAAGATGACGGCGGTCCCGGTCGGCGTCGCCTCGAGCCCGCTCTCGGCGGCCAGCGTCTCGGCGGCGGCGGTCACCTCCTGGTTGGTCCGGTCGGGCTCGACCGTGTAGGTGACGAGCGTGCTCCGGCGGTCGTCGGCGAGGACGCCACTGACGCCGGTCCCGGGGGTCGACTCCAGGGAGTCGTAGACTTCCCCGAGGTTCTCGTCGGGGATACCGTTGCCGTCGCGGTCGTTTTGCGTGACGAGGGCGCGAAACTGCGGGTCACGCTCGCGGGTCGAGTCGACGACCGTCACCAGTGACTGGCTCTCGGCGTAGCGACCGTCGCGTTCGAACACCGGCGGCGGGTCCTTGCCGGTCCGCCGGAGTTGCTCCAGGGCGTCGTCCCGTTCCATGCGCGCCTCGACGAACAGGAAGACCTGCTGGCTCTCCGGGAAACGGTCGTCGATGTAGTTGCGCTTGGAGATGTGGTCGTACTCGGGTGGGGCCAGCGGCCCGGGGAGGTCCTTCTGCCAGTCGGGCAGTTCCTCGTACTCCGGCGGAAGGAAGTCGTCCTGGCTGAAGCCGGTGCCGACGCCGGTCGCGTAGACGCCGGCGACGCCGCTCCCGACGACGACGACCAGCATGAACAGGACTGGCGCCCGGGTCGCGATGGCGACCCCGCCGCTGAGGGCGCGCCCGAGGGCCGACCCCTCGGAACCCAGCGGCCGCTCGCTGAACGTCGGGATCGGGTAGCGGTCGCGCAGGCGGTCGGTCTTGACCTTGACCGCGGGCAGGAAGACGCCGAAGATGAGAAACGTGAAACAGATACCGATGGCGGCGACGAACCCGAAGTCCCGGATCGGCCCGAGCGCGCTCACGAGATTCGACAGGAAGCCGATGACAGTCGTCCCCATCACGATGAAGAAGGCCGCGAGCAACTGGTTGGTCGTCACCGCCATCGACCCGGTGATGTCCGCACCGAGTTCCCGCTCCTCGCGGTAGCGGTTGACGGCGTGGATCCCGAAGTCGATGCCGACGGCGATGAGCAACGGCGGCACCGCCACCAGCAGCGGGTTGAACGCGATATCGGCCAGCCCGAGGAAGCCGAACGTCCACACGAGCGTCATCAGGATGGCGACGACGCCCAACAGCAGGTCCACTAGGTCCCGGTATGCGACCACCAGAAAGAGGACAATGAGGACGAACGCCGCCGGGAGCACGAGCGCGAGCGAGGAGCCGATGGTCTCGGGCGCGCTGCCGACGGTGTCGACGTCACCGCCGACGGTGGCGAGGACGCGCTCGACGCGGCGCTCGCGGTCCTCGATGTCGCGGCTGTGGACCACCGACCCCTGCATGCCGCGGGCGGTCGCGGTCTCGGGGTCGAAATCCTCCGTGAGCTGGGAGGTGAACCCGGGCCGCTCGGCGGCGCGTCTCACCGCGTCGTCGATCTCGCCGGCCGTCGCGGACTCGACGGCCTCGATCTCGGCCTCGATGTCCTCAGCCCGGGGGTCGAGCTGTCGCGCGACCGTCCGGGCGGGGCTCGACGCCGACTGGACGCGGAGGTCCTCGTGGTCGAGCAACCGCTCCTGGGCGCGCAACATCCGCAACAGGCTCGCCCGCGAGAGGACGTTCCGCTCGCGCTGGAGGAGTTGCGTCGTCGTCGTCGACTGGGGGAAGGGGGCACCGAACTCGCGCTGGATGTCCTGGAAGGCCTCGAACGACTCCAGGTCCTCGACGAACTGGTCGCTCCCCGACTTCGTCTCGACGTTGCCGAGACCGAGGACAAACACGCCCGTCAGCAGGACGAACGCGATGGAGATCCGCCCCGGGTAGCTCGTGACCGCGTCGGTGACGACGTCGATGGAGCGCTCGAAGACCATCGGTCACCTGCCGTACCGGAGGTAGGCGCCGGCGGCGAGGAGGACGACGACGCCGGCGACGGCAACCAGCACGAGCGGCGGGCCGCCGCCGTCGTCAGTCTCGGGTTCGGTGACCTCAACGCCGACCGTGTAGCCGCTGGAGAGTTTCGTGTCGCCGTCGGGTTCGTCGTACTGGAAGTCCATCTCGACCGGGTACTGTTTGGTCAGCGCGTCCCCGGAGGCGCTGACCTGGAAGGTGAGCGTCGTCGACGCGCCGGGTTCGAGCGTGTCGGCGAACGCGTCGCCGTCCTCGACCGAGACCGGGTCGTCCGCGAAGATCGTCGCCGAGACGTCCGAGAGCGTCTCGTTCCCGTCGTTCGTGACCGTGACCCTCAGGAGCGACGCCTGGCCGCGCTCGACCGTCCTGTTGGCGACCGAGGCGTCGAACAGGTCACGGTCTGGACGGACCTCCGCGCGGACGTCGAAGCTCTCGCCCTGGCGCTGCTGGTCGTCCTCGTTGCGGTAGGTCGGCCGGAGCGTGAACTGTCGGGGGCCGGCGTCCGTCGAGCCGGCGACCTCGACGTCGAACTCGAAGGTGGCGGACTCGCCGGGTGCCAGCGTCCCGACCGGGTACTCCCGCTCGCCGGGCGTGACGGTCTGGCTCTGAGTCTCGAAGACGATGACGACGTTCGTGGCCACGGCGTCGCCGGTGTTGGTGACCGTGCCCGTGAGCGTCCCCTCCTCGCCGACACGGAGCGTCGAGGAGACGTCCGAGGCCTCGAACTCGGCGGACTGTTCGGGGTCGGGCCGGAGCGCGAACTGGAGCGTGCGCGACTGGCCGGGGTCGCCCTCGCCGTCATCGTAGGCGACGGTCGCCTGGACCGGGTAGTTGCGCGTCTCGGCGTCCGGGACGGCCGTCGCGTTGACCTGTACCCGGCGGGTTTCGCCGGCCTCCCAGGCGCCGACGTACTCGCTGGCGCTGGCGGACTGCCCGAAGACGACGTCATTGGACGTCGACTGTAGCGTCACCGACGCGTCACTGACGTCGATGGGGCCGTCGTTGCGGATCCGGAGGGTGACGGTTCCCTCCTCGGCGACCGCGACCGTCGAGTCCGCCCCGACGACCGAGAAGGTCTGCTCGGGCGCGGGCGTGACGCCCAGCGAGAGCGAGCGCGACTGGCGCGCGTTCCCCTCGGGGTTCTCGTAGGTGACCTGCGCGCTGAACGCGTACCGCTGGCGGGTCGCCGACTGTGCGGCCCGCACCCGGTAGGAGACCGTGCGGTTCTCCCCGGGGGCCCACTCGCCGCTGACGAACCGGCTGCCGGTCGCCGACTGCCCGAACGTCAGGTCGGTGTTCCGGGAGGTGAGCGCGACCGTCGCGTCGCTCGCGGCCTCGTAGCCCGTGTTCCGGAGCGTGACGTTGACCGTCCCGGTCGAGCCGACCCGCGCGTTCGAGTCGACGTCGACCACCTCGAACTGCGCGGTCTCTTTGACCACGACCGTCTTGCTGATCGTCTTCTGGACCTGCGTGGTGTTGGTCTCGCCGGTCCTCGGGTCGACCGATTCGGTGTAGTTGTAGGTCACGTTGACCGGCAGCGTGTACTCGCCGGGCTGGGCGTCGCGGTCGACCGTGAGCCCGAACTGGACCGTCGCGCTCGCGCCGTCGGGGAGCCGCGAGAGGACCTGTTCGTTCGTGCTGACCGACAGCGGCCCGTCGTCGGCGTCGATGCGGACCTTCACCGCCCGGGCCGTCGTGACCTGTGACTCGAGTTGCGGGTTCGACGCCGACCCGTTCGTGACGTTCCCGTCGTTGAGAACGACCAGCGTCAGCGATGTCTGGTCGCCCGGCCGGAGTTCGTTGTCCGGCACGGACACGTCGATACCGGGCCTGCCCGTTACCTTGTGGTCGCTGGTCGCCCCAGCCGCGACCGGGACCGCAACCAGCAACGTGACTATCGCTACCGTCAGTGCCTGTGACCGTTTCATTCCTGGATCACCTGTCACCCACCGAGCCGCGGGGACCTGGACGGCGACGCGGGTTACCCCGTCGATTCTGGCTCCTCGTACCTAAGCTATTGTAAACAGCTGTAAACGTTCTCGCCGTTGTCGACACGAGCAGGGTCCGGTCGGAGTCGACGGGGGCGGGGCCGGTCGGAGTCGACGGGGGCGGGGCCGGTCGGAGTCGACGGGGGCGGGGCCGGTCGGTGTCGACGTGGGCGGGGTCGGATGCGGGCCCCGAACCGGTCGATCGGGAGGGGTGGCAGAGACCCGAACCGGTCTGTCAGGAGGGGTGGCGGTTGATCTCCCGGAACGTACTGACGAGTTCGTCGAAGTCGGCGTGGGAGTCCTCGAGTTCGCGCCCGAGTTCCGCCGCGCGGCGCTTGAGGTCGGCGTACTCCTCGCTTCCGGCCAGTTCCTCCGGCGAGTGCTCCGACTCGATGACTTCGAGCTTCGAGACCAGCGAGAAGAACTCGTCGAGCCGTGAGTCCCGCGACCGCCCTTCGAGTTGCCGGTCAAGCGCGGCCAGCAGCGTCTCCGCATCGGTCGGTTTGATGAGGTAATCGTCGAAGTCCATCTCCAGGATGTTGAGGTCGGGGTCGACGGCCGTGGTCATGATGACGGCACAGTCGTAGCCGCGCCCGCGGATCTCAACGAGGACGTCGTCGCCGTGCACATCGGGCATGCGGCGGTCGAGCAACACCGCGTCGACCGTCTCGTCGACCCGTTCGAGGGCCTCCTCGCCACCGTAGGCGACCCGCGTCTCGTAGCGGTCGCCGAGCCTGTGTGCCAGCACGTCCGCCACGCCCTCCTCGTCGTCGACGACGAGGACCGTCGCGTGACCTCCTGCGCTCGATGACACGCCTCTAGTTCGTGCTACCCGCGTTTATCAGTGACGGCGGACGGATCCGCGGACCGATACTGTTATATGTGAACAATGCGCATACCTCCGTGACGGTGGCGTCCGATGTCAGGAGACCCCGACTGGCTCCGACCGGGAGACGTCGCTATCCTCGAGTACCTGATCGAGGCGGGAAGCGACTACGTCCCGCTGGTCGCCAGCAACCTCGGCCTCTACCTGGGCTATGCCGAACGGCGGTGTGCGGCGCTGGAGAGCCACGGCTGTATCGAGCCGGTCAGCCAGGAGGTCGTCTACCGCGTCACCGACCGCGGGGAGCGGCTGGTCGAGCGACGGCGGTCCCGCGAGGACGAACCCGCGGCCATCGACGGCGAGGGCGTCACGAGCGCCGACTGACGAGCACGAGGCCGGTCATGGTCAGGGCGGTGTCGCCGTCCGCCAGCGTGGTGATGGCCACCTCGGCCAGCCCCGTCTCGTCGTCCCAGTCGCGTTTTCCCGCGACCTCGACCTCGACCGAGAGGGTCTGTCCCGGGCGGACCGGCTGTCGCCAGCGGAGTTCGTCGACGCCGGCGGCACCGCGGGTCGCCATCTCCGAGAGCGCGCCGTCGACGAGCACCCGCATCGTCATCGCGGCGGTGTGCCACCCGCTCGCGACCAGCCCCCCGAACGGCGAGGCCGCCGCGGCCTCGGGGTCCGTGTGGAACGGCTGGGGGTCGTAGCGCTCGGCGAACTCGACGACCTCCGCCTCGGTGACCTCGTAGCTGCCGAACGAGTCGGTGTCCCCGACCGCCAGGTCCTCGAAGTAGTCCATGTCGACAGTGGGACCGAGCGGGGGATAACCGTTCGGAACCACGGCACAACAGTTAGGCCGACCCAGCCCAGAGACGGCGTGTGGACGAAACCATCCGCTGGCTGCAGGGCCGGCCCTACTACGAGGGCCAGATCCGCGAGCGCAGGACCCTCCCGGGACGGGAGGCGACCACCCGCGGGGTCGACCTCGACTCCCGGCTGGCGAGCGCGCTCGCATCCGCGGGGATCGACGACCTCTACGCCCACCAGGCCGACGCCGTCGACGCCGTCAGAGCGGGCCGGAACGTCGTCCTGGCGACGCCGACCGCGAGCGGGAAGAGCCTCGCGTACACGGTGCCGGCGTTCGAGCGAGCCATGGGCGTACGGGCCGGTGGGGGCGCCAGCAACGGTGGCCGGGGCGACGGTGACAGCCGCGCCGGCGCCGGCGACGGTGACGGCGGCGAGGGGGGCCGGCAGAGTGGGGGCGGGCGCCGCGCGACCACGCTCTACGTGGCCCCGCAGGTCGCGCTCATCGACGACCAGGCCGAGACGCTCTCGGACCTGGCCCGCGGGCTCGGCTTCGGGTCCGGCGTCAGCGTCGCCCGGTACACCGGCCGCCAGGACCGCGACGAGAAAGCGCAGGTCCGCGAGCGCCAGCCGACCGTCCTGCTGACGACGCCGGACATGCTCCACTACGGAATTCTCCCGCACGCGCACCGGCTGTGGGACTGGTTCTTCGAGCGCATCGAGACCGTCGTCGTCGACGAGGTCCACGAGTACCGCGGCGTCTTCGGCAGTCACGTCTCGCTGGTCTTCCGGCGGCTGGCACGGGTCTGCGAGCGGTTCGCCGACGGCGGGCCCGCGAGTGCCGACGGCCGTCCGGACTGGGTCTGTTGCTCCGCGACCGTCGGCAACCCAGTCGAGCACGCGGCGACAGTCACCGGCCGACCCGCCGACTCGTTCGCGCTCGTCGACGAGGACACGAGCGCCACCGGACCGACCCACTGGCTGCTGTGGAATCCGCCGGAGTACGACGGCGGCGGCTTCGGGAGCGGCCGCCGCAGGTCGAACCACGTCGAGACCAAACGGCTGTTCGTCGACCTCGTGGCGCGGGGGTTCCAGACGGCGGTCTTCACCGGGTCGAGACAGACCGCGGAGCGCTACGCCACCGACAGCGCGAGCGACCTGCGGAGTCGCGGGGAGAGCGACCTCGCGTCGGCCGTCGCGGCCTACCAGGCCGCGCTCGGCGACGACCGCCGCACGGAGACCGAGGCAGGTCTCAGGAGCGGCGAGGTCAGGGGCGTCTGGAGCACGAACGCGCTGGAACTGGGCGTCGACATCGGCGGGCTGGACGCCGTGTTGCTCGACGGCTACCCCGGCACGCGGATGGCCGCCTTCCAGCAGGCCGGGCGGGCCGGCCGTGGCACCGACCCCTCGCTCGTCGCGCTGGTCGCGGGCGAGGACCAGCTCGACCAGTACCTGGTCCGCCACCCCGCGGACTTCTTCGACGGCGACCCCGAGGAGGCCCTCTCGAACCCGCAAAACGAGCGACTGCTTCCCGACCACGTCCGCTCGGCCGCCCGTGAGACGTGGCTCGCGCCCGAGGACGACCGTCACTTCGGCGAACCCTTCGCGGACGTGGTGGCGGACCTGACCGAACGGGGCGCGCTCGACCGCCGGACGACCGACGCCGGGACCCGCTGGCTCTACGACGGCGACGGCAGTCCCCAGCACGAGATGAGCCTCCGGACGGTCGGCGACCGCGAGGTCAGGCTCCGGGACCGCCGGACCGGCGACGTCGTCGCGACGCTTGGGTTCGACGACGCGCTCCGGGACGCCCACCCCGGCGCCGTCTACCACCACCAGGGCCAGGACTTCGAGGTCGTCGACCTGGACCCCCGTCACGGCGTCGCCGACCTCGCGCCGGTCGCCCCCGACTACTACACGCAGGTGCTCCACGACAAGGCGGTCACGGTCGAGACCGACCGCCGCGAGACGACCCTGCCGACCCACGAGGGCGTGACTGTCCGGTTCGCCGACGTGACGGTGCGCACGCAGATCACGGGCTTCGAGCGCCGCGACCGCCGGTCGGGCGACCCCATCGGCCGCGAGTCGCTGGACCTGCCCGAGACCACGCTGGAGACCGAGGCGCTGTACTTCACGGTCCCCGAGGCCGTCGAGCGGGACGTCCGGGCCGACGGCGACGGACCCGACGCGTTCCCGGGCGCGATCCACGCCGCCGAGCACGGGATGATCTCGCTGTTCCCGCTCTCGTTTCTCTGTGACCGCCGCGACGTCGGCGGGCTCTCGACGCCCTACCACCCCCACACCGACCGGAGCACCGTCTTCGTCTACGACGGCTACCCCGGCGGCGTCGGGCTGACGCGGCGCGCCTACGAGAGCGTGACCGACCTCCTGGAGCGGACACTGGCGATGATACGTGACTGTCCCTGCCCGGACGGCTGTCCGGCCTGCGTCCAGTCGCCCCACTGTGGCAACGCCAACGACCCCCTGGAGAAGGGGCTGGCCGCTGACCTGCTCGCGGCGCTCGTCGAGTGAGCGGCGCCCCCGGACAGGGCGGTCGCGGACGCCAACGGGACGGAAGTCACTGCCGGGACTGTCGGTCGGTCCGGCTCGCGGTCTCGCCGGCGGGACGACCGGAGTGCTGTTTGTCGAGCGGGACCAACACCCGGCATGGAACTCCGGGACCTGGCGACGGCCGGCGCGGCCGGGGTCGCCACGTTTCTCGTCGTCGGCGCCGTCGTGACCGAACTGGCGCTCCCGTTCGTCGCGTTCTCGGTGCTGGTCGGCCTCCCGGTGGGGGCGGTCGCCGGGCTCACAGTGACCGTCGCAGTCGCGCTGTGGCTGGCCGACGACGTCGGTCCGCGGCGGCGACGCGTGGCCGTCGGTGCCGGGATTTTCGGCGTCGTCTTCCTTCTCGTGTTCGCCGTCGAGGCCGTCCTCCTGGGGACGCGGCTGTCGGTCGCGCTCCCGGTGGCCACCCTGGTCGGTCTCGGCGCGGGCGTCTTCGCGGCGGTTCGGACCCGCGCCTGAGACGACACGCCCCGTTCGGCCGCGCTCGGGACAATCCGCTCAGCCGTCCCGGCGTTCGCGCAGGGCCGCGAGCACGGGCATCTCCGCGACCCGCTTTTCGGGGAGGGCGTCCCAGTCGACCCCCGACGGTCGCCGGGCGGTCGTCCCGGTCCGGACAACCCGCTCGGGCGTGACCACCACGTCGAGGGGCACGTCGTGGTCGTCGACGGGGACCTCGTCGTCGACGACCTGGCGCTCGTGGACGGTCGTGGCGACCGTCGTCTCCGCGTCGACCAGCCCCAACTCCGAGAGGACGGCGAACTCGAGGTCGCTGAACCCCTCGCCCTTGCCGACCCGGGCGCCGTCGGTCGTGACCGCGACGCTGCCGACGAGCACAAGGTCGACGCGGCCGACGGCGTCCGGGCCGACCTGGTCGGCGTAGCGGTCGACCTTCGAGACGGTCGGGGCGGCCTCGACGTCCGACAGTTCCCGAGGATCGAGCCGGTAGAAACACCGCTCGTCGCGCAGTCGCGGGACGGCCATAAAGACGGTCTTGCCGGCCCGGAGCGCCCGCCTGCGGGCGGAAAGCTGTGGCGCGTCGGGGTTGGCCTTCAGCGTCGCCGCGCGCTCCCATTCGGGCAGGTCGGCGAGGCGGTCGGCGGCCCGCTCCGCGCGGGCGAAGTTGGGGATGCGGCCGTGGGGCGGGAACGGGAACCGGGCCTCGCCCGACTCCTCGAGGTCGTCCCAGACGCGCTCGCGGAGGTGCTGTTTGTCCATACCGGGGGTTGCGGACGTGGCGGGAAAGAGTCGTCGTCGGTCACATCACGTCGGAGGCGGTCGTGTCCTCGGCGACGTCGGTCGCGGTGTCGATCCGCTGGATGAGCTCGACGAGGTCGGCCAGTTGCGGGAAGGTGTAGACGGTGACCTCGACGTCGGCGTTGGTTGCGACGATAGTCGAGTCGATGACGAAGGCGATCTCCTCGTCGGGCCAGCCGCCCATCTGGTCGATGGTCTCGCTGGAGGGGCCGTAGATGAACGTGGACGTGGACATGTCGATGGTCGTATCGAGGACGTTCGCCCAGCCGTCGATGAACCCCGAGGTCATGATGTTGCCGATCTCCTGCATGGCCGAGCGCTCCGAGTCGGTAAACACTCTGGCGCGGCGGTTGGCACGGATTACGTGCCGGTAACAGCCGGATACTCGCCCGAGAGCGGGGCTAAGCGACGTATACTAACGTGGGTTTCGGTCGCCTGACGAAACGGCGGGGCAAGCGTCGTCTGGCCACGGAGGCGACCACCCCGGCCCACGACCCATGAGAGTGATCGTGCTCGTCGACTGGACGGCACTGGAGGTGGTCGACAGCGACGAGCAACTCCGACAGGTCCTCTCGGGCGGGTCGACACTGGAGGTCGGCCTCTGGGTCGTCGTCGCCGGCGCCCTGGTGGTCGACATCGCCACGACGGCCTACGGGCTCTCGATCGGCCTGGTCGAGCAAAACCCCGTCATGCGACACGCGATCGAATCGTTCGGCCTCGTGTCGCTCGCAGTCGCGAAAGCCGGCGCGCTCGCGGTCGCGCTGACCGTCCGTCACGTCTGGCCCGAGTACGCGCTGCTCGTCCCGCTCGCGCTCGCCGTTCCCTGGGTGCTCGCCGTTGGCGTCAATCTCGCCGTCATCCTGTCCGTGTGACAGTCCCCTCACGACCACCCAGCGGTTTCGGACCGGCCCCTTCGCGTGCGAGACGTTTTTCCACCGTCCTCGACAGCGTAACCCAGACGGACGAGCGGAGCGTCCGCCGGTGCCCTGGCTCCTCGCCGGGGGAGCGACCACCCCGCGTCGCCGCCTGGTACCGTTTCACGTCCCACGGGAGGACTTTTACGGGCCCCGGTCCTCGGGTCGGGCATGCCGACAAGCGTCGAGCGCTCGCTCGGTCCGGGGGCGGCCCCGGAACTGTGTGCCCTCTACGGGACCTACGGGTGGTGGGCGGACCGCGACCGCGAGGCGGTCGAGCGCGCGCTCGCTGCGACCGATGAGGCGGTCGCGCTGCGCGACGAGGAGTCGGGCGAGCTCGTCGCCGCCACGCGGG
>PXRP01000032.1:34084-48429 GCA_003021655.1 Halobacteriales archaeon QS_4_69_31
CCCCCGCCGCTGGCGGACGTGCATCTGTCACTGCTCGCCCGCGAAGGGCTGGTCGAGTTCTACGAGTCCTGTGGCTTCGAACGCCAGGGCGCCATCGAACGGCCGGACGGGGAGGCCGAACCGCTCCGGTTTCTCGTCTACAGCCGCGAAGCGTGACGTCCGGGGGCAGGTCGCGGCGGAATGTCCCCCGAAATTGGGAGAGAATTCCCGCCGACTTCCCCGGAAGGCCCGGGGAAATCCTGTCACAGATCGGAAAATTGGCTTTAGGTGGGTGTCCCTCTCTGGGAGCGTAGCCATGACCCGAGACGAGACGACTCGACCACGACGCGCATTCCTCGGAGCAACGGTGTCGCTGGCAGCCCTGGGGCTGGCCGGCTGTACAAACGACGATTCCAGCGGGGGCGGCGGGACCGAGACGATGGGGTCGATGGAAACGGCGACCCAGACCCCGACCGAGGCGATGACCGAGGCCCCGACCGACACGGCGACCGCGACCGAGACCGCCACCGAGACCGAGTCGATGGCCGCGCCGGACGTGCCGGTCCTCAACTACGCGCTGACGCTCGAACACCTCGAAAACGCCTTCTACCGCGAGGGGCTCGAAGAATTCAGCGACGACGAACTGATGGACGCCGACGTGCTTTCAGCGTTCAACGAGACGGTCCGCATGGAGGTGCCCGACTACCTGGAGACGGTCGGGGCCCACGAGGCCGCCCACGTCGAGGCGATCGCGGGGACCGTCGAGCAACTCGGTGGCACCCCCGTCTCGGAAGGCGAGTACGACTTCGGCTACGAGACCCCCAGCGAGTTCCTCGCGGTCGCACAGGCACTGGAAAACACGGGCGTCGCCGCGTACGCCGGTGCCGCGCCGGCCGTCGTGAACAACGACGTGCTCGCGGCCGCCGCGGGCATCCACAGCGTCGAGGCCCGCCACGCGAGCTTCCTGAATCTCGTCAACGGGACGAGCCCCTTCCCCGCTGGCGTCGACGAGGCGAAATCGATGTCCGAGGTGCTGGAGATCGCCGGCCAGTTCGTCACGAGCGAAGTCGACCCGAGCGTCTACGAGACCGGCGAGGACCGCCCCGAACCGGACCGCAAGGCCGACGACGACACCAGCGACGTCGACGTGCTCAACTACGCGCTGACGCTCGAACATCTCGAAAACGCCTTCTACCGCGAGGGGCTCGAAGAATTCAGCGACGAACAGTTGCGGAACGCGGACGCGCTCGACCGCTTTGGCGAGGATGTGCGGATGGCCCTCCCCGGACACCTCGAGACGGTCGGGGCCCACGAAGCCGCCCACGTGACGGCCCTCGCAGACACCGTCGAGCAACTCGGTGGAACGCCCGTCGAGGAAGCCACCTACGACTTCGGCTACGAGACCCCCAGCGAGTTCCTGGGCGTCGCCAAAGCCCTGGAGAACACCGGCGTCGCCGCGTACAAAGGCGCTGCCCCGACGGTCTCGAACGACGACGTCTTCGCGGCCGCCATCGGCATCCACAGCGTCGAAGCCCGCCACGCCGCCCTGCTCAACGAAGTCAACGCGAGTTCGCCGTTCCCCGCCGGCGTCGACAAACCCAAGACGATGGACGAGGTCACCCAGATCGCCAGCCAGTTCATCGTCGAAGGATGACCTGAAAGGCCAGATTGTGGACACCGAGTCCGGGACGGTCGCGTCGTCACCGGCGCCCGGATAGTCGCGTCGTCGGCGCCGGGACGACGGGTTCGGCCGATGGCCTTAGGTGGGGTCGGTCAGTTGGTAGTGGACGATGGAGGCCGTGCTCTGGTACGTGCTCGCCGGAACCCGCGGTGGCATGAACAGGGTGCGGATCCTCCGCGCGCTCGACGAGCGCCCGAGCAACCCCAACCAGCTCGCATCGGACATGGACCTCAACTACGACACCGTGCGCCACCACCTCGACGTGCTCACCGACAACGACCTCGTCAGGAGTAGCGGCGACGACTACGGTGCCGTCTACCTGCCGACGGAGTCTGTCAAAGACAACTGGGACACCGTCGAGACCATCAGCGACAAACTCGACCAATGACCGGACACACGACCACCACGACCGACCGCCCTCCAGCGGACAGACACCACGACCGACCGGCGGTGACCCAGCGATGACGACACTGTTCGACGTCGCCCGGGTCGCCGTCGCCCTGAACCTCGTCCTGCTGGCAGTGCTGGGCGGGGTCTGGGCACGCAACTACTGGCACATCCGGTCGAAACAGACCCTGGGGATGCTCGTGTTCGCCGCGCTGCTGTTCACCGAGAACGGCTTTGCCCTGTACTTTTACCTGTTCGATTCGGTCCTCTCGGCGTGGTTCGCTACCAAGGTCCCGGCAGTCGCCTGGCGCGCGATGTTGCTCTTTCACGTCCTCGAAACCCTCGCCATCGCCTTTCTCACCTGGGTCACGCTCGATTGAACTCCGCCGGGTGCGTCGTCGGTGTCCGCCAGTGGTCCGGGACGCGAGCCAGCGGCCGCGAGACGCCCTCGCAAGAATCCACGCGTCGTGACGGAGCCGAATCCACCCGTCCAGTCGCGCGCTCGAAAAGTGTTTGAACGCCGGGGGACAAGGGCGGGTATGCTCCGGTACCTGGCGGCGCTGTTGCTGGTGCCGCTCGTCGACGCGCTGTTTCTCGTCGTCGTGGCGACGCAGATCGGAGCGCCGCTGACGGTGTTGCTCGTCGTGCTCACGGCGTTGCTCGGCATGCTACTGGTCCGCGCCGAGGGCCGACACACCATCAGGACCATCCAGCGGAAGTTCGCCCAGGGCGAGTTACCCACCGACGAGTTACTCGACGGCGGCCTCCTGCTCGTCGCCGGCGCGCTGACGCTGACGCCGGGGCTGGTCACTGACCTGATCGGCATCCTGCTGGTCGTCCCGGTCACCCGGGTACCCATCCGCGCGCTCGTCCGCGACTACGTGGTCGTCCCGTACCTCGATTCGAAAAGCGGGGGGCTCACCACCGGCAACGTCTACATCGGCGGGTTCCCGTTCGACCGGGGCGACGGCGGGCCCGCGGGACAGGGCGGCGGCCCGACGGGACCGACCGGCGGGCCCGGACCCGGGAGCGACTTCGGCGAGCGCGACGCCGAAGACACGGTCGACCTCGGGTCCGACGCCTACGACATCGAGTTCGAGGACGACGACCGCGAACCCGGCGTGGAGTAGCGACGGCGCGAGGCCGGGCACGGAGAGAGCGCGGTCGGTCTCGGCGTGGGATCGTGACGACGCCGACCCCGCCTGCGGTCCGTCGTGATCGCGCGAGGGCGTTCGGATCCGGCGAGAAAGGTAACCCTTAAACCTCACCGCCTGAAACCACACGTTGCGCTCGCCTGGGCCAATAGCTCAGTCAGGTTGAGCGCTCGGCTGATAACCGGGAGGTCTCCGGTTCAAATCCGGATTGGCCCACCTCCCGACGTAGTTGACTCCCGAGCGGCGCGCGGGTCTATTTGCATGTAGCCAAGCGCTTCTACACGTAGCCAAGCGCTTCTACACGTAGCCCAGCGCTTCGAGTTTCGCCTCGACGCCCTCGGGGGCGTCCTCGACGGGCGTCGCGCCCTCGAAGCGTTCGTAGGGGACCTCGACCAGCGGGTCGATGTGACAGCGGTAGGGGTGGCCACAGAGGCCGAACTCCCGGAGGCGGCCGAACGTCTCGCCGTGGTCGGCGGTGACGACGACGGTGTAGTCGTCCCGGACCCAGCGGCTGACGTAGGCCGCGACGGCCTCGAAGGTGCTCTCGACGCTGGCGACGTAGGCCTGGTGGGCGCGCTCCAGGTCGATGTGGCCTCGGGCCATCGCCACCTGCGGGGAGAGGCGGTCCTCGTCGTCGGCGTTGGGGTTCTGTTTCCAGACGTCGGCGTCGGCGAAGGCGGGCAGCCAGGTGTCCCCGACCCTGGCGACGTAGGGCGCGTGCGGGGGCAGGAGGTGTGCGACGACGGGCCGCTCGCCCTCGCGCAGGAAGTCGTCGGCGGCCGCGAGGACGGGCTCGGGGAGGACCGTCCCGAGTCCGGCGTCCCAGTCGGTCTCCCAGACGCGGCGCAGGGCCGCCAGCCCGAGGTCGACCGACTCGTACTGGGCGTTCGCGCTGGCGACGTGACAGTCCTCGAAGACGCGGGTCCGCTCGGCGGCGGCGAGCCACTCGGGGGTCGCGCTGCCCGGGGAGTAGGCAGACCCGATGGGCCAGGACGTGACCGCTTGGAGGGTGTCCCACCGACAGGCGTCGAGGACGACGACCACGTCCCACTCGTCCTCGGCGAGGCGGCGGTGCTGGGTGCCCCTGTCGAGGCGGTCCGAGACCTGCTGGACGAGCCACTTGCGGGCGCGATAGTGGAGTGGCTCGACGGTCATACCTCCCTGTTTCTCCGAAGCCGAATTAAATCAAGCGATGGGCCGCGGGAACGGCTGTCGGCTACGCAGACAAAATCGGTCTTCGCGGTGGCCACTCCACCGACAGCGGCCGGTCACGCCAGCAGCCCGGCCAGTCCGTCGGCCAGGTCGACCCGCGGTTCGTAGCCCAGTCGCTCGCGGGCCTTCGAGATGTCGGCACGGCTCGCCGGCACGTCGCCCTCGCGGGCGGGGCCGTGCTCGATGGGGACGTCGGTTTCGGCGGCGTCGCGGACGGTCTCGGCCAGTTCGCGGATCGAGACGCTCCGGCCGGTGCCGACGTTGTAGGCCTCGCCGACGGCGTCGGTCGTCGCCGCCCGGAGGTTCGCCTGGACCACGTCCGAGACGTGGACGAAGTCCCGCGTCTGGGTACCGTCGCCGTGGACCACGAGCGGCTCACCGGCCCGGACGTTGTCGAGAAAGACCGTGATGACGCCCGCGTAGTCGCCGCCGGTCTGGCCGGGACCGTAGATGTTGAAGTACCGTAGCGCGACCGTCTCCAGGCCGTACAGGTCGGCGTAGAGGCGGACGTACCGGTCGGCGGAGAGCTTCTGGAGGCCGTAGGGCGAGAGCGGCCCCGTGGGGTCGTCCTCGGCGATGGGAACGCGGGCGGGCTGGCCGTAGACAGCGGCGCTTGACGCGAAGACGACGCGGGCGTCCCGGCGCCGTGCTGCCTCGAGGACGTTCACCGTCCCCGTCAGGTTCACCGCGTGGGACTCGCCGGGCGCGTCGACCGAGCGCGCCACGCTCACGACGGCCGCCTCGTGGAACACCAGGTCGACGTCCTCGGTCGCGTCGGCGACGGTCGCCTCGTCGCGCACGTCCCCCGGGACGTACGAGACGTCGTCGGGGAGCGCGTCGGGGTCGCCCGCCGAGCCGTCATCGAGGACGCGAACGTCGTTGTCCACACGGAGCGCGTCGGCCAGGTGCCGGCCGACGAACCCTGCTCCGCCCGTGATCAGCACACGCCTGTCTCGTACCGTTGGTGCGGTCATCGTCGACCCTTCCCCCGGACGCCAAATATAAGTACGCCCGCAGTCGGGGGGTTCGGCCGTGCTGGCTTGGGTATGGGCGCCGCACAGTCGCTCAACAGTTAATCCGGTCCCGGCCTACCAGCCGGTAGTGAGAGTCACTCGACGGAAATTCGTCGCGGTAGCGGGCCTCGGGGCGCTCGCGGGGTGTACCGGCAGCGGCGGCTCGGGCGCGGACGGCGACGAGGACGCGGACCCGGACGGTGGCGGTGGCGGGGACTCGGGGTCGGGGGGCGACGACCCGAGTTCGGTCGGCGGGGCCACCCCGACGACGGCGGAGCCGTCGTCCATCGGCGAGGCCATCCCGACCGCTGAAGAGACGCTCCCGCTGTCCAGAGCGCCCGACGAACTCAGGTCGCTCGCGGTGTCGGGCGGGCCGCCCAAAAACGGGATCCCCTCGATCGACAACCCCGTGTTCGTGGGTCCCCAGGAGGCGGACTTCCTCGAAGCCGGCGACCCCGTCTTCGGCGTCGCCCGCAACGGCGAAATCAAGGCCTATCCCCAGAAGATCCTCGTCCAGCACGAGATCGTCAACGACCACCTCGGCGACGAGCCAGTCGCGGTCACGTACTGCCCGCTGACCGGGACCGTCCAGGGGTTCCAGCGCGGGAAGACGACCTTCGGCGTGTCTGGCCGGCTCATCAACAACAACCTCATCATGTACGACCGGGCGACAGAAGCCTGGTGGCCGCAGATCCCCGCCACCTCGATCCCCGGGCCGTGGCACGACGACCCCGGAACGCACTCGCTGCGGGAGTTCAGGCTCGTGTGGACGACCTGGGAACAGTGGCTCGAACACCACCCCGGGACGCGGGTCCTCTCGACCGAAACCGGCTCCGCGCGCAACTACAGCAACGACCCTTACGGGGCGTACAACCCGCCGACGGGCTACTACAATAGCGAGAAGACGCTATTCCAGACGCTCAACGAAGACGACCGGTTCAGCAAGAAACGCGTGTTCATGAGCGCCCGGACCCCGGCGGGGGCCGTCGCGTTCGACAAGGAGACGCTGCTGGAGGAAGGGACGATGACGGGGCAGATCGGTGACACGCCCGTCGTCGCGGTCACGGACCCGCGGTTCGACACCGGCTACGTCCACCTGAATCCCGAGGAACGGCAGGTCGCGTTCGAGGACGGGACGGTCCTCCTGGAGGGGACCGAACACGACCCGGACGGTCTGCCGCTCACGCGTGTCCACACGTTCGACGCGATGTGGTTCGCCTGGATCGGCTACTATCCCGAGAGCAATGTCTACGCGTAACGGACCGTCGGCCGGTCGACTCGGTGGTGCAGTCTCGCGGACGCTGGCGGCCACGCGGGCGGTGTTCGACCGCCGGGACGCCGTCGCCGTCGTCGCCCTCACGGCGGTCGCGTACCTCCTGGTCTACCTGTACGCGCTGGGTCACCTCGCACCCGGACTGGGCGGGTTCGACGTCGTCGTCGTGTCGGGCGCTCTCGGGAAGTTCCTGCGGCCGGAACTGGGCCCGTTCGCGTTCACTCCGGTCGTGCGCGTCTCGCTAGGTCCCGTGACGTACCTGTTCTCGTTCAACACCGTGATCGGCGCCGGCATCGCCGGGCTCGTCGGCCTCAACCTCGGATTGACCTACCTCGCGTGGCGCCAGCCCGCCGCCTGTGGCGTCGGTACGTCGTCGTCGGGCGTGCTCGCGAGCATCCCGGCCGTGCTCTCGGGAACGGCCTGCTGTGGTCCCGTGGTGCTCATCGTCCTCGGCATCCAGGCCTCGGGCATCGTCGTGACGGCTTTCCAGTTTCTCGTCCCGGTCGCGGTCGCTCTCCTGCTCGGTAGCCTCGTCTTAATCGGCCGGCAGGTCGACCCGGCGCGTCTCTGAACGGCGGTCGGCGCCGGTCGAGCCCTCGTCGCCCGTCTCCCCTTCCCTCCCTCTTCCTCCCCGCGGTTCGTGCTGGACTCGCCTCCCGGCTCGCAGGAACCGGATAGGTGCTGTGTACTTACAGCGCCGGCCCACCCCGATACGGAGCATGGACCCGACAGGCGAGACGCTGGCGTACCCGACGAGCGACGACGACTGGAGCGAGTTGCTCCTCGACGGCTTGAAGGCCGCGCTCGTCGGCCTCGTGTTCATGCTCGTGCCGCTGGTCGTCGGGGCGGTGACGGTCGGCGGGTCGCTGCTCACGCTGGCGACCGGGACGCGCTCGGGAGCGGCCGCGGGGCTGGCGAGGTTGCTCGGCGGTCTCGCACTGTCGGGCGTGCTCGCGCTCGTGTTCGGTTACTTCGCAGTCGTCGGGGTCGTCGCGTTCGCCAGGGAAGACCAGATGGGGGCCGCCTTCGACCTGGGTCGGCTCTTCGACGTGGGCCTCGACGCCGACTACGCCGTCCCGTGGCTCCTGTCGCTGGCGGTGTTGTTCGTCGCCGGGGCGGTCAGCGGCGTCGCGTCGGCCATCCCGCTTCTGGGCTGGGTCGCGTCGGCGTTCGTCGTCTTCTACGCACAGGTCGTGGCCGCGTTGCTCTGGGGCCAGGGATACGCCGCCTCGACCGACGGAGACCTCGGAGCGGTCGTCGGAGACACCGAGGACGTCGCCGTCTGATCCGACGGTCCCGTGTGGTGATTGGTTTAGCGAGTCGGGTGAGTACAGCACCGAGACCAGCGTGAAAGCCCCCGCCCCTCTCACGCTGTCTCTGATTAAAGAATCTCTTGACTAAATACTGCCCGGTCCCGAGCCCCAATACTCAAACCGTTTGGCCTCACAGGGTAAGACAACACCATGCCGACCGTGGAAGTTTCGCTCCCGGAGGACGTGTTCACGCAGCTCGAACGGATGACCGAAGAGGAGTTCGTCAGCCGCGAGGCGGCCGTCGAGGAACTGCTCTCGATGGGGCTGGACGCCTACACCCGAAACACCGGCGAGGAGGTCACCGAGACGGACATGGCCGAGGAGTACGCCGACGACATGTTCGACACCGCCGAGGACCCCGGCATGCGCGAGGAAGACGACGACTACTCGTTCTGAGGGCGTCCAGGCTGGCCCGCCGGTCGCCGGCGACGACCCCGCTCCCGGTCTCAGCCCCGCCGCCGTCTCTCCCCGCGTCGCCGCCCCGGCTTCGAAACCTTCAATTGTCCCTGCGGTCAACCCCGAAGTGGAACCACCGAGGGTTGGTGGTCTAGGCTGGTTATGACACCTCCTTGACATGGAGGAGGCCGGCGGTTCAAATCCGCCCCAACCCACTTCTGATTCCTCGCAACGACGAGCACAGCGAGGAGTCCGTGGAATCGAAGTGGGGACGGCGGATTCGAACCCCGGTTTGTAACTGTGCAAATTCTTCGGTTTCAAGGCCTTCAGGGCACGATCTGTCTTTTTCGACGCCGTATATGGCACCGTTCATATCTTGCAACCCGTACAACCTTCGAACGGGCCCCGCTTCCGTCTGGGACTCGCAATAGCGAAACCCGTGGGTTGTAATAAAGGTACCGGGGATCGGTTTGCGTGAGTGGGTTGCCGGCCAACCCATTAATCCGTGCATCCACCCGGTGAGTAGAAAAGAAATTATCTCAATCTTGTCATAGTTTCGCCATCGTATCTGTACGGCAATTCGCTATGCGTTTCCTCGCCTAGTTTACAGCGATTCTTCCTATATTGGTACTTTCCACCATGATGTTTCCATCCCGGTCTGGGGTTTTCTCCCCGCCGAGACCAATATGATGGTCACGCTGGGCGGGTGATGCAATTTGTTTCAATCCCGTGCTGGATTTTCTCTCCGTCGCGACCGCCGAAAGACCGGGCGAGGTATACTGTCTCGTTGTCGTTTCAATCCCGTGCTGGGTTTTCTCTCCGTCGCGACGCACCGAGGAACTGGGTACGGCCACTGTGTCCATGTTTCAATCCCGTGCTGGGTTTTCTCTCCGTCGCGACGAGGCATATTTTTAACCGGAAATCCACCGGGTGGTTCCGTTTCAATCCCGTGCTGGGTTTTCTCTCCGTCGCGACGACTCGCTCGCCCATCCATCCTATCTGTTGAATCAATTTCAATCCCGTGCTGGGTTTTCTCTCCGTCGCGACCAGTCTGAGTCTTCTATCACCGCACGCGCGGGGAAGGTTTCAATCCCGTGCTGGGTTTTCTCTCCGTCGCGACCCTCGACATCGTCCTCGTCAACTTGGTGGAGTTCTCGTTTCAATCCCGTGCTGGGTTTTCTCTCCGTCGCGACGCACTGCGTCGATGGTGTTGGTACTCATGCGTGGATGTTTCAATCCCGTGCTGGGTTTTCTCTCCGTCGCGACGGCCGGGTGCGGTCGTAGGCGACCAGCGGCTCGCCGGGTTTCAATCCCGTGCTGGGTTTTCTCTCCGTCGCGACCCATCTGACGGACGGCCCGTAGCAGTTCTGCGCCTCGTTTCAATCCCGTGCTGGGTTTTCTCTCCGTCGCGACCCGCAAGCGCGCCGGTTTTTCTCGCGAGGTCGAACTGTTTCAATCCCGTGCTGGGTTTTCTCTCCGTCGCGACGCACGGGTCACCGGAGGCAGCAGCGTTTTTCATGAGGTTTCAATCCCGTGCTGGGTTTTTTCTCCGTCGCAACGTTGAGTGCTGGCGCAAGTCGGGCTATTAGGGCCTGTTTCAATCCCGTGCTGGGTTTTCTCTCCGTCGCGACGTTGAGTGCTGGCGCAAGTCGGGCTATTAGGGCCTGTTTCAATCCCGTGCTGGGTTTTCTCTCCGTCGCGACCCGAATTCATCGGTCCGTCGCGCGATCTCTCGAAGGTTTCAATCCCGTGCTGGGTTTTCTCTCCGTCGCGACCTACAGAGTCGGTCACTACAGACAAAGTCAACAAGTTTCAATCCCGTGCTGGGTTTTCTCTCCGTCGCGACCTTGAAGACCGCGAGGTCGTCATCGAGAACAACAGGTTTCAATCCCGTGCTGGGTTTTCTCTCCGTCGCGACCGTCACTCATTCCCATCACTTCCCGTCTCGTCGAAAGTTTCAATCCCGTGCTGGGTTTTCTCTCCGTCGCGACTTCTGTATCGAAGGGGCCTTCGAGGTAGGCGTGGGGTTTCAATCCCGTGCTGGGTTTTCTCTCCGTCGCGACGGTGTGCCGTTGTCCGACTCGGTGGTCGGGTCGTAGTTTCAATCCCGTGCTGGGTTTTCTCTCCGTCGCGACAGCGGTGTCTGACGCCGCTTACCTCTCAGACCGGTCGGTTTCAATCCCGTGCTGGGTTTTCTCTCCGTCGCGACCGTGCTCGAAGTCCTCGGCAAAGCGAGAGAGTATCGTTTCAATCCCGTGCTGGGTTTTCTCTCCGTCGCGACGGTAGTGGCGCAAGGCATAAGTTACAGTGAGCTGGTTTCAATCCCGTGCTGGGTTTTCTCTCCGTCGCGACGCCCTGTATTCGCAGAAGTCGGCGGATTAGTCCCTGTTTCAATCCCGTGCTGGGTTTTCTCTCCGTCGCGACTGACCGTATCGCTGACCAGGTCCTCCGTCTCGGTGATGTTTCAATCCCGTGCTGGGTTTTCTCTCCGTCGCGACAATAGAACGTCGGTAAACCGGCCGCCCAACTGCTCGGTTTCAATCCCGTGCTGGGTTTTCTCTCCGTCGCGACGTGATCGCGGTCGTCATCCCCCGGTCCCGTGAGGACAGTTTCAATCCCGTGCTGGGTTTTCTCTCCGTCGCGACTTTTCATTCGACCGCTCTCTACCTTTCCGGATCAATGTTTCAATCCCGTGCTGGGTTTTCTCTCCGTCGCGACCGTCCCTGCTCGAGTGCTGGGGTTTGACTTTTCTGTTTCAATCCCGTGCTGGGTTTTCTCTCCGTCGCGACCCATCAATGGGGAAGGGAACAACGACTACAACCGGTATGTTTCAATCCCGTGCTGGGTTTTCTCTCCGTCGCGACTTTCGACGTCGCTCGAGGAGACTGACCATGCCGGTTTCAATCCCGTGCTGGGTTTTCTCTCCGTCGCGACTTCATAACAGCGCTTCCGTCCAGTGCCGTCCGAGTTTCAATCCCGTGCTGGGTTTTCTCTCCGTCGCGACAATGAGCTGCTGGTACTGTGAACTCTCGTCGGACTACGTTTCAATCCCTTGCTGGGTTTTCTCTCCGTCGCGACCCGACAGGTCCATCGCCACGCCCACGCAGCGGTCGCCGTTTCAATCCCTTGCTGGGTTTTCTCTCCGTCGCGACCCCCGACGTCGACGGCTACGTGACGACCGAGGTGTTTCAATCCCTTGCTGGGTTTTCTCTCCGTCGCGACATTGCTCGGACTGTCGTCGTCGAACACGAGGATCGGGTTTCAATCCCTTGCTGGGTTTTCTCTCCGTCGCGACCGGCTTGCCGGTTACGGTACACTGCTCCGCACGCGGTTTCAATCCCTTGCTGGGTTTTCTCTCCGTCGCGACCCGACGTCGTCGTTGTTGTCGTCCGTCGCGGCGAAGTTTCAATCCCTTGCTGGGTTTTCTCTCCGTCGCGACCGTGCAGACGATTGATAAACAGGGCCGACTCTTCGGTTTCAATCCCTTGCTGGGTTTTCTCTCCGTCGCGACGATCAGGCTGGCGAACTTTGCGGGCTGCATGATGGCGTTTCAATCCCTTGCTGGGTTTTCTCTCCGTCGCGACCGTGATGCAGCCGCCGGGAACGCTGAAGTGATATAGTTTCAATCCCTTGCTGGGTTTTCTCTCCGTCGCGACCAAGAGTAGCGACCGCCACCGAATGTGATCGTTGGGTTTCAATCCCTTGCTGGGTTTTCTCTCCGTCGCGACAATCGGTGTAGGCACCGAAGCGGCGTTCGATCCCCGTTTCAATCCCTTGCTGGGTTTTCTCTCCGTCGCGACGGAAGTGAATGGGGAGCGCGTCCCGGTCAACGACCTGTTTCAATCCCTTGCTGGGTTTTCTCTCCGCCGCGACGGCCCCTTCCAGACTGCCGACGACGTTGGGGGCCACGTTTCAATCCCTTGCTGGGTTTTCTCTCCGTCGCGACCGCTGCTTCCCCTTCCGTCGGTTGGGATTTAGTCCGGTTTCAATCCCTTGCTGGGTTTTCTCTCCGTCGCGACCCTGCCAGCAGCGGGTGGGCGAACCAGGGGACCTGTGCGTTTCAATCCCTTGCTGGGTTTTCTCTCCGTCGCGACGTGCGAAACTGGTCAGTCGACTCATCAGGCCGTCGAGTTTCAATCCCTTGCTGGGTTTTCTCTCCGTCGCGACGAGACGAACTTCAGCAAGGTGTCGTGGACCGACGGTTTCAATCCCTTGCTGGGTTTTCTCTCCGTCGCGACCGAAATAGGGCGGCAACCCGTGCGTGGCTTTTCGAGTTTCAATCCCTTGCTGGGTTTTCTCTCCGTCGCGACGCGTGGTGGCGCTGCTGCTAACGTAACGGTACCGTTCTGTTTCAATCCCTTGCTGGGTTTTCTCTCCGTCGCGACTCCCGACGAGCAGCGCGACGGCGACGAAGAGGAAGAGTTTCAATCCCTTGCTGGGTTTTCTCTCCGTCGCGACTCCGAGCGCATGCGCCTCAACGATGAGCATAAGCGTTTCAATCCCTTGCTGGGTTTTCTCTCCGTCGCGACTCATGTAGTTCGTGACGACCTGCGCGAGCAGAGCGCCGTTTCAATCCCTTGCTGGGTTTTCTCTCCGTCGCGACCTCTGCTTCTGCTGACCTTCCGAACGGACAAGCAATGTTTCAATCCCTTGCTGGGTTTTCTCTCCGTCGCGACCGTCCAACCGCGCTTAATACGTCCGATCGAGAATGGGTTTCAATCCCTTGCTGGGTTTTCTCTCCGTCGCGACTATCAGGATGGTCGAGGTGATCCGCGTCATAACGGTTTCAATCCCTTGCTGGGTTTTCTCTCCGTCGCGACCGTACAATCTGTCCGCCGCACTTCGCAGCGTCTCGTAGTTTCAATCCCTTGCTGGGTTTTCTCTCCGTCGCGACCTTGTCCGCGCGCGCGGAGTCGGGCGCGAGGTCGGGTTTCAATCCCTTGCTGGGTTTTCTCTCCGTCGCGACAGGGGGTGCAGATACGTCCAGATGGGTGAAAATACTTGCTCCATCCGCGAAAACCACGCCTCGCTTCGTCGACCCCGGCTATACAGAGACTTCTTAAAGGTCCCCGAACAGACCGTCAGATAACGTTGGACTGTTCGTCAGGCGGGTTGGCACCGATGTCCGTCGTATCGTCCTGGCAGGACTGACACAGCCGGTAGACCCGGATCCGGTCACCGTCGGACGGGTCGATGATCGATTCGAGTTCGTCCTGCAGTTCGACGCGTTCGGTCTTGGTGACGTCGACCTCGAACACGCTGTACTGGCGCCACGCCCCGTACCGCTGGAGGGTTCGATAGACGCGGCGTCGGTTCGCATCCTCACTGACGTCGTAGGCAATTGCGAGTCTCATATTATCGGTCGAATCGAAGCGCGTGGTACTCGTCAAGTTCTCCCGTGATCGCTTTCCGCAGGAGGATCGCCTGCTGGCGGATGGCTTTCCGGCGCGTGACGCTGTACCCGAAGTAGGGGTGGGTGAATTCCTCCTGCATGAAGTCGTCGAACTTCGAGCAGTAGGTCCTGAACGGGTCGTCGTTCAATCGGTTGTCTTTCCCGAAGTCGTCGTGGGTGAGCGTCCCCCGATTAACCAGTCGCGTCACGAACGCGTCACAGAAGATCGGCCTGAACTCCTCTTGCAGGTCCAGCGCGAGCGACGGTCGTCCGTGCCGGTCGGCATGCATCACTCCGAGGAACGGGTCGAGGTGGTACTGTCTGAGCGCCGAGAGCACCTCGTTTTTCATGAAGACGTATGTCAGCGAGAGCAGGGAGTTGATGTGGTCTTCGGGCGGGCGCTTGGTCCGCTTCTCGAAGGTCCAGCCATCGACGAGCGTCTCGTTCAGGCGGTCGAAGTACCGCTCCGCCGCCTCACCCTCGGCACCGCGGAGGTCTTTCTTGTCGGTCGCATTCTCAGCACGCTTCTCGAGGTCCTTGAGTAC
>PXRP01000033.1 GCA_003021655.1 Halobacteriales archaeon QS_4_69_31
GAAACCATCCGCGAATGGAAGACGACACGCCGCAACCTTGCCTTCGCCAACGCCGCGCTCTCGATTGCGAATGCACGGAGATTCGTCGAAACCGGATCACGGACCGACAATGAATCCGTGTCGTCTCCGTAATCGATGACGAGTGGACAGAACGAGTCGCACTCGGCGCGAGGTCCCGTTGACCGCCCGGCACTAATCACTATTCGAGACCTATTCATGCAGAACGAGCCGCTTGCAACCGCCACACTGGATGATTTCTTGAATCCGAGGACGCTCGAAGTGCAGTACGAGGACGGATTGCTGTCGGCCGATCGGTCTCGAATCGACATCCAGTGGACAACGCGCAACGACTACAAGCACCACTACACGGACGTTGCAGGAATCGATTTTCGGTGGGGACAACACCCGCACGACGGCGACTACGTGCAGGTGCCGGGGCTCGAACACTACCACCCGCCGCCGGATGCGTCCTCGGACCCGGCGGACGTCGAAGCGTCGTGTATCAACCAGCGGCCGGAAACGCTCGTCACCCGGGCAGTAATCAAACTCTGGCGAACGGCCTATCACGCCAAGTCGCTGGCCCCGCTCAATACTGGTCGTAATGAGCCCGGAATGTGAGGACTGCGGCAAAATGTTTGATACTTACAGATATAAGTACGTGAAGACATCCGGCGGTTTGATATCGCCAAGCGCGGCCAGTGCAGCCTTCTGAGGTTCATCCAGTGTGTCGAACAAGCGGTTGCCGAGTGCTTGATTAAGTTGTCTCCAGCACTCTTCGACGGGGTTCAGCTCTGGTGAACCCCCTGGAAGGTAACACAGTTCAATCGGTGTATCTTCGACGAATTGCTCGTGCTCTTGCTCGGTGAGTTCGGCCGGTCTCTCTGGTCGGGGCTCGTCGTAGACGACCTCCTCGAACGGCTCATCGGCGAGCCGTTCGAGTCGGTTGAACCACTTCGACGCCCATCCTTCAGAATATTCGTACAGCTCGGCTGCGTCCGCCTGCGTTACCTCATCGATCTCTTTGTACGTGAGTGCAGCCATTAGCCGCTCTGTCGCGGCTGCATCGTCAACCTCCGCCAGCACCTGGCGGAGGTGGTCGGTCGAAACGCTCTCCAAGTCATTCCCTCAGTACACAGCTTCTATCCTCATGTATTTTTGGCTGAGAGTATGAGACTGATCCAGGCCACGGGCGAGAGCGCAGATGCTCGGAGGGAGCGGTTCGGACTGGCGCGCCAGTGCAGGTACTCGGCGGGGAACGAATCAGACCGCCCCGCCGCACCGTTCGGCGACGGCGACGAGGCCGTGCCAGGTGTTGACGCCGGCACGGAGCGCCACCGTGTCGGCGGCGGTGACAGTCACGACGACAGTCGCGCCGTCGCGGTCGACGGCGGCGCTGGTGCGGTCGCCCTCGATGTCGCCGGCCTCGACGCGGACGCTCCGGGCGACGCGGCCGGCACGCTCCGGGTCGGGGTAGTCCAATTCCAGAACGGCCTCGTGGGTCACGGTCGCGCTATTCGACGTCGACGTCCTTGATGTCGCGGCTGCGCTCCTTGAGGAGCACGCGATGACCGCAGTACGGACAGCGGACGCCGCCGTACTCGTCGAGTTCGACGTCGCGCTTGCAGCGGGAGCACTTGTAGCTCATTCGTCGTCGTCGGCGAGTGCCGCGCGGATCGACCGGGTGACGGTGCGCCCGCCGGGCGTCTCGGGGGTGTAGGCCCCGCCGGTGAAGGCGTGGCCACAGGCCCCACACTCCCAGATGCCGGTGCCGGCGCGGTCGACGTCGTGTTCGCCACACGCCGGACACTCGTGGTCCTCGTGCATCTCGGCCTCGATCTCGGCGACGCGACGGCGTGCGACCCGTCCGTAGCGCGCGCCGAACCGGCCGGCACTCCCGGTCGTAGACTTGTTGTCGGCCATAGTACTGTACCCTGGGCCTGTGGCGCTGATAAACCTGTTGAGTTCGGCCGCACCCGCCCCGGCGGTCACGACTCCTGCAGGCCGGCCTCGCGCAGCGCCTCGTTTACGTCCTCGCGGACGACCTCGCCGAGGTCCTTCTCGCGGGCGGTCGTGACGACCCGGTTCTCCTGGACGCTGGAGCCGTCCCGGATGAGCAGGCGGACGTTGCCGTTGGCGTCGGCGCGGGTGGCCTTCGCGCGCACCCCCGACCGGGACCCGGAACCGCCGGCGTCGATGGGGCCGGGGATCACCTTCTTGACGTGGGGGTGGCCCGCGGCGGTGTAAATGGCCTCCTGGCCGTCGCGGCCGCCGACCAGCGTCGAGTGGGAGCCGCCGACCTTCTCGCCGGGGGCGGCGTCGACCACCTCCAGGGGGGCCTCGCCCTGTCGCTCCAGGACGGCCGCCACGGGGTCGTCATCCTCGACGCGGTAGAACTCGTGGTGGAGCTGGCCCCGGACCGCCCGCAACACCTCGCGGTCGCCGGTGGCGTACACCGCCTCGGGGCGCTTGCGCCGGACCTCGTCGGCGACGAGGCCGGCGAAGTTGCGCAACTCCACGACACCGGCCTCGTCGCCCTCCTCCGGGGTCGTCGTGACCTCGCGGGCGCCGACGGCCTCCTCGTCGACGAGCGTCGTCACGCTGGCGCGCTCCCGCCCGAGTTCCAGCACCACCGCGTCGGCGTTTCCCGACCGACAGACCAGGCAGTAATCGCCCGGCCTGGCCAGCGACGTCCCGCAACGCCGACACTGCACGTGCGTCGATAGTCGGCCGACCGGCAAAAGGGACGCGAAAGCCGACCGTGCCCCGTCACGCGACCGCCGGTCCCTCCTCCGTGCCCAAGAGGCGTGCCAGTGCCGGCACGAGACTACTCCGTGCCAGAGAGGCGTGCGAGCGCAGGCACGAGATATCTGTACCCCAGCGGAACCAGAACCCCGAACACCAGCCCCCACACGAGGTGGGTCAGGAGCAACATCACCGAGAGGGTGGGGATCCGGGCGGGGATCCCGACGAGGCGGAGCCAGACAGGCGAGACGACGCCGGCCGCGAGGACCCAGAGGACGAATCCCCACGCGACGCCGACGGCGACGGAGGGCCACACCTTGTGGCGGTACCGCGTGGGCAACAGCGAGGCCAGGCCGGCGAAAACGAACCCGAAGACGACGCTGTGGAACTCGTGGGTGACCCAGCCGATGACCGGGTCCTGGAGGCCGTAGTAGACGCCGATGAACCCGACGGACCCGTCGAGAGGTCCGTCAGCCCGCCCGCCAGGGAGCCGGCGAGCGCGACCGCGACCAGCACCAGCATCGTCCCGGTCCCGACGACACACCACAGCGCCGTCGTCCGGGCGACGGCCGCGTCGACATCGGAGACGGCCAGCGCAACGCCGAACGCCGCCAGCCCGAGCTCCAGCGCCAGGGGCACGACGTCGGCCACGAAAAACCGCATCGCGCTCTCGTTTGCCGTCAGCGGGACGGTAATCCCGCCCGCGGACCCGGAGACGCCCGGGGTCGGGGACCGTCAGGTCCCGCGGGTCGACCCAGACCGCGGACCTACAGGTTCCCAGGGTCGACCTTGAGGTACTCCCGGAGGACGACCGTCGCGTAGCTCCCCTTCGGGAGCGAGAACGCCAGCGAGAGGGTCCCGTCGTCACCGCGGGCCACCCTCAGGTCCGTCCGCAGGAGTATCGCGCGGCGGGTCCCCTCGGAGCCGAACTCGCTCGGCAGGTCGAAGTCGGCGGGGCCCAGACCCAGGTCGTCCAGCACCGCGCGTTCGACGGCGCCGGGCTCGCCCCCGGCCAGGTCCGTCCCGGTCCCGACCAGTGGCGCGGTGACGAACGCGCGGCCGCGCTCGCAGTGGCGCCGGACCGTGCCGAGTCGGCCATCCGTGACCCGCTGTGTGCGGTCGGTGTCGGGGGCCACGAGCCCGGCCGGCGCGTCGGCATCGCGGAAGCAGACCACGTCGCCCGCGACCGGTTCGTGGAACGGGAGCCCGCGGGCCAGCCGCTCCGAGACGACCCGGTTGAAGACGTACGACTGGGCGGCGTTGACGAACAGCCGCTGGAGGTTGTCGGGGACGGCTTCGAGCGCCGCCCGGAAATCCGCGGGCCCCTCGGCGCCGTTCTCGACGAGGCGGTGGCACATCGAGCGCTCGAAGCCGAGCCGGCGCGGGAGCCGTTCGAGGGCCCCCGCCCAGTCGCCGGTCTCGTCGACGTACCGCCGTGCCGCCCGCGTCGTTTCGGGTTCGCGCTCGTGGGGATTGCCCACGTAGGCCCGGACGGCTCCCTCCCAGTCGCCCCGGACGATTGCCACCCCGACCTCGTGGGTGACCGGGCGCGTACTGCCGAAGCGTTGCTGGCCGAAGTAGTTGGGGACACCCACCGTGGCGGCAGACCCGCTCCCGGCCGGGTCGCCGTCGTCAGAGTCGACACCGCCACCGTCCTCGGCGCCAGTCACCCCCGTTTCGCCGCGGGCGAACCCCCGGAGGTCGGCGGTGACGGCGCCGGCGTTCCCGGGGTCGTCGGCGTCGCGGACGACCACCTCGAATCCGTTGCCGGCCAGGTCGCCGAAGAGTATCGGCCGGCCGGTCCGTCCGAGGACGTCGAGGTCTGCGCCGTCGAGCGCGACCGCCCGCAGGTCCGCGGGGTCGGCGTCGGCGACCGAGAACAGCTGGGTCGTGACCGCGTGTTTGTCCTTGGTCCCGGCCCAGGAGACCCGCTCGCGGGAGACCCCGAGGGCGTCCGAGAGAGCGCCGGCGAAGTCGTTGGTGTCCCACGAGCGAAGCGTCGCGCGGACGAGGACGTGCGGGTACGCGCCGGGGTCGGCCGCGAGCGGTTCGGGGTCGAACGCCTCGGTCTCGCGCACCCGGAACTCCTCGGGGCGCTCGCGGAGCCCCCCGCCGGTGCCGTCGGCGTCGCTGACGTAGTAGTCGATGCCGACCGCGCGTTCGACGGGGTGGGCCTCGCGCATCGTGTGCGGATTCGACGGCACGGACAAAGGGTTGTCGAGAGGCGGGTGCGGGCTCGCCAGTTGTCAGATGGCCTCCCGCGCGTACTCGACCTGATAGAGGCGCCCGTCCGGCGAGAAGATCGTCATCTCCCGGTTGTACGCCTGCTGATTGTCTTGCATGATGTGTGGGCCACTTCCGCAGTAGACTACCCTCCCGTAAGTGACAGTTATATATAAAACTTTCTTGCAGAAGGCGGGTGGTGTTCAGATAAGGATAAAGGGTGAGGCGGTTCGTTTTCTGAGTGCTCTATGCCCGAAAACGACCGCCTCGGTGGATGTTTAGACGAGATCGAC
>PXRP01000034.1 GCA_003021655.1 Halobacteriales archaeon QS_4_69_31
GTCGCGGTCGCCCTCGCTGCCCAGCGCGGCGTGGAGCGCGTCGAGGTCCTCGAAGGAGAGTTCGGCGACGCCGTCGAATTCGGCGCTATCGGGGTCGGTTGGCAGGACCGTCGTGTAGCGGACGACACCCTCGATGTCGCGGGCGATGGGGGTGTGGGTGGTCTGCCAGTAGTCGACGAACGCCTCGTGGCTCATCCCCGGCTTCCGGACGAGGAGCGCGACGTGTTTGTACATCGTCCGGGCGTTCGCCCCGCGCGAACTAAAACGTGACCGCAGTGTGTCTCGGGAACTCGGTCACCCGGCCGGTTCGTCCCTGTCCGGGCCGTCCGGTCGGTCCGTGGCGTGCTCGCCGGTCCGTACGGCGAGCAGGTGACCCGCCGCGGGGCCGCCCAGCAGCGCCGCGGCGCCAGCGGGACCGCCATCGGCGGCCCCCGGTCCGCGTCGACCGCTCCCGGGATGGCGCTCATGCGCCGCGGTTGGTGGCCCGTCCCCCTCCCGGTAGTCCCGAACACGTTAGTGGCCGTCGGGGGCCCAGCGGTGCCGTGTCCCGTCGCCGAAGGGGTAGGGCGCGAAACCCGTCCAGGCAAGAACTAGACGGTCTTCTCGTCGCCGTCCCACTCCGCGGAGTTGTCCTGCGGGTCGTAGCCCAGGACCTCGCGGGCGCGCTCCAGCGAGTAGTACTTCCGGTCGTTGTCGGAGATGCCGTAGACGGTCTCGAACTCGTAATCGGCTTCCAGCGCGCAGCGGTGGATGCGTGCGCAGTCGGGATAGGAGAGCCACATCGCCTGGCCGCGTTCGTAGTCGATGGGCGGGTGGCCCTCGGTGAGGTTGCCGATGCGGATGTTACAGACCGAGATGCCGTACTCGTCGTGATAGTACCGCCCCATGACCTCGCAACTGGCCTTGGAGACGCCGTAGTGGTTGCCGGGCCGGGGGAGTTCCGTCCCGTCGAGGCGGAACTCGTCGCCCGCCCGGTACATCTCGGGGGTGCGCTCGTCGGTCTCGTAGGCGCCGACGGCGTGGTTCGAGGAGGCGTACACGAACTTTTCGACGCCCTCGTCGACGGCGGCCTCGTACACGTTGTGCGTGCCGTCGATGTTGTGACGCATCACGGAATCCCAGGGGGCGCTCGGGCGCGGGTCGCCGGCGAGGTGGACCACCGCGCCGACGCCCTCGACCGCCTTCGCGACGTCGTCCCCGTCGTCGACGTCGCCGATGCGGTACTCGTGGTCGGGTTCCTCGTCCGGCGGATTGTGGAAGAGCAACCGCCAGTCGTATTCATCGCCAAGCTCCCGCAACACCGCCTCGCCGACGCGTCCCCCCGCACCGGTGAGCAGGACCTGTTCGTCCATTCGGGTGTACCTGCGCCATGGGCCAGTAAGTAAGATTTGGTTCGACGCCGCCCGCCCCGACGACGGGAGCGTGGGACCGCCCGTCCAGACCCCGCCCCGCCTCCGCGAGACTGGCTCCCCGCGGCCCCGGCCCCGACGACGCCGACGAAACAGACGCTGGAGACGACGAACGCGACGAGACCGCCGACGGCAAGCGCGCCGAGGCCGACGACGGCGAACGGGCCGTCAGTTAGCGCCGCGAGGGCCTGGGGTCCGTCCCGACCGCGACTGTTGGGGGGTCACGGAGACCGGTGGCCGTCGGAACGGTCGGTGCTACCGTCGGAACGGTTGGTCGGCCGGCCGTGTTCGTCGACCTCGCCGGCGACGACCCGGGTCGAGGAGACCCGTTTGCCGTCGGTCCCGCGGACCAGCGGGACGACGACCCCGACGAGGCGGTCGAGTCCGCGTTCGGCGCGGGCCTCGTTGAGCGCGGCGAGTTCGTCGTCGGTCTCTTCGGAGACGACGACCGCGTCCAGCGACGGGTCGGTCGCCGCGAAGCCGTGTTCGGTCTCGATGGCCCGGACCTCGACGTCGCGGCCCCACTCGTCGAGGGCCGCCAGTTCGCGCTCAAGCGCCCGCCGGCGCTCGTCGAACGGGGGGACGGGGCGGTCGCGGCTGCTGCGGGCGAAGCCGTCGCTGGTCAGGCCGACGACGACTCCCTCGTCGCCACACTCCAGGGCGGTCCCCAGGAGCCTGCGGTGGCCGTCGTGGATCGGGCCGAACGTGCCAGCGACGGCGACTCGCATCAGGCCACCGGCCTCCCAGTCCCGTGGATGCGGTCGGCGACGTCGGCGAGCTGGTCGCGCACGGCGTGGGGCACCCGCCTGTACAGCAGCACCTCGTCGGCGTCGACCGCCCGGGCGTACGCGAGCAGTTCCTCGGCCGGGCGGCCGTGACAGCAGCGGGTCTCGACGTCGACGCCGCGGTCGCGGGCGCGGGCGACGAACTCGGCGAGGCGGTCGCGGCCGCGGTCCTCGGCCTCGTCGACGAGGGCCTCGGCGCTGCTCAGCGCGGGTTCGCCGTAGCGGGCGGTGTCGACGACGTACAGTGCGTGGACGGTACAGTCGGCGGTCTCGGCGCGGTCGAGTGCGGCGTCCCCGGCGCGGGTGGATCGTTCGCTCCCGTCGAGCGGGAGCAGAATACTGGTGGGCATACTCCCACGCTAGCGACGACGCCACCGCGGACTAAATAATTACGCCGAACTGTCAGGTTCGGGGACACGCTTTCGGCCGTCGACGCCCGAGGGCGAGTATGGCGACCGACGACTCCGACGCGGTCGACCCGGCGGCGGTCGACGCGCGGGCGGGAGACGGAACCCGGACCAACGGAGTGTCGGCGGCCCCGTCGGGGACGGCTGCCGACGAGTCGACGACCGGCCCGGAGCGGGTCACCGGCGGGTCCCGGCCGCCGGGGGAGGTGACGCTCGACGACCCGGTGACGGTCGGCGGGACGACCGTCTCGAACCGGCTCTACCGCGCGCCGCTGCTGGAGTGTGCCGGCAACGGACCTGACGCCGTCGACACGCTGGTCGCGGAACTGGAGCCGACGGCGGCCTCGGGCGTGGGGCTCGTCTTCCAGGGTGCGAGCGTCGTCACGCCCGAGGGCGGGTGTGTGGCGCCGAACATGACGCGGGTCCACGACCCCGAGTTCGTCGCCGGCCTCTCGCAGTTGACCGGCGCTATCCACGACCACGGCGGGCGGATATTCCTCCAGCTCGCCCACGGCGGCCTGCGCAGCCAGGCCGTCTGGCACGCCGGCTACCGCGAGGACCGCCCCGACCACAGCGAACTCGCCGTCTCGCGCCCGCCCTGGCAGTTGCGCGCGCTCGACAGGCTCGGGCTCGTCGACCTCGCGCCCGACGTGATGTCGACCGGGGCGGTGTACGACCTCGCTGACCAGTTCGGCCGCGCCGCGGGCTGCGCGGTCGACGCGGGCTACGACGGTATCCACCTCTCGGGGGCGAACATGGGGATACTCCAGCAGTTCTGTTCGCCGCTGTACAACCGCCGCGACGACGAGTTCGGGACCGGCCCGGACGACCCACCCGGGTCCGGCGGCGTCCGCTTTCTCGAGGCCGTCCACGACGCGGTCCGCGACCACGCCGGGTCGGTCCCGCTGGTGACGAAAGTGCCGGCCGAGACCGCCGCGCCCCGGTTCGTCCGTCGCCACCTCACCCGCGCCGACGCCGTCCGGGTCGCGACGCGGGTGGCCGATATCGGCTACGACGCGGTCGCCCCCGTCGAGGTGTCGACGTTCTGGGACATGAGCGTCGTCCGCGGCGCCTACCCCGAACGCGCCTGGGAGGCGGCGGACATGCAGGCCGGGTACGCGGCGGCGTTCGGCGGCCCCCTCCGGGCGCGGGTCGTCGCGGCGCTCAACCGCCTCCAGAGCCGCCGGTTCCCCCGCGAGCCCGCCTGGAACGCCGACCTCTGCCGGGCGGTCCGCGACCGGGTCGAGGTCCCAGTCCTCTGTGAGGGCGGCGTCCGCGAACGGGGCACCTGCGACGACCTGCTCGCCGACGGGGCCTGTGACATGGTCGGGATGGGCCGCCCGTTCTACGCCGAACCGCGACTAGGGGCGCGCCTGCTCGGGGCCGACCCCGGGACCCGCGCACTGTGTGAGAGCTGTAACAACTGCACCGTCCCGCAGGTGACAGGTGCGCCCGGCACGTGTCGCACTCCCTCGGTCGTCCGAGCGCGCGCTCGACGCGACCGTCGCGGCTCGTACGACTGATTATCACATCCTGTTCGAATGTTATCAGCAAGAATAATTGACCCCGTTCGTTTTAATAGCAGTATTTTTGTGCTTCGACCATGCACCGGATATCGGCGCAGAGAGACGGTAGTAAACTACCCCACCCTACTCGCTCACGGCTTCTTCTCGCGGGCCGCAGGCCCGCTCGAATGGTTCGCGGAACTTCGTTCCGCGCTATCGCCGTTCGCTTCGTTGAGGGTGGGGCTTTCGCGTGGACTCCCGCTCAGGCCGGACTCCCCGGCAGGAGGCTCATACTCTCCGTTCGCGTTCAGCGTCCCGCGATTCAAGCGCACGCCTACGGGTGTGCTCACTGAGCGAAGCTCAGTGGCATGCCAAAAATCTTCGATTTTTGAGCACGCCTCCGTCGTCCCCAGTTTGGGTACGACGGAGATACCGCAGTCCGATGTTCTTCGCCGTCGCAAACGCCTCGCGTTTGCTGCCCGCCAGACGCAGTCTGGCGACCGCGTTGTAGTCGGCGTGATTCTCGTAGCCACATTTCAGGCACTCGAAGTCTTCACCGTCGCGGTTGTCAGGGTGCGTGAACCCACACGTCGAACACCGCCGGGACGTGTTCTCCGGGTTCACCTGTTCGACGTCGATGCCGTGTAACTCGGCTTTATACTCGACGTACTCGTACAACCGCTCGAAGGCCCACTCGTGGCCCCACGACGCGCCAGAAAGCCTGTCGCGGATGCCGGTCAATTCCTCGAAGGCGATGACCGTACAGCCGTTCTCGGTTGCCTCCTCAATGATACCGTTGGCAATCCGGTGGAGCATCATTTTGAATCGGCCCGTCTCTTTCCGTCCGACTGCTTGGATGTTCTCGTGGGCGTGGCGGCTTCCACACTGCTGGAGCGA